>NZ_CP100416.1:0-592 GCF_026017845.1 Amycolatopsis mediterranei
GCGCGGATGGGTCGATGTCGGGGTTGGTGGCGAGCTGGAGCAGGGCGGTGATTACCGGCTCGCTCAGCTCTCCACGACCTGCCAGCGTTGATCCCGCCTGAACCTGCGCGGATGGGTCGATGTCGGGGTTGGTGGCGAGCTGGAGCAGGGCGGTGATTACCGGCTCGCTCAGCTCTCCACGATCAGCTAGCGCCGACACCGCACGCCTCGGCACAAGCGGGTCGATGCTGGGGTTGGTGGCGAGCTGGAGCAGGGCGGTGATTACCGGCTCGCTCAGCTCTCCACGACCTGCCAGCGCCGACACCGCACGCATCCGCACGGACGGGTCGGGGTTGAAGTCGTAGTCGGAGTCGGGGTTGGTGGCGAGCTGGAGCAGGGCGGTGATCACCGGCTCGCTCAGCTCGCCAGCATCAGCCAGCACTGATGCCCCCTGCAACCGCGCGGATGGGTCGATGTCGGGGTTGGTGGCGACTTGGAGCAGGGCGGTGATTACCGGCTCGCTCAGCTCTCCACCATTAGCTAGCACTGATCGCGCCTCCACCTCAACGAAGGGGTCGGTGGCGAGCTGGAGCAGGGCGGTGATTACCGGCTC
>NZ_CP100416.1:627-40414 GCF_026017845.1 Amycolatopsis mediterranei
CGTACGGGTCGATGTCGGGGTTGGAGTCGGTGGCGAGCTGGAGCAGGGCGGTGATCACCGGCTCTCTCAGCTCTCCAGCATCAGCCAGCACTGATGCCCCCTGCAACCGCACGTACGGGTCGATGTCGGGGTTGGAGTCGGTGGCGAGCTGGAGCAGGGCGGTGATCACCGGCTCTCTCAGCTCTCCACGACCTGCCAGCACTAATCCCGCCTGCACTCGCATGGACGGGTCGATGCCGGGATCAGTAGCGACCTGAACCAGGGCGGCAACAGTTGCGGCTAGTAACACGTCGAGCTGAGCGGCGATGCCTGCCAACGTGACCCAAGGCCCCACCGTCTCCGGCGTGAGCAAGTCGGCTCTTTTATCTACAGCAGTGATGTAGCGGCCGGCGGCTTTTGTGCCAGTCAGCGCGGCGAGATGCTGTTCCAACGCCTGTGAGTAACTGGCGAAACGGCACCGACTGCGGTCGGGGGCGAGTCGTTCCGTGATCGCCAGAGTGATGACGTGGTCGATCGTGGCGGTCTGTACGGGCGTGTCGTCGGCTAGGACGCGGAGCATAAACAGAAAATCGCGTCCAAGCAGGTCCTCGTACAGGCTGGGCACCGTACCGGGATAGATGGCCTGGGCAACAACGTCGTCGATCTGGTCGGCGTAGTCGGTTCCAATTAGGCCGAGCGCCAGAAGGATCGGTTCTTCGTAGCGGGGATCGTGCAGATGGCCACGCAGTGCAAGGACCCGTTCTGTTGCCGTGCCACGGAACGCCAGCGCTCGCCCGGCGTAGTACTCCTCGAAAGTCAAATGCGCGAACCCATACCGGCCTGGCGCCCGCTCGACCAGTAGACCAGTGTGCTTATCGGCCTTCTCGATGAATTCCAGCACACCCTGACCGGCCTCGGTGTCCAGAGGATCAGCCGTCAACAACGCGTCCGGATCCCAAGCGCTGCCCTGGTGTGCCGACCACAATGGGCCGAGCACCTCCAGCAACTCCGCTCGGGTGGCGGCACCCTCGGGGCGGTACTGATGCATCCACGCGCCGAGTTCGATCAGCCAGCGGGTCAGGATCCGCTCGTCAGGCAGATCCGCATCCGCGACTCCTTGGGCACTGCGCCATGTGCGGCCCAGCGCGGTGCATACCTCCACGTAGGCTTCCACCCTCCGGTGCGGCAGCCGTCCACTGGCCCGATGGACTAATACCAGTGCCGTCAGCAGCAGTGGATTGGCTGCCAATCTGCGTACCCCAGCGTTTGAACGCAGCGCTTGCTCAATCGCGGCGGTTTCTCGCGCACCGGCCTCGATGATCGCAGCCTGGCTCTTGTCCGGCGTCTCTGCCCGTTCCACCTGACGGCAATAGACCTGCAGGAACTGGCTGATCGTGTCGTCATCCATGTCATCCAGCCGCATCGCTGTGAACGGCTGTGGTAACGGAGCAGCCTGGTAGCCGGCGACCCGGCTGGTCACCACAAAACGGTTACCGGATCGGCTGTGTGCGGCTACAAAATTCACCACCGCCGCGACCACTTCGCGGCGGAGTTCCGCCGACGCGACCTCGTCCAGTCCGTCCAGCAGCACCAGACATCGACCAGCCTCCAATTGCTGCCCCAACATGTTGGCCAGGCCGGGAAGGCGGCACTCCGAGCGGTTCAGATAGTCAGGCAAGAAATCACTGATTCCTACCCGCGGGTACCCCTGACGGGCGTAATCCCCGATCCGCACATAGATCGGCAACCGCGCCGGCCGCCCCTGCACCGACTCGCCCTTGAGTACCGCGCGCGCATGGCGCAGCGCCAGGTACCGCAGCAGAGTCGTCTTACCTGTACCGGGATCACCCAGCACTAACACCTGCGAGGCGTCTCTCACCGCATCCAACACCAGCACGGGTTGGTCGAACTCGCTGCCAACGTCGACGGCGAACTTGCGGCCGTACTGCGTCTGCAACCGGTCCAAAACAGCCTCGTACCCGACATGATCAAGCTGCCCGGCCTCCAGCAGTGCAGCCGCCTTCTGGCGTTCCTGTTCGAACCACAACCGAGCCCGATCACCGGGATGCCGATCATGTCGTGCCCTCAGCCCGACGAAGACCCGCTCCAGCGGCAACTGCACCGTCGTATTACGTACCACACCGGCGGTCCGCACATAGCGGTGCTGATCAATCAGCCAGCCCAGATAGCGCACCTGATCATCCTCAGATGATGCTCGGGCACCCATCGCTTCCACGATCGATGAAGCTGCGTCGGCCGTGCGGGCCGCGTCTGCACGCTCCAGCAACGCATGCAGGGCAGACTCAGTGCGAACCTCGCGTTCCAACGCTGTTAGCATCGCCTTGAATGGCGGCCGCAATGCAAGAATCCGATCAAGCCGCTCATCGTCCGATCGCGACGGGCCCAGTGAGTCAACCGCACGTTCGGCGAATTTCGCCGCGGACGGCGTCAGACCAGCCACCAACACTTTCGACAGCTCGTCAGCGCCCTCGTGCTCCCAGAACCCCGCGTTGATATCAAAGTCCGCCAGTTGGCGACCGTAGAGCCTCTCGACTTCGGCGAACGCCCGTCCCAGTGCACGCTCCAATGCCTTCTTCTCCGGGTCGCCCAGCACCCACTTACGCGTACCCTTGGCCGCGACACCCCCGATCTCTTTACCTACTCGCGACAAGATCGCTTTTGCCAACGGGGCAACAGTCACCGACATGAGGTCCACGAATGAGAGTATAGAGTCGGCGCCGCGATCCCGTCACGGTAGCCGGACTCAGTAATCGGCGAAATATACCCTTATTAAGTGATCAATTAACCTATGTCTTGCTGTGTGAACGTGCGCAGCCTGCGGGGAACTCGACTATTCAGGCCGAGGTGGCGACGCTGGATGACCCGCGCGAGCGGACACGAGCTAAGTCTTGAACGCAGTCATCGACATCTCCGGACGTTCGCTGACTGTTGCCGTGATCGATCGACAAGGTGGATCTGGAACGTGTCTTCTCGGTGAATCACCAACCGTCGCTGGTTCCACGACTGGCAACGTGGTGGTGCCACGGGCGGTGGCAGACGACAGCGAACACTGTCCAGGCGGCTCTTTTGTCTCGTCAAGCTATAGAAAGCGGGCGACAAACTGTGCGACAACCACAGAGATGCCCTGCGGTCGTCCGCGGATGTCCGTGGACGTTGAAACGTGAGGTCACCGAACATCCGCCTTGATCGGAAGCCGTGATCTTGGCCTGATAACGAAGATGTCCCAGGTTCAAGTCCTGGTAGGCCCACGCAGGTCAACGCCCGGTTCGCGTCATGCGAGCCGGGCTTTTTGCATGACCTGAGTGACTTGTGGAGCTGGGCGAGCCACCATGCTGTTCGCATCAGCAAATAGCTCGGTGTCGTTTCGGCAGGTCCGGGCTTAGCTTCGGGTAATGGCCGACGAACTGACCATTCCGCTCCTGCCCTGTCCTTCCATCGACGAGATCGCGTCGTTCTACGAAATGCTCGGCTTCGAGATCACCTATCGGCAGACACGGCCGAACCCGCACGTCGCGGTGCGACGGGACGCCATCAATCTGCACTTCTTCGGGATGGACGACTACGACCCGGCGCAGTCGTACAGCACGTGCCTGGTCATCGTGGCGGACACCAACGAGCTGTACGAGGCCTTCGCGGCGGGGATGCGGTCCGTGCACGGAAAACGGCTGATCGCCGGCATTCCGCGCATGACCCGGCCGCGGCTGCGCAACGACCGGTACACCGGGTTCACCGTTGTCGATCCGGGCGGCAACTGGATCCGGATCCACTAGGCCACCAAGAAACCGAGGCGCAGACCAAGCTCGCCAAAGCCTTGGAGAACGCTGCGAGGCAGGCGGATGCGCGCGGCGACGAACGCCAAGGGCTGAAGATCCTGGAAGGCGCGTTGAAGCGGGCGGCCGGCGACGAACCGGAGTTGCAGGCGGTGCAGGAGTACCGCGACGAGCTCATTGCGCGGATCAAAGGGCTCTGAGTCACGGCCAGCTTTCTATCTGCCATCCCGAGCACCGCCGGGCGGGGGTGCCACCGGGCAAACGCCGGCAGCCAGCCACTTCTCCCTCAGGTCCGAGGGAATGGTCAAGGTGGTCGGCTGCCCGTCGGTCAGCGTGCGCACGCTTCCGCCCAAGAGGAGGCTGCCCGCCTTGTCGAGCACCGTCGTGGCCACCCGGCTGCGGTCTTCCGAGCGCTCGAGCAGCCGCATCACGCGGGCGCCGGCGGCTACCGTGCGGACCCAGGCGCGCGAGTGCGGTACCTCGAGCCAGTCGGCGACTTGCGGGGTGACGACCTGGCGGACCATCGCCGCGACCACGCCATCGAACGCTCTGCCCGGCACCAGGTTCTCGTAGAGGCGCAGCAGGTTGCGGGTGAGCTCGATTCCTTCGGCGGACGGGCCGTAACTCGCCTCGACGAGCCGCGCGTTCAGCGCCTGAGCCTCGGCGAGGGTCTCGGGCATGGCGTCGGCCGGGATGCCGAGGAGGGCGCCGGTCACCCGCCACACGTAGTAGTAGTCCTCGGCTTCGCGGTCGGTGACGGAGATGCCGATCCGGCGCATTCCGTCGATGACCTGGACGGAAAAGATGAGCAATGCGCCCAGCATGTCCTGCTGGCACAACGGCACGCCGTCCGCCTCGACGTCCCATTCGCCGGATCGGGTGATGAAGTGACGGACGGCGGCGTGGATCAGCCGGGTCTTCTGGATCGTCGGCACGAAACTGCCGCCGGAGCCGAAGGGGTTGCGGCCCATCAGGTTCAGCACGAACTGCGACGTCTCGGACAGCCGGCGATGGGGCTGGTTGAGCCGGTGCGTGAGCGACAGCACGCGCGATGGCCGCGGCTGGGCGTAGCAGTTGACCATCGCGCCGAACGACAGCACCGACGCGACGTGCACCCCGTCGTCCACGAAGAACTCGTACGCGCCCGCGATCCGGTCGGGATCGGCCCAATCCGGTGGGGCGTCCGTGGCCACGAGATAACGGCGCACCGGCTCGGGGAGGTCCTCGGGAACCGGCTGGTCGTTGTCCCGGAACCGGGCCAGCACCTCGTTGACCGCGCTGGTCGTTCCGCCGGCCACCAAGTCGGCGATCACCGCGTCGGCCAGCGGATCACCTTGGTACTTCAGCGCTTCGACGGCCGTCAGTGCGGTCGCCTTCGTGTTCTGCGTTTCTGACACGCACCCAGCCTCAGCCGGGTCTCGAGCCCGGCGCTAGCGCTGTTCGGGCACGGCAGTGCCTCTACGGACTGATCCGCCCGATCACCAAGCGTGACCAAGAGATACAGGTCAGCCCTGCCGGGAAGAGAAGGCCGGCAGGGCTGAGCGGTTGCGGTCGATGCGCCGCACGGTCGCCTCTCGGCGAGTGGCTCATCGCGGCTCCAGCCTTACGGAACTCCGCGAAGGCGATGGGGTGAGGCCCGGGGGACACGGTGGGCACATCGACCACTTCGTACAACCAACGGGCCCGGGGCGGTATTTCCCGCTGCGTGTGACGTGCCTTACCAGTGGTTCCACGTGGAACCAGAGTGCCCGGCACCCACGCCGTGGCCGTGCAGTAACATCGCGGGGTAAGGGAAGCAAGCTGAGAAGGGGGCTTCGGTGAAGAAGCTGCTGGCACTCGCCGTCATCGCGGGCGGCGTTCTGTTCGTCGTCAAGCGCAACAAGGCGGCCAAGGCCGAAGCCGACCTGTGGCGTGAGGCGACCGCGCCGGTCCCCTCCACCAACGGCACCACTCCGGCCAAGCCGGCGGGCGCTTCTCGCAACTGATCTTCACCCACGCGGGTGGCGCGCCGCCCGCGTCCGGGGCTGTAGCTCAATTGGTAGAGCACCGCCTTTGCAAGGCGGGGGTCAGGGGTTCGATTCCCCTCAGCTCCACACTCCGCGACAAAGCCCAGGTCACGACGACCTGGGCGTTGTCGTGTCGGACAGCCACGCCGGTGAACGCTCCCTGATCAAAGGGGGACCGGGTCAGGTTCGTGTCAGGTCGGTGTCAGGCCGTCGCTCGACAGTGGCTCCCATGACAGACCTGGCGATCACGGCCTCCGGACTGCGGAAGGCCTACCAAGACAAAACCGTCCTCGACGGCGTGGACCTCGAAGTCGAGGCCGGGACGATCTTCTCCCTGCTCGGCCCGAACGGGGCCGGCAAGACCACCACCGTCAACGTCCTCACCACTCTGACCAAGGCCGACGGCGGCACGGTTCGCGTCGCCGGGCACGACGTGGCCACCGAGGCCAAGGCCGTGCGGGCGGCGATCGGCGTCACCGGGCAGTTCGCCGCCGTTGACGAACTGCTCACCGGGCAGGAAAACCTGCAGCTGATGGTCGACCTGAACCGGGGCAGCACGAGCAAGAAAACCGTCGCCGAGCTGCTGGAACGCTTCGACCTCACCGAGGCGGCGCGCAAGCCCGCGTCGACCTACTCCGGGGGCATGCGCCGGAAGCTCGACCTCGCCATGACGCTCGTCGGCCGTCCGCGGATCATCTTCCTCGACGAGCCGACGACCGGCCTCGACCCGCGCAGCCGCCGGACCATGTGGGCCATCATCCGCGACCTCGTCGCCGATGGGGTGACCGTCTTCCTCACCACCCAGTACCTCGAAGAGGCCGACCAGCTCGCCGACCGCATCGCCGTGCTCGACCAGGGCCGGCTGGTCGCCCAGGGCACGGCCGACGAACTGAAGCGCCGGATTCCCGGCACCCACGTCCGGCTCCGGTTCACCACCGCCGGCGAGCTCGACGCGGCCGCCCGGATCCTCCCCGAGGCCGGCCGCGACGACGAGGCCATGGCCCTGCGGGTGCCCAGCGACGGCGGCACGAAATCGCTCCGGTCCCTTTTGGACAGACTCGACGAATACGCGCTCAGCGCCGAAGAGCTCTCCGTCCACACCCCCGATCTCGACGACGTCTTCCTCGCCCTGACGGGCCGCGCCACGGAGGTTCCCGCGAAATGAAGTCCCACTCGATCGTCATGCTGCGCCGCAACTTCAAGCACATCGCCCGGAATCCGGTTTCCGTCTTCAACGCGGTCCTGATGCCGATCGTGATCATGCTGATGTTCGTCTACATGTTCGGGGACGCGTTCAGCGTCGGCGTGGACTACGTCGACTACGCGACGCCGGGGCTGATGCTGCTGGCCGTCTGCTACGGGCTCGGTGCCACCGCGACCGCCGTCAACTCCGACATGACCAAGGGCATCATCAACCGTTTCAAGGTCATGGACGTTTCCCGCGGCGCGGTGCTGACCGGGCACGTCGTCGCCAGTGTGCTGACCAACCTGGTCGCCATCGCGGCCCTGCTCGGCGTCGCCTTCCTGCTCGGGTTCGAGCCGGCGGCGAACCTCCTCGACTGGCTCGGGGCGCTCGGCGTCGTCATGCTGCTCGGGTTCGCGACCGGCTGGCTCACGATCGCGCTGGGGCTGGCGGCGAAAACCCCGGAAACGGCGGGCTTGGCGTCGGTGCCGCTGGTCATGCTCCCGTTCTTCAGCAGCGCGATCGTCCCCGCGGACAAGATGGGCCCCGGTCTCAAGCAGTTCGCCGAGTACCAGCCGTTCACGCCGATCATCGAGACCCTGCGCGGGCTGCTCAACGGCTCGCCGGCCACCGGCACCCTGCTCGTCGCGCTCGGCTGGTGCGTCGGGATCGCCGTTGTCGGCTACCTGTGGGCTTCGTCCACGTTCAAGAAGCGAGCGTGACCGCGGCCAGCTCCGGCCAGCTCGCTTCCGATCCCGCCCGCGTCGCCTCGGTGAACCCCACGTCACCGAGGCGGCTTCGGGTGGTCTCCTCGATCCGGGCGACATCCGGGTGCGACCGGTCCGGCAGGCCCCGGACACCCGCGCTCGCTCCCAGCAACCGCGCGGCCTGCTCGTCCTGGCCGGTGCGCAGCGCGAGGTCCGCGAGGCCGACGAGGACCTGCGAGATCGTCAGCGGGTGTCCCGTCTCGGTCGCCGCGTCGAACGCCGCCGCGCGGTGCTCGCGGGCTTCGCCGACGTCCTCGGCGAGGTAACCGAGCAGGTCCCGGACCACCGCCTGGACGTTCGCGCGCTGGGCGTCGTCGCCCATCTCCGTCGTCGCGACCTCGAGCTGGTGACGCGCTTGGGCGGTGTCGCCGCTCCAGCGCGCGAGTTCCGCCTTGGCCAGCGCCAGCTCGGCCAGCGCGTTCGGCCAGGCCACCCGTTCGGCGGCCAGCTGGGCTTCGGCCAAGGCGGCCGCGCTCGCCTTCTCGTCGTCCAGCAGCCAGTACAGCTGGGCCTGCCGCGACCGCATCCGGACGACGTCCTCGAGGGCGCCGACCTCGGTCACGACCTCGACGGCCTGCTCGTAGTACTTGCACGCTTCCCCGAACTCGCCGCGCACGGCGATGCGGTCCGCCAGCTCGGTCAGGGCGAACGACGTGCCCCACCGCTCGCCGAGCGAGCAGAACTCGGCGACCGCCGTCTCGAGGAGTGCGTCCGCGGCCTGGTCGCCGTGGCCGAACTGGATGCGCATCTTTCCCAGCTGCAACCGGGCCACCGCGCGCACCCACGGGTCTTCGTCGGCGAGCAGGGGTTCGAACGCCGACAGCGCCGCGTCCGGCCCGTGCAGCAGGCGCTCCAGGGAGCCGGCGAACCGCAACGCCAGCCGCGGGTTTTCGACCCGCAGGCTGATCTCGTGCGCCTTGCGGATCCACTCCTCCGCGCGGTACTCGTCGCTCTGCTGCCCGGCCGTCACGAACTGGACCACGAACGTGTAGACCACTCCGCGGATCTCGTCCGGCACCTCGCCGGGCACGGCTGTCGCCGCCATGACCAGCTCGTTGCCCTCCGCCCGGTGCCCGGCGAGCCACCAGTACCAGCCGGCGGTCGCCGCGAGCCGCATCGCCTCCGCCGCTTCGCCCGCCGCCAGGGCTCCGCGCATCGCCGCGGTGAGGTTGTCGTGCTCCGCCTCGAGCGTGGCGAGCCACCTCAGCTGCTCGGCGCGGCGCAGGTGCGGCTCCGCCGTCTCGGCGAGTTCGGTGAAGTACGCGAGATGGGCGCGCCGGGCGAGGTCCGTCTCGCCCGCCTCCGCGAGCCGCTGCCTGGCGTATTCCTTGATGGTGCCGAGCATGCGGTAGCGCGGTGCCTCGTCGCCCACGATGACCACCAGCGACTTCTCGGTCAACGCGGTCAGGAGGTCGAGCACCTCGGCCGAGTCGTCGCCGCAGACCCGCTCGGCCGCCTCCAGGCTCGCCCCGCCGGAGAACACCGAGAGCCGGCGCAGCACGACGCGTTCGGCGTCGGAGAGCAGTTCCCAGCTCCAGTCGATCACCGCGCGCAGCGTCCGGTGCCGCGGGAGCGCGGTCCGGCTGCCGCCGGTGAGCAGGCGGAACCGGTCGTCGAGCCGGTGGGCGAGCTGGTCGAGCGACATCGTGCGCAGGCGCGCCGCCGCGAGCTCGATGGCCAGCGGCATCCCGTCCAGCGCGCGGCAGACGCGCGCCAGGGTGCGGGCGTCCACCGCGAGGTCCTTGCGCACCGCGCCGGCCCGGTCCCGCAGCAGCCGGACGGCCGGAGCGGACTCGATTTCGGCGGGATCCGCGTTCTCCGCGGGCACGACCAGGGGCGCGACCTGCCACAGCGCCTCGCCGGTGATGCCGAGCGGTTCCCGGCTCGTCGCGAGGATCCGCAGCCGGCGGCACTCCCCGAGCACCCGGTGCGCGAACGCCGCCGCGGCCTCGATGACGTGCTCGCAGTTGTCCAGGATCAGCAGTATCGAACGTTCGCGCAGAGCGGCGATGACCCGGTCCGTCGGCTCGGCGTCCGGTGCCTCGCCGACGAGCGAGTCGCGGAGCTTGAGCGCGCCGAGCGTCGCCTGGGCCACGTCGTCGCTCGCGCCGATCCCGGCCAGCTCGACCAGCCACGCGCCGTCCGGCAGGTCGCCGAGCAGCGTGCGCGCGGTTTCCGTGGCCTGCCTGGTCTTCCCCGAACCGCCCGGGCCGATCAGCGTGGTGAGCCGGTGTTCGGCGATGAGCTCGCGGACCGCGGTGACCTCGGCGTCCTTGCCGACGTAGCTGGTCAGCTCGGCCCGCAGGTTCGTCTTCCGGCTCTCCTCCCGGCGCCCCAGCTCGCCGCGCAGCAGCGCGACGTGCACTTCGGACAGCTCCGGCGACGGGTCGACGCCAAGCGAGTCGGCCAGGGTTTCCCGGGTGCGCTCGTACACGAGCAGCGCTTCGGTGTCGCGGCCGGTCGCGACGAGCGCACGCATCAACGCGGCGACCAGCCGTTCCCGCATCGGGTGCGCGGCGACCAGGTCGGTCAGCTCGGTGACCAGCTCCGCGCCGTGGCCGAGCCGGGTTTCCGCGTCGAACCGGTCCTCCAAGGCGGCCAGGCGCAGCCCTTCGAGCCGGGTGACCGCCGCTTCGAACGCCGCGCTTTCCGGCAGTTCGACGTCCTGCATGGCAGGACCGCGCCAAAGGGCGAGTGCCTCGCGCAGCCGTCGCGGATCGTCTTCCTGACGAGCCTGGCCCACGAGCCGCTCGAAGCGCACGGCGTCGACGTCCTCGGGGGCCACCACCAGCCGGTAGCCGGTCGGCCGCCCGTCGACCGCTCCCTCGGGCAGCGCCTTGCGCAGCCGGGAAACCAAGCGCTGCAGGGCGTTCGGCGCTTCGGCGGGCGGGTGCTCACCCCAGATCCAGTCGACGAGCGTCCCCTTCGGGACCACTTGGCCCGGCTCGAGCGCGAGGGCGACCAGCAGCCCCCGGAGACGGGCGCCGGGCACGTCGGCGAGCACGCCGTCGGCCGTGCGCACTTCGAAGGGCCCCAGGATCCCGATCTGCACGCGGCCGATCTTGCCACGGGCGGCGGTGTCCGAGGCGTGTCAGGCCCGTGTCAGCCCGCTCGGCGATCGTCGTCGGCACACCACGAAAGGAAAGCCGATGAGCCAGACCGTCGACGTCCCGCACGGACTCCCCATGGACCGCGACGCGGGCCCCTTCGACCCGCCGAGCGCCCTCACCCGGCTGCGCGACACGCGCCCGGTCAGCCCGCTGGTGTTCCCCGACGGGCACGAGGGCTGGCTCGTCACCGGCTATGAAGAGGTCCGGCAGCTGATGGCCGACACGCGATTCAGCTCCCGCCTGGACCTCGACGTCATCCACGTGCCGTACGAGACCGGCATGCCCGCCGCCACCGAGCCGTCGCCGCAGCTGCCGGGCATGTTCATCGCCATGGACCCGCCGGACCACAGCCGGCTGCGCCGCAAGCTCACCGGCGCCTTCACCGTCAAGCGGATGAAGCAGCTCGAGGAGCACATCGCCGACGTCGTCGAGCGGCAGCTGGACCACCTGGCGCGGCTGGCCCCGCCGGTCGACCTGGTCAGGGAGTTCGCGCTTCCGGTGCCCTCGCTGGTGATCTGTGAGCTGCTCGGCGTGCCCTACGCGGATCGGGACAGCTTCCAGGCGAACTCCGCCCAGTTCATGGTCCGCGAGCAGCCGCTCGAGCAGAAGATGGGCGCGTACATCGCGCTCAACACCTACCTCACCGAACTCGTCACGAACAAGCGAGCCGACCCCGGCGAGGACATCCTCTCCGACCTGGCCCGCCACGACGACCTGACCATCGAAGAGCTGACCGGCGCGGCGTTCCTGCTGCTGCTCGCGGGCCACGAGACGACGGCCAACATGCTGTCGCTGGGCACGTTCGCGCTGCTGCAGCACCCCGGGCAGTGCGCGGAACTGCGCGCCGACGCGGAACTGCTGCCCGGCGCGGTGGAAGAACTACTGCGCTACCTGTCCGTGGCCGACATCTTCTTCCGCTACGCCACGGAGGACCTCGAGCTCGGCGGCGAAACGATCACCAAGGGCTCGACGGTCGTCGTCTCGCTGCTGGCGGCCAACCACGACCCCCGGCGCTTCGAAAACCCCGGCACGCTGGACATCCACCGCAACGCCCGCGGCCTCCTGTCCTTCGGCCACGGCGTCCACCAGTGCCTCGGCCAGCAGCTGGCCCGCATCGAGATGCGCGCCGGCTTCGAAGGCCTGCTGCGCCGCTTCCCGACGCTGGCGCTGGCCGTCCCGGCCGAGGAGGTGAAGCTGCGCACGGACATGAACATCTACGGCGTCCACGCGCTGCCGGTCACGTGGACCGCAGGAAGCTGAGCACCGCGTCCCTCCCCGCGTGGCCGCGCTCGCGGTTCTGGATCGAATGCGACTCGCCCGGCACGATCACCAACCGGCCGCGCGGGGCCCGGGCCGCTTCCTCGCGCGCCCACTCCATCGGCGTCGAGAGGTCCCGGTCGCCGTTCAGCAACAGCACCGGGACGTCCGGCAGCCGCGAAGCCGGGTTCGACGCCGGGCGTTCCGCCGGCCACGGGAGGCAGCTCTGGATGAACCCCTGCTGCGTGGCCACGCCGGTCGTGTACGGCCAGGTCGCCGACGCCGGAAGCGTGCGGGCGGCCAGGGACAGCAACGGCTGTCGGAGCGGGAGCGGTGTCGCCGCGGAGCCCCACGGGAAGCGCTGGTCCGCGCACAGCGTCGCCGCGTGGAGGCCGGCACTGAACGCTGCCGGGTCGTCGCCACCGGACTTGTAGGCCTCCAGAAGATCGTCGAGGTGGGCCGGGGTGCCGTTGCGGGCTTCGTGGAGGGCACCGATGATGTCGCCCGCGGCCGGGTTGCGGTACGTCGAGTCGGCGAATTCGTACGACACCACCGTGTCGAAGATCCGCACGCCGTCCGCCGTGCCGCGGTGGCGGACCACCCATGCCATGTCCTCGGCCGGGTCGAAACCGCAGGCCGGCGCCACCGCGCACGCCGCGCGCAGCACGCGCGCCTCCGCCGTCAGCCCCGTCAGGTACAGCGAGGCCGACGCCGTCGCGTGGTGCGGCAGCACCGAATCGAGGATCACCTTGCCGACGTGATCCGGGTGGGCGATCGCGTACCGAGCTGCCGTGAAGGAGCCGTACGAAACGCCGTCGACGACCAGCTTCGGCACGCCCAGTGCCTGCCGGAGCTGGTCGAAATCCGCCACGCTCTGGTCGGTCGAATACAGCGGTGCCGTGTTGCCGAGGATGCGCGCGCACTCCTGCACCGCGCCGGCCGACGGGGTCGCGATGTCCGAACTGCCCATCTCCGCCTGCAGGCCGGGACACCGCAACGCCCCCGACGGCCCGGTACCGCGCTGGTCGAGCATCACGATCCGGTAGTCCTGCGCGACTTCCGGCAGCCGCTGCTTGGCGATCCGGGTGATGGTGCCGACGCCGCCCTGCCCGGGGCCGCCGGTGAGGAACAGCAGGACGCCCTTGGGCGCGGTCGCGTTGTCCGCGGTCGCCACGGGCAGGGCGAGCGTGCCGGGCACGCGGCCGGTGTGGTCGAGCGGGACGGTCAGGGTCGAGCACGTGAAGCCCGGCTGTCCGGGACACGGGTGTGGATCCGCCAGTGCCGGTCGTCCCCCAGGACGCGCGTCGGCCGTGGCCACACCCCCGAGTGCGGCGGTCAGCGCCAGGACCAGCCCGGCGGTCAGCATCTTCGAGCGCATGGGTGCATCATGCGCACACCGGCGCGGAACCCGCATACCCCCGAAAGGGCGGCCGTCACGGCCAGAGGCGCTCGCGGACCCAGCCGTCGCCGGCCTTCCGGTACCGCAGCCGCACGTGCCGCCGGTCGTGACTGGCCTGCCAGAACTCGGCTTCGTCCGGGTCGACGAGGTAGCGCGTCCACGTTTCCGGGGCCACGTCCGGGTTCTCCTCGACCCAGCGCTCCGCTTCCGCGGCCGCCGCGTCGAGATCCGCCGGATCGTGCAGCACCTGGGACTGGTGCCCGATGAACGCCTCGACGCGGGACGCCGGCGGCCGGGCTAGGAAGTCCGCCGCCGACACCTCGGGTGCGGCGGGGGAGACCGGGCCGCGCAACCGGACCTGCCGGCCGCGGCCGGGCCAGAAGAACGTCAACGCGGCGCGTGGGTCCTTGCGCAGCTGCAGCCCCTTCGGGCTTTCCGAGCTGGTCGCGACCGCCCAGCCACCCGCGCCGACGTCCTTGAGGACGACCACGCGCGCATCGGGCGCGCCGTCGGCATCCACTGTGGACAACGTGACGGCGTGCGGCGCCAGGACGTGCTCGCCGGCTTCGGTCAGCCACTCGAGGAACAACGCCTGCGGGTCCGGCGGCGCTGTTTCCGGCTTGAACACCGGGAGTTCTTCGGGGAACGACGGCCAGCCGCGCACCTGCACCATGTCAGTAACCGTACGGACCCTGCTGGGGTGCGTGCCCCGGCGGTGGGTAGACCGGCGGCTGCGGACCGGCCGGGCCGGCGTACGGCGGGGGCGGTACCTGCGGCGCCGGCGCGGGCATCGGGTGCTGCGGTTGCTGCTGCGCCTGCTGCCACTGGACCTGCTGGTAGACCTCGGCGGGCTGCGGGAAGCAGTACGTCAGCTTCGCGTTGACCGAGCCCTGCATCGCCGCGCCCCAGAGCTTGCCGCCGACGAACGCGTACAGCTGCCCGGCGGAGAGGTCCACCGCGACCATCCGCGTCTCGCCGCCGAACTGGTTGCCCGACTTCGCCGACGCGGCCTGCGCGGCGTCCGGGTACACGCGGCCGCCGACGAGCCCGGCGATCACGACGGACCCCGCCGTCCAGCCCATGGTGCCGGTCAGGTTCGCGCGGGCGTGCTGCGTCGCGCGGCCGGTGAAGTCGTACAGCGCCGCGGCGCTGACCTCCGGGACGGCGGCGGCGATCACGCAGTAGTTCATCGTCGTGAGCAGGACCTGCTCGGTGAACAGCCCGACGACGGCCGTGGCGGGCCCGATCTGCACGGAGTTCAGCCGGCCACCGGCCCGCTGGATGCGCTCGGCCATCGCGCCGAGGTACTGCTCGGGGGTGAGCACCCGGACATCGTCGCACGCCCGGTGGTCAAGGCGATGTCAGCCAGCGGTTTTCACACATGCTTCGTGGTTGACTGTCCGCGCTATGCGACGACTCGTACTTCTCGCGCCCGCCGTGGCCCTGCTGGCCGGCTGCAGCGCCACCATCGTGACCGGCACCGCGACGCCCAGCCCGCCCTCGGCGTCCACCGCGGCGGGCACCGGCAGCCTGCCCCCGGACCCCCAGCCGGGGGCGGCCGAGGACTGCCCGTACCTCGACAGCGAAGTCGTGGCCGAGGCGAACGGCCAGCACGTGTCGAAGGTGCGAGTGTCCGCCGACCAGCCGCACCCGGCGTGCTTCTTCTATCGCCCGGACGGGAAGATCCAGCTCACCGTCCGTGTCTACGTCGGGGACGCGAAGACGGCGACAGCGCTGGTCAACAAGGCGGCGCCGGTCGACTCGTCCAACCCGGCGAGCGACCCTTCCGGCTGGAAGGGGGGCTATTTGTCGACCGACGACGGGGCCGTCTACGCGGTCGCGAAGGGGGCGACCGCGGTCATCGCGTCCACGAACCAGAAGCAGAGCGTCAAGGCACGCACAGTGGTCAAGAAGGCTATCGCTGCCCTGAAGCTCTAGGTAGCGACCTCCACACGGGTGAGTGATGTTGATCTTGTATTACCCTGTGCGTCACGCGCAGGCTTCGTGGACTCGCGCACCGCAGCCACCGGGGACCCCCACCCCGGGGCGGGGCACCAACTCTGCAACGACAAAGGACAAGATTCGTGGCTGACACCCTCAAGGAAATCCTGCTCGACTCCAGCCGTCGCCCGGCTGTCGTCTCCGACTTCGAGACCCTCGTGGACGCCGAGGTCTCGGACAAGGGCGGCGTTTCGGGTGCCGTCGTGAAGACCAGCTTCGCCGCGGTCAAGAAGATCAAGCCGGGCATCATCCCCTCGGCCGTCGACACGCTGCTGCCGGACTTCGCCTCCGCGCTCGAGCCGTTCTACGGTGACTACCGCGCCAAGGGCGGCAACGACTTCGGCGCCTACCTGTCCAGCCGCTCGGACGAGGCCTCCGACGCGCTGCTGAGCGTCACCGACTCGCGCGCGGAGAAGAGCAGCCGCGACAGCATCAAGAAGGTCTACGGCAAGCTGCGCCCGAACGGCAAGAAGAACGTCGAAGAGGCGCTGCCGCGGCTGGGCCAGCTGATCGACAAGCACGCCGCCGCCGTCTGATCAGACTGAAGCATCGCAAGACTGAAGAGGCCCCCGGCTGCACCCCCGGGGGCCTCTTCGCGTCTTGTTCAGTTCTTCTTTTCGGCGGGCGCCGCGGACGGCGCCTTGCCGTTCGCCTGCGCGGTCGGCTTCGCCGGTTCGGCGGGCTTCGGCGCAGGCGGGGTGGCCTTCGGGGGCGCCGGGGCGACCGGCGGCTCCTGCTTCGACCGCAGTGCGTAGGCGGCGCCCGCGCCGACCACGACCAGGCCCAGCAGCCACGGCCACTTGCGCCGGCTGCGGGTGCCCTTGGCGGCCGACTTGGCCTCGGACAGAGCGGCGTAGAAGTCCTTCTTCGCCGCCTTGAAGTCCTTCTTGCCGCGGCGCTTCGACTCGCCGGCCGCCTTCGCGGCCTTGATGGCGGCCTTCTTCGCCTTGCGACCCGGCTTGCGCAGCTCGGACAGGCGCGCGAGCGCCTCCTGGCGAGCGGCCTTCGAGCTCTTCTTGAGCTCCTTGCGGGTCAGTTCCGTCTTCTTCGCGAGCTTCTTCTGCGCGCGCCGCCCCTGCTTGACACCCTCGGTGACGAGTTTGTCGGCGGTCTCGACGGCCTGGGCTGTCGCCCGGGACATGGGCTTCACCTCATCATTCGTTTTGACACTGCTCTGTTACCCGTAACCTATCGTGCCCCTTTTTCGAGCTCCCCGCCGCAGATGGCACGATGAGGTCCGTGAAAGCTACGCTGCACACCAACCAGGGTGACATCCACCTGACCCTGCTCCCCGACCACGCGCCGAAGACGGTCGCGAACTTCGTCGGGCTGGCGGAGGGCACCAAGGAGTACACCCAGCCCAACGCGGCGGGGACGAACTCCGGCCCGTTCTACGACGGTTCGATCTTCCACCGGGTCATCGACGGCTTCATGCTGCAGGGCGGCGACCCGACCGGCACCGGCCGCGGCGGCCCCGGCTACAAGTTCGGCGACGAATTCCACCCGGAGCTGCAGTTCAGCAAGCCGTACCTGCTGGCCATGGCCAACGCCGGGCCCGGCACGAACGGCTCGCAGTTCTTCATCACCGTCGCGCCGACCACGCACCTGAACTTCCGGCACACGATCTTCGGCGAGGTGGCCGACCAGGAGTCGCGCAACGTCGTCGACGCGATCGCGCGGACCTCGACCGGCCCGGCGGACCGCCCGCTGACCGACATCGTCATCGAGAAGGTCACGATCGACCACGAAGGCTGAGCGGGCCGGGTTTCGGTAGGTTGGTTGCATCGTGAACCAACCGCCGAACCCCGCCGCCGAACAAGCCGCGCTCCCCGGGTGCTGGTGGCACCCGAACCGCCCGACCGGATTGAGCTGTGCCCGGTGCGGGCGTCCGGCGTGCCCGGATTGCCTCCGCGAAGCCCCCGTCGGCTTCCAGTGCACCGACTGCGTGCACGCCGGCGGGCAGGAGCAGCGCCGCCAGCACCGCGGGTACCAGGAAGCCGGCTTCGGCCAGCGCACCGTCTTCGGTGCGCGGCT
Organism: Amycolatopsis mediterranei; assembly: GCF_026017845.1. NCBI lineage: Bacteria > Bacillati > Actinomycetota > Actinomycetes > Pseudonocardiales > Pseudonocardiaceae > Amycolatopsis > Amycolatopsis mediterranei. The sequence continues at coordinate 18,155 of NZ_CP100416.1, forward strand.
GTCCCGGTCGGTGCTCGTCACCCAGGCCATCCTCGCGGTGAACGTCCTGGTCTTCCTGCTCACGGTCGCCCAGGCGGGCAGCCTGAACGACAACGACCTGTCTTCGGCCTTCCAGCACGGCGCCCTCTACGGCGATGCGACCCTCGGCCACGGCGAGTGGTGGCGCATCCTGACCAACGGGTTCCTGCACTACGGACCCATCCACATCGCGGTCAACATGTTCTCGTTGTGGATGATGGGCCGGTCGCTGGAGCAGGTCTGCGGCCGCGGCCGCTTCCTGGCGCTCTACTTCGTCTCCATGCTCGGCGCCTCGGCGTCGGTGCTGCTGTTCGGCAACCCCGGCGGGTACCCCGGCACGGTGGGCGCCTCCGGCGCGCTGTTCGGCCTGATGGGCGCCTACGCGGTCACCGTGCTGAAGCTGCGGCTGAACCCCACCGGCCTGATCATCACGCTCGCGCTGAACGCCTTCATCACCTTCGGCATCCCGGGCATCTCGATCTTCGGGCACATCGGCGGCCTGGTGACCGGGGCACTGGTCACCGTCGCGCTGCTCTACGCGCCCGAGGTCGGCCAGGTGCGCTGGCAGGCGATCGGCATCACGATCATCACGGTCGCGATCATCGGCTTGATCGTCTACCGGGGCTCGCAGTTTTCGCCCGAGACCTGTCAGTTCGTCCAGTTCCCGTTCGGCCGGTACTACGTCTGCGCCTAGCTCCGCAGCGTGCTGAGGACGTCCAGGACGTCCCGCGGGTCCTCGCCGAGGTCGAGCCACCCGAAGACGTACAGCTCGTCTTCGTGCTCGATCTCGAGCGTGACGCCGTCGCGGCCGAGTCGTCTGGTGGTGCGCAGCCGCGTCCGCGTCTGCGCCCACGGCAGCCGGTGCGTGCCGCCCAGCGTCCGGGCCACCAGGCCCTCGGTGTCGGCGGCCAGCCGGGGCCGGACGATCGTGGCGTGGGCGGCGAACGCGCCGGCGGCGACGGCCGCGAGGGCGAACAGCACCAGCCCGCCGCGGTCGCCGGTCAGCGCATCGGTCACCACGCCGGCCAGCAGCAACGCGGTGACCGCCCAGGCCGATACCACAACGGCCTGACGAGGCGCCCAGGAGGTGGGGTAGTTATCCACAGGGGTTATCCACACTGGGGATGAGTCACACCGCTGTAATTCGACGTCAAGCCGCCAACTGGAGTAATAATCAACGCCAGCGCATAGTCATGAGCAGACCCGCGATCATCAGCGCGAACCCGCCGGCGAAGTTCCAGTTGCCCAGGTCGGCCATCCAGGAGATCTTGTCCCCGGCGATGTAGTTGACCAGCAGCCACACCAGGCCGATCAGCATCAGCCCGAACATCGGGATCTTCCAGGCCAGGCCGGTCGGGCCTGCGGCTCGCACCTTCACCGGCGTGCGCCGGTCGGCGGGCGGGGTGTACGCGGTCTTCTTGCGGACCTTGGACTTGGGCATCGTGTGTTCCTCGCGGTGCTCTTCGGGCTCGTCTGGTGGCGATGTCCCGCTGAGGGTGCGCAACCGGCGCCACGTGCACACGTTAACGTAAACGACCGCAGGAAAGCAGCGGCCAGGAGTGGTCGGATTTCCCGGACCGTGACAAGGGCGTCACCCAGGGTTCGACGCGGGTTGAGAGGAGCTTGCGTGGCTACGCGCGAAGGACCGGACGACGACCGGCGCAGACACCCCGGACAGCCCATGCCGCCGCGCGAGCCCATGCCGCCGCGCCGGCCACCGTCACCGGGCCGTTCCGCCACGCCCCCGCGCGGCCAGGTGCCGCCCCGCCGGCCCCAGCGCGGCCCCCAGGACCAGCCACCCCCGCGTCCGCAGGGCCGGCCGCCCCGCCGCTACACCGGCCCGACCCCGCCGCCCGGCGCGAACGAGGAGACCGTCATCTTCGCCCCGGTCGGGAAGGGCGGCACGGCGACCGAGGAGAAGTCAGCCCCGGCCCCGCTCGGCAAGGGCGGCGTCGCGATCCGGACGGCCGGCGAAATCCTCATCACGCTGGGCCTGGTCGTGCTGCTGTTCATGGTCTACGAGCTCTACGTGACCGACCTGTTCTCGGCGGGCAAGCAGTCCGAGGCGAGTGATCAGCTCGACGGCGAGTGGGCGCACGACCGCACGCTGCATCCCGAGCTGGTCGACGGCAAGGCGTTCGCCCGCATCCACATCCCCAGCTTCGGCGTCGACTACAACTTCACCATCCAGGAGGGCACGGACGACGCGGCCCTCGAAGTCGGCCCCGGGCACTACAAGGGCACGGCGCTGCCCGGTGAGCCCGGCAACTTCGCGGTGGCCGGCCACCGCGTCGGCAAGGGTGCCCCGTTCAACGACCTGGACAACCTCTCCTCTTGTGACCAGATCGTGATCGAGACCTCCGCCGACTTCTACATCTACAAGGTTCTGCCCTACGACGACGAGATGAAGGACTGGGCCGCCGGCAAGGGCGCCGATCCGAAGTGCAAGGGCGTCTCCACGCTGCGTGATCAGAACGCCGAGGACGGCGGCGCCTACAGCGAGACCTTCGGCCGCAAGGTCGTGCTGCCCAGCCAGGGCACCGCGGTCAACCCGGTCCCGTACAAGGGTGCCGAAGCGCTGCCGAAGGCCCAGCAGGCCGCGCTGCTCACGCTCACCACCTGCCACCCGCAGTTCTCCGCCAAGGAGCGGCTCATCATCACCTCGGTGCTCACCCAGCAGGTGCCGAAGAACCAGGTCAAGGACTACGGCGACCTGCTCTCGAAGATCGGGGAGGCCTGATGTACGCCTGGATCTGGCGGAAGCTCCCCGGTCCGTTCGCGGCGAAGCTGACGATGGCGGTCGTGCTGGTGCTCGGCGTGGTCGCGCTGCTGATGTTCGTGGTGTTCCCGTGGCTGGAGCCGCGGCTGTGGTTCAACGAGGTCGCGGTCCACTAGAGCGGAACCCGCGCACCGTGGGTGGTGGGCAACGAGCCTCCGGCGCACCGGCATCGCCCACGTGCTGATGCTCGGGGAAGCGCCGGGTACGCCGGAGGTGCGAGCTAGCAGTCCCGCAGTTCCGGGCTCTGGTTGAGCAGCTGCCCGCGCGGCGAGACGAACGCGCGGTAGCGGTCACCCGCTACTTCGGACTGCTTGAACACGGCGACCCGGTGGCAGTTCTGGAACGCCAGCTTGACGCCGAAGTGCCGCTCGAGGCCGCCGCGGATCGCGTCGGAGGCCAGCGCCCGCAGCAGCTGCCCGCGGGCGGCCTCGCTCGGCGGTGGGGTCTCGTTGTCGGCGAAGCCGTCGGCCGCACCCTCGGCGTCGGCGATGACGCCGGTGATGACCTCCCAGGCGTACGGCAGGGATTCCTTGACGCAGGTGACGAACTCGGCGTCGGTGACTTCCCCGCGCTCGGCCTTCTCCAGCAACGCGGGTGACACGTCCAGGGACATCGAACCTCCAGTTTGAGCAGGGCCATCCTCCTGGCTACCGGCCGGGTGGCCCCGCCACAAGAGAAAACGATGATCATCACCACTTTGGCGGAAGCCCTGGTCACTCCCAGCGGAAGAGCTTCGCCGCCAACGCCGTTCCGAGCACCGCGAAGGCGGCCAGCGCGGCCAGCTGCAGCGGCTGCACGCCGGTCCCGACCCACGCGTCCTGCAGCGGCTGCGAGCCCGGCGGCACGTAGTCGCCGATCCGGCGGAGGGTCTCCGGCAGGAACGGCCGCGGCAGGTACACGCCGCCGAAGAACATCGTCGGCAGGAACGCGATCATCGCGACCCCGGAGGCCGCCTTCGACGTGCGGGCGACCGCGGCCGCGATCAGGCCCAGCGCGAACATCGAGACGATCCCGAGCAGCAGCGTCAGCGCGAACGACAGCGGGTGCTTCGGCAGCGGGACGTCGTAGACGGCGTGGCCCAGCCCCAGCACGAGCACGATGCCCGCCAGCGAAACCGCGACGTGGATCAGCAGCTGCGCGCCCAGCAGGTTGGCCGGGTGCACCGGGGTCGTGGCCAGCCGGCGCAGCACGCCCTGCTCGCGGTAGGTGGCGACGGCGGCCGGGATCGACTGCAGCGCGAGCATCGCGAGGCTGACGACGATCAGCGACGGCACCCAGGCGTCGATGAACCGGTACCCGCCCGCGGCCGCGCTGGGCTCGCTCATGCCCGGGATGGCGCCGATCGCGAGCAGCAGGATCGACGGCAGCAGGATGCCGGCGGCCGCCATGAGCGGCGAGCGGAGGAAGAGTTTCGTTTCGGTGGCGGTGATCTTGGCGAAGGTGTTCACCGGGCGCTCCTGGTCAGCGAGACGAACGCGTCGTCCAAAGTGGATGCTCCGGCGGCGGCGCGAAGCTCGGTCGGGGTGCCGGTGGCGACCACGCGCCCGGCGTCGAAGATCGCGACGCGGTCGCAGAGCCGTTCGGCTTCGTCCATGAAGTGGGTGACGAGCAGGACCGTGACGCCGGTGGCGCGGACGCCTTCGACGAGCCGCCACGTTTCGCGGCGGGCGTGCGGGTCGAGCCCGGTGGTCAGCTCGTCGAGGATCGCCAGTTCCGGCTGCCCCACGAGGGCCAGGGCGATCGAGACACGCTGTTTCTGGCCGCCCGAAAGCTTCCCGAAGTAGCTGCGGGCGTGGTCGCTCAGGTCGAGCTGGTCGAGCAGGACGTCGATGTCGGCGTGCTCCGGGTAGAACGACGCGAACAGTTCCAGCGCTTCGCGCACGCGCAGTTTCGCGGGCAGCTGGCTTTCCTGCAGCTGGACGCCGACGCGGCGGGTCAGCGCGGTGCGGTCCGTCGCCGGGTCGAGGCCGAGGACGGAGATCGTGCCGCCGTCGGCCCGGCGCAGGCCCTGGAGGCATTCGACGGTGGTGGTCTTCCCGGCGCCGTTGGTGCCGAGGATGCCGAAGATTTCGCCGCGCTCGACGGTGAACGAAACGCCGTCGACCGCGACCCGGGTGCCGTAGCGCTTGCGGAGGTCGGTGACTTCGATGAGGGGCATGGCTCCGAACCTACGAACCGGCGGCCGCGTCCGTAATGACGTTGAAACCCCAGCTCAGGTAGCGTTTTGCTGAAGCGGGGGTGGGGTTGGACCCACCCCCTTCGTGGGGCTTGGGGCAGTGCGCGGTCCGACGCCGGTCGGCGAGGATGCCGGGGGGAAGGAGGTGCCGGGTGGTGTACCTGCGTGCGATCGGCCGGGCGTTCGCGCTGGCCGCGTTCTCGTTGCTCAGCTGGCTCGACGTGCTCGTCGAGCTGGTCACGTTCGCGCTGCTCTGCGGCGGCCTGGTCTTCTTCTTCGGCCCCGCGGTCGAATGGGCCCGCGGCCGATCGGCGGCGGCGCGGACGCTGGCCGCGCGCTGGTGCGGCGTCGAGATCGCCGCGCCGTACCGGCCCGAACCGCCGGAGCCGGTGCGCGAGCGCGACGGCTGGTACCGCGACGGTAACCAGCTCTACAAGCGGGCGTTCTGGATCAGCTGGCAGCACCGGCTGACCTGGGTGATGGAAGACCCGGCCACGGGCCGGGAGTTCACCTGGCAGCTGGTGAACCCGCTCCTCACGCTGCTGCTCCCGGTCGCCGTCCTGCTCGGTGGTCCGGCGGCCTTGCGTGGCCACGGCCGATGGACGCGCTGGATGCTCGGGCCGCGTCCGCCCGTCGAGCCCACGCGCAAGAACTGGCTGCACCGGCACCTCGAATCGCTGGGCCACCAGTTCGGCATCCTCGCGCTTTCCCTGGTGCAACTCATCTTTTCGGTGTTCCAGCTGGCTGTTTTCGGCGTCGCCACGCCGCTGGCGGCCCCGGTCGTGCTGTGGAGCCGCTCGATCACCGACACGCTGCGCCGCGAGGCGGAAAACTGGACCGGCGTGCGGATCCCGCGTCCGTACCTGCCGCCGCCCGCGTTGCCGGTGCCGCGCGCCGACGGGCTCTACCAGGTCGGCAGGCAGTTGCACGAGGAGCCGTTCTGGCCGGTCCAGCTCGCCCGCCGGCGGTGGATCCTGCGCGACCGGGCCACCTGGCGGGACATCGCGGGCGGTGGCCTGAGCTCCCTCGTGTCGCTCGCCTGCTCGCTGCCGGCGCTCGTGGCGTTCGGCTGGGCCGTGACCGGCCTTTCGGTGCTCTGGGTGTGGCGGCCGTTCGTGTCGCCGCGCGTCGAGTGGTTCCCCCTGCCCCCGGTGTCGACGCACCTCGGTGCGCTCGCGCAGACGCCGTTGATCCTGCTGGCGGTGGTCATCGCCGTGGCGCCGGCGCCGTGGCTCGCCCGTCAGCAGGCCCGCTTCGCGCGGCTGTGGTTCGGGCCGACCGAGTCGTCGCGGCTCGCCCAGCGCGTCGAACGGCTGAAGCAGACCCGGTCCGACGTCACGGTCACGCAGGCGGCGGAGCTGCGCCGGATCGAGCGCGACCTGCACGACGGGATCCAGTCGCGGCTGGTCGCGATGGGGATGAAGCTCGGGGCCGTCGAGGCGCTGGTGGACACCGATCCGGCGGCCGCCAAACGGCTCGCGGCCGAGCTGCGCGCGGCGTCGTCCGAAGCGCTCACCGAACTGCGGGTGCTGATCCGCGGCATCCACCCGCCGGTGCTGTCCGAACGCGGGCTGCTGGACGCGGTGCGCGCGCTGGCCATGGACAGTCCGCTGAAGTCCGAGGTCACGGGCTCACTGCCGGGGCGTGTCGAGGAGCCGGTGGAGGCGTGCGTGTACTTCGCGGTGTCCGAACTGCTGGGCAACGCGGCGAAGCACGGCGCGAAACGGGTGTCGATCGAGGTGGAGTTCGCCGACGGTCTCCTGACGGTGGTCGTGACCGACGAGGGGCCGGGCGGGGCGAATCCGGCCCGGGGTTCGGGACTGCGGGGAATCGAGCGCCGGCTGGGTGCCTTCGACGGTAGGTTGACGCTGACCAGCCCGATCGGCGGCCCGACGAAGGCGACCCTGGAGATCCCGTGTCAGCTCGACCTCGAACCCTCGTCGCCGAGGACCAGTACCTCCTCCGAGACGGCCTGACACACCTCCTGACCGCGCACGGCTTCGACGTCGTCGCGGCGGTCGCCAGCGGCCCGGAGCTCGTGGCGGCCCTGCGCGCCGAACGCCCCGATGTGTCCATTGTGGACGTCCGGATGCCGCCGACCAACACCGACGAGGGGCTGCAGGCTGCGCTGGCCGCTCGCCGGGAGATTCCCGGCCTGCCGATCCTCGTGCTCTCGCAGCACGTCGAGCAGCTGTACGCGCGCGAGCTGCTGGCCGACGGCACCGGCGCGATCGGCTACCTGCTGAAAGACCGGGTCTTCAACGCCGAGCAGTTCATCGACGCGGTCCGCCGGGTCGCCGCCGGCGGCACGGTGATGGACCCCGAGGTGATCGCGAAACTGGTGGCGGGCAACGCTTCCGACCCCTTGGCCGCCCTGACGCAGCGGGAGCGCGAGGTCCTTTCGCTGATGGCGGAAGGCTGTTCGAACGCCGCGATCGCCGCGAAGCTGCACTTCAGCGAGGGCGCGGTCGGCAAGCACACCGCGAACATCTTCGCCAAGCTCGACATCACGGCGTCGGACGACACGAACCGCCGGGTGATGGCGGTCCTCGCCTACCTCGGCGCGGGAACCTAGCCGCGCGAGATCCGGGTCATCTCCTCGCGCTCGACCACCTTGACCCGGTCGCGGCCCGCCGCCGACCCCAGCGCCTTCTCGTGCGCGTCGAGCCGGCCCCAGCCGTCCCAGTTCGTGAACGGGATTCCGCGTGCTTCGAGGAAGTCGAGGATCGCGTCCGGGGAGGCGAACTTCGGTGCCGCCAGCGTGTCCGCGTCCGTCAGGAGGCTCGCGATCGTCTCCGCCGCGTCGCCCTTCGTGTGCCCGATCAGGCCGATCGGGCCGCGCTTGATCCAGCCCGTCACGTACACGCCCGACAGCTGGTTCTCGTCCAGGTCCAGCACGCGCCCGGCCTGGTTCGGCACCACGCCGGCCACATGGTCGAACGGGAGCTCCGGCAGGTGCGACGACAGGTAGCCGACCGCGCGGTACACCGCCTGGACGTCCCACTCGTGGAATTCGCCGGTGCCGCGGACGTTCCCGTCGCCGGTCAGCTCGGTCCGTTCGGTGCGCAGGCCCGTGACGCGGCCGTCCTCGCCGAGGACTTCGGCCGGCGAGTGGAAGAAGTGCAGGTGCAGCCGCCGCGGCCGGCTGCCCGGCTCGCGGATCGCCCACTCCTGCAGCGTCTTCACGACCATGTCGATCTGCTTCGACGCCCGCAGCGCGGCGATGCTGCCGTCGTCGAACTCGATGTCCTCGGGGTACACGATGACCTCGACGTTCGGCGAGTGATCCAGCTCCCGCAGCTCCAGCGGGGTGAACTTCGCCTGCGCCGGGCCGCGGCGGCCGAACACGTGCACGTCGGTCACCGGGCTGGCCTTCAGGCCCTGGTAGACGTTCTCCGGGATGTCGGTGGTCAGCAGCTCGTCGGCCGTCTTCGCCAGCACCCGCGCCACGTCCAGCGCGACGTTCCCGACGCCGAGGACGGCGACCGAGGACGCGGTCAGCGGCCAGGTGCGCGGCACGTCGGGGTGGCCGTCGTACCAGGACACGAAGTCGGCGGCGCCGAAGCTGCCGTCGAGGTCGATGCCCGGGATGCCCAGCGCGCGGTCGGCGGACGCGCCGGTGGAGAAGATCACCGCGTCGTAGAACTCGCGCAGCTCGTCGAGCTTGATGTCGGTGCCGTAGTCGATGTTGCCCAGCAGCCGGATGTTCGGCTTCGCCAGCACCTTCTCCAGCGCCGTCACGATGCCCTTGATGCGCGGGTGGTCGGGCGCGACGCCGTAGCGGATCAGCCCGAAGGGCGCGGGCATCCGTTCGAACAGGTCGATCGTCACATCGGCGTCGGACTTGTCCAGGATGTCGGCGGCGTAGATCCCGGCGGGACCGGCGCCCACGACGGCTACACGAAGAGAACGGCTCACCCGACCCACGGTAAGTTAGGATCACCTAACCTAAAATGTGATTTGGCGTACGGTCCACCAGGTGGGAGCCGGTAAGCTCGGCCCCATGCGCGTTCTCGTCGTCGACAACTACGACAGCTTCGTCTACAACCTGGTCCAGTACCTGGCCCAGCTCGGCGCCGACTGCACGGTCTGGCGCAACGACGTCGTGGACCTCGACCGCGTGCCCGAGTTCGACGCCGTGCTCGTCTCGCCGGGGCCCGGAACCCCCGAACGCGCCGGTCAGAGCATGGACGTCATCCGCAAGTGCGCCGAGACGCGCACGCCGATGCTCGGCGTCTGCCTCGGCCACCAGGCGCTCGGCGTCGTCTACGGCGCGACCGTCGACCGCGCGCCCGAGCTGCTGCACGGCAAGACGAGCCAGGTGCGGCACACCGGCGCCGGCATCCTCAAGGACCTGCCCGAGGAGTTCACGGCCACCCGGTACCACTCCCTGACCGTGGTGCCGGACACGATTCCGGACGCCGTCTTCGAGATCACCGGGCGCACCGAGTCCGGCATCGTGATGGGCATGCGCCACCGCGAGCTGCCGCTGGAGGGTGTCCAGTTCCACCCGGAGTCCGTGCTCACCGAGGGCGGCCACCGGATGCTCGCGAACTGGCTGGCCGCCGCGGGCCACCCCGTCGACCCGGTCCGGGTGAACGAGCTCGAGCGGGCCACCAAGGCACTTCAGAAGGCCGCTGTTGCGTGATCCGGCTCGAGGGGGTCGGCAAGCGGTACGGGCGCGGTGACTTCGTCCTGCGCGACGTCGACCTGACCGTCGAGCCCGGGCACGTCGTCGGCATCCTCGGCAGCAACGGTTCCGGGAAGTCGACGCTGTTGCGGATCATGGCCGGCGTCTCGCACGCGACCACGGGGTCGCTCACCGGCAGCCCGCGGATCGGCTACCTGCCGGACCGCTTCCCGGCCGGCCAGCGCATGGGCGCCCGCGCCTACCTGCGGCACATGGCCCGCATCCGCGGGCTCGCCGACCTCTCGGTGATCGACCCACTGCTCGAACGGCTCGCCCTCGTCGGCGGGCCGACGGCGCCGCTGCGCACCTTGTCCAAGGGCAACGCGCAGAAAGTCGGGCTCGCCCAGGCCGTGATGGTCCGGCCCGATCTGCTGATCCTCGACGAGCCGTGGTCCGGCCTCGACGTCGGCACGCACGCGATCCTCGGCGAGCTCGTCGCCGAGACGCGGGCGCGCGGGGCGAGCGTCGTGTTCACCGACCACCGGCCGCAGGTGGTGCACGACCACGCCGACGTCGTCCACCTCATGAACGACGGCAAGCTGACTGCGGAGAGCGCGGAGCCGACCACGCGGATCGTGCTGCGCGGCGGCGGCACCGGCTGGGTGGACGAGCCCGGCGTGCGGCACGCCGTCACCGAGGGCCCGCACGTGGTGTTGACGGTCGAGGTCGCCCGCGTCGACGCGGTGCTGCTGCGGGCGCTCGAAGACGGCTGGTCGGTGCGGGAGGTGGCGCCGTGCTCGCCTTGACGCGGTACTACCTGGCGCTGCTCGGCCATTCGCAGCGGTACTTGCCGGCCTTGCTGGCTTACCTGGCGCTCTGCGTGATCCTCTACGCCGACCCGCACTCGCCGCCGTTGCCGCTGTACGGCGTCAGCGCCGGCGGCTTGCTGGTCGTCTCCTGCTGGCTGACGATCGCCTTGCTCGACATCGAAGACCCGGTGCAGCGCCTGGTGACCCTCAGCCACGCGCGGCAGTGGCGGCGGATGATCACCGGCGCGATCCTCACCGTGCTGGCCTGTTCGCTGGTCCTCACCGCGATCACCGAGGTGTGGTCGGCCCTCAAGTCGTTCCGGATCCAGCCGTCGGCGCTCGGCATCGGGCTGCTCGCGCACCTCGCGTGCGCGGTGCTGGGCATCGCGATCGCGCTCCCGTGCTCGCGGCTGCTGGTCCACCGCATCGGCTGGACGGTGCTCGCCGCGGTGATCACGCTCGTCGTCGTCCTGCTGGCGAAGATCCCGCTGGTCCACCCGCTCCTGCACGCCTTGACCGACGACGAGCCGATCGGCGGACCGCTGGTCCTGGCGCTGGTGACGGCGGCGGCGATGGTGGCCGTCAGCTACTTCGCCGTTTCGGAACTCGTGCGTCGCCGGTCCTGACTGCAAATTGCAGAATTCAATTTCCGCACCGGGCTTCCAGTGGGACCGCACGGCCGACTAAGGTTCGGGGCCTCTCCGGTTCTCGGCGAAAGGAGATCGGGTGACGGCTGGGATCGTCGCGATCACCGTGCCAAACTCCGGTAGCGAGCTTCCGGAGCTCGCCGACTGGCTGCGCGGCGAAGACCAGCTCCGCGGCCGCGTCCAGCTCTTCGACGCCGTTGTCGTCGGCGTTTCGAGCACCTCCGCCGACGTCTTCTGCCGCTCGCTCTTCGCGTGGCTGACGCGATGCCGGGAAACCCGCGTCTCGCTGAAGGTCAAACGCTCGGGCGCCGCCGAGGAACTCGAGCTCGATTTCGGCGCCGCGAGCGACGCCGATCAGGTTCTCGTTGCGGTGCAAGGATTCCTCGACCAGTCCTGACCCTCCTGACCGACGAAAAAGGCCCGCACGGCGAACCGTGCGGGCCTTTTTCGTTGCTCGCTAGTTGGAGGTTCTCGTCGTTGTGGGGAAGGTGATGGACGGGAACCCGTTGCCTTCCGAAACGTTCACCGTGACGTTCTGATCCCGGTTGATCATCGTGCCGGCGGACGGGTTCTGACCCGTGATCGTGCCCTCGGGAGCATTGCTGTTCTTGTCGGACTTCTGGTTGAACTTGCCGGTCCAGCCCATGCTCGACAGCTTGTCCTGCGCCTGGTCGAGGGTCATTCCGGCCAGGAGGGGCATCTGGATCTGGCTCGAGCTGTCCGGACCGGTCGACACGGTCAGCACGATCTGGCTGCCGACCGCGAGCTGCCCACCGTTCGGGTTCTGGGTGATGACCGTGTCCTTCGGCACCGTTTCCGAGGCCTGGTCGACCCGCTTCGTCGTGAAGCCCTGGCTCTCCAGCGACGACTTGGCCTTCGAGTACGCCTGGTTGGTGAAGTCGGTGACCGTCTTGAGCTGCTTGGACTTGCCGATGGTGATCTTCACGCTGGTGCCCTGGTCGACCTGGGAACCGGAGGGCGGGTTCTGCGCCAGCACCAGACCGGCCTGGTTCGGGTCGCTGACCTCGGTCTCCTGGACACTCCCGTCGAGGGTCAGCTTCGCGTCGGTGAGGGCCTGCTCGGCCTGGTCACGCGTCTTGCCCTTGAGATCGGGGACGCTCGACTTGCCCGGCGCGACGCCGACGTACAGCGTCATCTTCTGGGTGCTGGCCACCTGGGTGCCGACCCCCGGGTCGATCTTGATGACCCGGTTGACGTCGTCCTGGCCGCACTGCGGGTTGCCGTCGGTCGGCTGCACCCCGCAGGTCACCTGCTTCTGCTCGACCGTACCGGTGAAACCCTTGCTGATCAGCGTCTCCCGGGCCTGGGGGACCGTCTGGTGCAGCACGTCCGGGACGGCCACGGTGGTGGGGTCGTTGCTCTTGAACGCGTTCGACAGCCACATGATCAGCAGCACCGCGCCCAGCACGAACACCGCGGCCACCGCGGCCAGGATCGCGCGACGCCGTCGCTTGGCCTTCGGGTCCTCGTCGTCCGGCTCGCTGTACTCGTCGTAGCGCTGCGGTTGCCGCCGGTCGGCGTTCATCACCTGCGTGCGCTCGTCTTCGGACATCACCATCGGCGCCACCGGGCGCTGGCCCGAGAGCGTGCGCACCAGGTCCGAGCGCATCTCCGCCGCCGACTGGTAGCGGTTCGCCGGGCCCTTGGCCAGCGCCTTCAGCACGACCGCGTCCAGCTCCGGCGCCACCGCCGGGTTCACCGACGACGGCGCGCTGGGGTCTTCCCGGACGTGCTGGTAGGCGACCGCGACCGGGGAGTCCCCGGTGAACGGCGGCTCGCCGGTGATCAGCTCGTACAGCACGCACCCGGCGGCGTAGACGTCCGAGCGCGCGTCGACGGACTCGCCGCGGGCCTGCTCCGGCGAAAGGTACTGCGCCGTGCCGATCACCGCGGCCGTCTGGGTCATGGCGGACTGGCCGTCGTGCATCGCGCGCGCGATGCCGAAGTCCATCACCTTGACCGCGCCGTTCTTCGTGATCATCACGTTGGCCGGCTTGACGTCGCGGTGCACGATGCCGTGGCGGTGTGAGAAGTCCAGCGCCGCGCAGACGTCGGCCATGACCTCCATCGCCCGCTTCTGCGACATCGGGCCTTCGGTCTTGACGATGTCGCGCAGCGTCCGGCCTTCGACGTACTCCATGACGATGTACGGCAGCGGCCCGAACTCGGCGTTCGCCTCACCGGTGTCGTAGACCGCGACGATCGCCGGGTGGTTCAGCGCGGCGGCGTTCTGCGCTTCACGGCGAAAGCGTTCCAGGAACTGCGGGTCCCTGGCGAGGTCGGCACGGAGGATCTTGATCGCGACTTCCCGGCCGAGACGCACGTCGTGGCCGTGGTGGACCTCGGACATGCCTCCGTAGCCGAGCGTTTCGCCCAGCTCGTACCGGTTGGAGAGCAGTCTGGGTGTGCTCATCTCTGGATGCCGTTCCATTCCGTCCAAGGTGTGGTCATGATGCCTTGCCGGCCATCGTCGGTCGTCGTGCCGGGAGTGTCCGCCGGGTAGCCGCCCGAAGACTGCTCCGCGGGCACCTGTCTGCCCGGGAACACCTGGCTCTGCGTCTGGCCGTTGTGCGGCGGCGAGCCGTTGCCGGCGCCCAGCATCTTCGCCACCAGCACGATTCCCGCCACCAGGACAACGAGCAGGATGGCCGCGAGAAGCGCCCACCAGCCCCACTGCGTCTTCTTCCGGGCGGCCGGCAGCATGACCTGCCGCGGGGCGGGCCGGGACGGCGGGCCGATGGCGAGCATCGGGTTCATCGCGGGGGACGGCGGCCCACCCGGCATCTGCTGCTGCGGGGGAAGCTGCTGCTGGGGTATCGGCACCGGCATCGACGGCGGTGGCTGCAACTGCTGCGGTGGGGGCTGCTGAGGCTGCTGCCCGGTCGCGTACGTGGCGTTCACCAGCCCGGAGGGCGTGGGCAGCGGCAACCCGGCGCGGACCGCGGCGACGGCCGCCGCGAACTCGCCGCCGTTGTTGTAGCGCTGCCGCGGATCCTTGATCAGCGTCGCTTCGATCACCGCGCGCGCCGCGGGCGGCACGTCCGGTGGCAGCGGCGGTGCGATGTCGCGGATGTGCATCATCGCGACCGTCACGGCGTTCTCGGACAGGAACGGCCGGTGCCCGGCGAGGCATTCGTAGCCGCACACCGCCAGCGAGTAGACGTCGGACGCCGGCTCGGCCGGCTGCCCGAGCGCCTGCTCCGGGGCGATGTAGTGCGCGGTGCCCATGACCATGCCGGAGCGGGTGACCGGGGCCGCGTCGGCCGCCTTCGCCACGCCGAAGTCGGTGATCTTCACCTGCCCGGCCGACGTCACCAGGATGTTGCCCGGTTTGACGTCGCGGTGGACCAGGCCGTGCGAGTGCGCGGCCTGCAGCGCGTTGCCCGCCTGCTCGAGCATGTCGAGGGTGAACTCCGCCGACAGCCGCCCGTGCTTGGCCAGCAGCCCGGCCAGCGGGTCGCCGTCGACGAGCTCCATCACCAGGTACGCGATCGGCAGGTCGCCGTCGAAGATGGTTTCGCCGTAGTCGTGCACCGCGGCGATGCCCGGGTGGTTGAGGGACGCCGTCATCCGCGCTTCGGTGCGGAAGCGGTGGAGGAACTCGGCGTCGCCGGAGAGTTCGGCCTTGAGGATCTTGACGGCCACGGTCCGGTCGAGCCGGGTGTCGCTGGCCTGCCAGACCTCACCCATCCCGCCGACGGCGATCCGGCTCGTCAGCTTGTAGCGGTCGGCCAGCAGCTGACCGGAGGACAGCATGCGCTATCCACCCCCGAGCTTCGCGTTGATCGCCGCGCGGCCGATTTCCGCCGCGACCGTGCCGCCGGTGGCCGCGAGGCCGCGGTTGCCGCCGTCCTCGACGATCACGGCGACCGCGATCTGCGGGCTGTCGGCCGGGGCGAAGGCGGTGTACCAGGCGTGCGGGGCGGTGTTCTTGGAGTCCGTGCCGTGTTCGGCGGTGCCGGTCTTCGACGCGATCTTGACGTCCGCGCGCTTCCCGCCACCCTTGGTGAAGCCCTCGGAAGCGATCATCATGTCCTTGAGGATCGCGGCGTTCGACGACGACAGCGCCGCGGTGCCGGTGAGCTCGGTGGGACTGTAGTCCTCGATCGTCGACAGGTCGGGAGCCAGCACCGATTGCACCAGCTGCGGCTTCATCGCCATCCCGCCGTTGGCCACGGTGGCCGCGAGAAGGCAGTCCTGCAGCGGTGTCAGCCGGACGTCACGCTGGCCGATACCGCTCTGGTAGAGCGCGCCCTGCGAGTCGAGCGGGCCGACCGTCGACGGGGCGACCTTCATCGGCACGGTCAGGTCGGTCTGCCCGATGCCGAAGTTCGCCGCCGTCTTCTTCATCTTGTCCGGGCCGAGCTGGCCGGCGAACTCCGCGAACGGCACGTTGCAGGAGTGCGCGAGCGCGTCCTTGAACGTGTTGCCCGGGCAGGTTTCGCCGCCGTAGTTCTCCAGCGTGGTGTTCGTGCCGGGGAGCTTGGTGTTCGGCTCCTGGCTGACCTGGGTGTCCGGGCCCTTGCCGTCTTCGAGCACGGCCGCCGCGGTGACGAGCTTCATCGTCGAACCCGGCGGGTAGGTCTCGGAGATCGCCCGGTTCAGCATGGGCTTCTTCGGGTCCTTGTTGTTCGCGTTCCAGGCGTCGGCCTGCGCCTTCGACGTGTGCGAAGCGAGCTGGTTCGGGTCGTACGACGGCGTCGAGACCATCGCCAGGATCCGCCCGGTGCTCGGCTCCATCGCGACGACGGCGCCGGTGTAGCCCTTCTGCGTCATCAGGTCGTACGCGGCCTTCTGCACGGCCGGGTCGATGGTCAGCCGGACGTTGCCGCCACTCGGGTCCCGGCCGGTGACCATGTCCGACAGCCGCCGCACGAACAGCCGCGGGTCGGAGCCGTTGAGGACGTCGTCCTCGGCGCGCTCCAGGCCGCCGGCGCCGTAGTTGATCGAGTAGTAGCCGGTGACCGGCGCGTACATCGGGCCGTCGGCGTAGGTCCGGATGTACTTGTACTTGTCGTTCGACGGGTTGATGCCGGCCAGCACCTCGCCGTTGGCCTGCGACACGATCTTGCCGCGCTGGCGGGCGAACTCGTCGTAGAGCACGCGCGCGTTGCGCGAGTCGGTGCGGTAGTCGTCGGCCTTCACCACCTGGATGTACGTGGCGTTGGCCAGCAGCAGGACGACCATCACGAGCATCGCCATGCCGACCTTGCGGAGCGGGGTGTTCACGCCTGCGCACCCCCCTCCGCCGGCGGCCGCTGCACGAGCACGGTGTGCGCTTCCGCGATCGGGGCCTGCGGCTGCTGCTGCGGCTTCGGGCGCGAGGCGGGCTTGCGGGCCGCGTCGGAGATGCGGAGCAGCAGCGCGACCAGGATGTAGTTCGCGAGCAGCGACGAACCACCCTTCGACAGGAACGGGGCGGTGATACCGGTCTCCGGGATGAGTTTCGTGACTCCGCCGACGACGACGAAGATCTGCATGACCATGGTGAACGCGAGCCCGCCGCCCAGCAGTTTGCCGAACGTGTCGCGCACGGCCAGCGCGCTGCGCATGCCGCGCATCGCGACCAGCAGGTACAGCATCAGCACCGCGGCCAGCCCGATGAAGCCGAGCTCCTCGCCGATCGACGCGGTGATGAAGTCGGTGTTGGCCTCGGGCACCATGTCCGGCCGCCCGGCGCCGAGCCCGGTGCCGCCGACACCGCCGGTGCCGAGCCCGAACAGGCCCTGCGCCAGCTGGTAACCGCCGCCCGCCTGGTCGTAGGTGGCCAGCGGGTCCAGCCAGTTCGCGACGCGCTGCTGGACGTGCCCGAAGAGGTTGTAGGCGATGACGCAGCCGACCGCGAAGAAGCTCAGGCCGAGGACGACCCAGATGGCCCGCTCGGTCGCGACGTACAGCATCACCAGGATGACGCTGAAGAACAGCAGCGACGTGCCGAGGTCCTTTTCGAACACGAGGACGCCGATGCAGACGAACGCGGCGATCAGGATCGGGCCGAGGTCGCGGGCGCGCGGCAGCTCGACGCCGACGAGCTTCTTGCCCGCCACCATGAACAGGTCCCGCTTCGACACCAGGAAGGACGCGAAGAAGATCATCAGCAGGATCTTCGCGAACTCGCCCGGCTGGATCGAGAACCCCGGCAGCTTCAGCCACACCTTGGCCCCGTTGACCTCGGACAGGCTCGACGGCAGCAGCGCCGGCAGCGCCAGCGCGACGATGCCGATCAGGCCCGCGGTGTAGCCGTAGCGGGTCAGCGTGCGGTGGTCGTTGACCACGACCAGCACGACGACGAAGAACACCAGCGAGATCACCGTGAACAGCACCTGCGCGGTGACGGCGGGCGTGTAGTCCTTGCCCTGCTGCGTGGCCCGTTCGGCCAGCGCCAGGTCGATCCGGTGGATCATCACCAGCCCGATGCCGTTCAGCAGCGCGACGCAGGGGAGCAGCACGGGATCGGCGTACGGCGCCCACTTGCGGACGGCCAGGTGCGCGCCGGTCAGCACGCCGAGGTAGGCCAGGCCGAGCCAGATGATCGACGCGGTGAGTTCCTGCTCCTGGTTCGCTTCCACCAGGACGAGCGCGACGGTGACGATGAACGTCGCGAACCCCAGCAGCACCAGCTCGGTGTTGCGGCGGGTCGGGACCTCGCGCGGCGGGTTCGTCTGGAACTGCGCGGCGAGGGGTTCGGCGGCGCGCGCGGCGGGCTGGCTCATCAGTTACCGCCTCCCGTCGTCGGTGCCGTCGAACTCGGCGTCGAGCAGTCCCTCCCCGCTGGCTGGTTCGCCGACGACGGAGCAGTAGAGCCGGCCGGAGCCGACGGAGTCGTCGTCGGCGTGACCGAAGGGGTTGGCGTCGTGGACGGCTGGCCGCCCGCCGGCGCGCAGTTGTTCAGGCGCTTGCGCAGCTGCAGGAAGTCGTCGATGTACTTCCGCGCTTCGTCGAGGTTGTCCTTCTTGACGCCGTTCTGCACCGCCAGCCGCGCGTCCTCCTGGAGCTGGGTGACGCGCAGCTTGTCCGTGCACACCTGGCTAGGCGGGCAGGACCCTTGCTCGTAGGCGTGCAGGTCGATGCCGAGAATGCTGCCGGGGACGCCGCGGTAGATCACGACCTCCCCGTCCGCTCCCTCGCCGACATAGTACTGACTCAGCACGAAGTAGCGGGTGGCGATGGCGGCCGCGGCGAGCACCACGAGGACGACCAGCGCGCCGGCCAGCCAGCGGAACCGCTTCCGGCGCTTGGCCTTCGGGTCTTCCCGGGGCTGCGGCAGGTCCGGGCGCTGCTGCGGAGGTGGCTGGGTCAGCGCCCTGGCCCGCGCCGCGGGCGAGTCGCCCTGGTGCAGTTCGTCGCTGCCGTCCCCGGCGGCGCCGCCCACGATGGGCGCGTCCTCGCCGAAGTCGACGTCGACCACGTCGGCGATGATCACCGTGACGTTGTCGGTGCCGCCGCCCTTGAGCGCCAGCTCGATCATCCGGTCGGCGCACTGCTGCGGGTCCGGGATCTGCACGGCCTCGGCCAGCGTCTCGTCGCTGACCATGCCGGACAGGCCGTCCGAGCAGATCAGGTACCGGTCGCCGGAGCGGGCCTCGCGCACGGTCAGGCTCGGCTCGACCTCGTGCCCGGTGAGCGCCTTGAGCAGCAGGGAGCGCTGTGGGTGCACCGCCGCCTCTTCAGGCGTGATCCGGCCCTGTTCCAGGAGTTCGTTGACGAAGCTGTCGTCGCGCGTGATCTGCGCGAACTGGCCGCCGCGCAGCAGGTACGCGCGCGAGTCGCCGACGTGCACCAGCCCCAGCCGGGTGCCGGCGAACAGGACGGCGGTGAGCGTGGTGCCCATGCCGTCCAGGTCCGGGTCCTGCGAGACGAGCTCGGCGATCGCGGCGTTGCCGTTCGCCACCGCTTCGCGCAGCTGGGCGAGCAGGTCGTCACGGGGTTCGTCGTCGTCGAGCGGGGCGAGGGAGGCGATGACGACCTTGCTGGCCACTTCACCCGCCGCGTGGCCACCCATGCCGTCGGCGAGCGCGAGCAGGCGAGGGCCGGCGTACACGGAGTCCTGGTTGCTCGAACGCACCAGGCCCCGGTCGCTGCGGGCTGCGTAGCGGAGGACGAGAGTCATGGGCGAAGCTCGATCACCGTCTTGCCGATCCGGATGGGGACTCCGAGCGGGACCCGGAGGGGTGCAGTGACCTTAGCCCGGTCGAGATACGTCCCGTTCGTCGAGCCCAGATCTTCCACGTACCAGTCCTCGCCGCGCTGGGCGATCCGCGCGTGCCGGGTCGACGCGTAGTCGTCGTCGAGCACCAACGTGGAGTCGTCGGCCCGGCCGATCAGGATCGGCCGGCCGTCCAGCGCGATGCGCGTCCCCGCCAGCGCGCCGTGCGTGACGAGCAGCTGCTGCGGGGACTTGCTGTTGCGCGGCTTCTTCTCTTTCTTGCGCCCGAAGGTCGGCACCTGGACGCGCATGCCGGACGCCGCGTAGAGGTCCGAGCGGACGACTCTGAGCGCGGCGAACACGAAGAGCCAGAGCAGCACGAGGAAGCCCACCCTGGTGAGTTGTACGACCAGCTCTGGCACTTGGTGTGTCCGCTCCCGACTCGTCCGTGCAGCCGCGACGCGGGTACGCCGCGGTCCCCCCGCACGTCAATTCTGCGGGAACAGTATTCCGGGTCCTGAGTCAGCCCTGTGTACGGAACACCAGGGAGGAGTGACCCACCCGGATGACGTCGCCGTCGGCGAGCTGCCAGGTCTGGACCGGGGTGCCGTTCACGGTCGTGCCGTTCGTGGAGCCGATGTCGGCGAGCGTCGCGCTCTGGCCGTCCCAGGTGATCTCCAGGTGGCGGCGCGAAACCCCGGTGTCGGGCAGGCGGAAGTCCGCGTCCTGGCCCCGGCCCACGACGTTCCCGCCCTGCTTCAGCGAGTACGTGCGGTTCGAGCCGTCGTCCAGCTGCAGGCTCGCCGCGAGCTGACGGCCCGGCGCGGGCTGGCCGTAGCCGCCCTGCTGCTGGGCGTACGGGTCCGCGGCAGGCTGGCCGTACGCCTGCTGCTGGCCGTACTGGTCGTACCCGCCCTGGGGCTGCTGCTGGCCGTACTGGTCGTAGCCACCCTGCTGGTAGCCGCCCTGGTCGTAGCCTCCGCCCTGGGGCTGGCCGTAGCCCTGGTCGTAGCCACCGCCTTGCGGCTGCTGGTAGCCGCCCTGGTCGTAGCCTCCGCCTTGGGGCTGGGCGTAGCCCTGGTCGTAGCCGGCCTGGGGCTGCTGGCCGTACTGGTCGTAGCCACCACCCTGCTGCGGCTGGCCGTACTGGTCGTAGCCACCGCCTTGCGGCTGCTGGCCGCCGTACTGGTCGTATCCACCCTGCTGGCCGTAACCCTGGTCGTACCCGGGCTGCTGGCCACCCTGCTGTCCGTAGCCGTACTGGCCCTGCTGGCCGTACGGGTCACCCTGGTCGTATTGGCCGTAGCCGGGGGGCTGGCTCATTGCTGGGTCTCCTGCGTTGCTGGGTCGTGCCGACCGCGGTGAACCGGCGCCTGAGGGGCGGGCGTCGGGATCGACGGACGAACGGGTCTTGAACTGTCCAGTATGCAGCGCCTCGTTGCGCTCGAGTGATACGACGACGTCACCATAGGTGTCCAGGCCCGCGGCGGCGAGGTGTTCCGCCACCGCTTTGGCCAGCACCTGGGTGACGCGTTGCTCGTCACCGGCCATGCGCTCGTGGTCAGCCGCTCCCAGGGACACGATGTAGTGATTGGGGGCGAGCTGCCGACCGCCTGCCAGCTCACGAACGTTTTCCTCACTCTCCCGCTCCAGGGCGATCGCCACTTCCTGCGTGACGACGTTGCCACCGAACATGCGCGCGAAAGTGTTCCCCACCAGGTTCTCGAGTCGCCTGTCGAATCGTTCGGCGCGGCCCACCGGGGAAAACCTCCTCACACGTGTGCTTCCGCACCGATCCTATCCGGGTGAGCGAGGCTCGACACGGCCCCCGGTGAAACCCGTTCAAACGACCTGCTAGTCTTCTCTTCGCTGCACGAGAGAAGCACTCGGGCGAGTGGCGGAATGGCAGACGCGCACGGTTCAGGTCCGTGTGTCCGAAAGGACGTGAGGGTTCAACTCCCTCCTCGCCCACGCTGTTCAGAGCCCCGATCGCTAACGCGATCGGGGCTCTTCCCATTTTCCTGGTCTCTCCCGGGGGCCGAGCCCCCGGACCCCCACGGTGCCTGCCGTCGCCTTCCAGCGTGGTCCGGGAGGGCATCCGTGTGGCTCGGTGGGGTATGTCACCCGTGTTCGCCCTGGGCGAAGTTACGCCGTGTGGGTGGCTGTCCAGTCCGCTATGACGTCCGCCCGGCTCGTTGTCTCGATGCCCGCGTGGGGGCAGTCCGGGCCCGTTGCCTCCACCGCGACGAGCTCGTTGCCCGAGAAATAGGGCGCTCCGGAGTCGTACGTGCAGGCGCTCGTCGTGATTTCCGGGGCCGCGCCGCGGACGCCCAGCGTCGTCGGATCCACCTTCGCCACCGCCACCGTGCCCTCCTGGAGGCGGGTGGCCGGCTTGGGGTCCGAGCTCGTCAGGCTGCCCCAGCCCGCCAGGGTCAGCTGCTGGCCGACCTTCGGCGCCGCGCGGGTCACCGTCAGGGGCGTCACCGTGGTCACCGGGGAGTCGAGGCGGACCAGGGCGACGTCGTTCTCCTTGGCCTGGAGGACCTCGGTCGCCTTGCGGGCGATGCCCGATTCCGTCGCTTCGTCGGTCAGGCCCAGCGTCACCGTCGTCGGGTACGGGGTCTTGCCCGAAACCCGGTCGCGGTGGGCGTCGTGGAAGCAGTGGCCGGTCGTCAGGACCCAGTCGGGCGCGACGAGCGCGCCCGTGCAGAAGCTGCTGTACGTCGAGCCGTCCGGGCGCGGGATCTTCGTCATCGCGAGCTTCGCGACGAACCCGTACTGCCCCGGCGGGACGTCGGAACCGTGGGCGACGGCCCAGGCGGCGGGAGCGGTGGAGACGGTCAAAACGGCAGCGGCGAGCAGGGCGCGCAGGCGCATTCTTCCCCTTCGTCGAGTCGGTGGTCGGCATTCGACGTTAGGGCCGCCGCCTCCGGCGGGGAATTCCCTGGCCGGGGGGGGGCCCCCGCGCCCCCCCGGGGGGGGCCCCCCGCCCGGGCCCCCGGGGGGGCAGCCAGGACAACACGCCCCCGCACCC
>NZ_CP100416.1:40514-77427 GCF_026017845.1 Amycolatopsis mediterranei
GGGGGGCCCGCGCGCGCTGGGGCCCCGCCCCGCCGGGGGGTTAACCGCGGGGGGGGCCCCCACCGGGGGGCCCCGGGGGCCCCCCCCCGGCGCCGGGTCAGCCGGTGTGCGAAGCGATCCAGTCCGCGACGACGTCCACGCGGGACGTGGTCTCGAGCTGGTGGTGCGGGCAGTCCGGGCCGGTCGACTCGACCGACACCAGCTGCCCGCCGTCGCCGCCCGCGACGAAGTACGGCGCGCCCGAGTCGTACACGCAGGCACTCGTCGTCGACGTCGGCGCGACGCCCAGGACCCCGAGCGTCGCGGTGCCGACCTGGCCGACCTGCACGGTGCCCTGCTGCAGCTTCGTCGAGGGGGCCGGGTTGACCGAGGTGAGGCTGCCCCAGCCGGCGAGGGTCAGCAGCTGGCCGGCCGACGGCGTGACCCGGTTGACCGTCAGCGGCGTGATGCCGGTGACGTCCGCGTCGAGGGTGGCGATCGCGATGTCGTTGGCGCTCGACTGGTAGACGGTGACCACGTTGCGCGTCACGCCGGGCGCGTTCTGGTCGACCGTGCCGAGCAGCACGGACGTCGGGTACGGCACCGGCCCGGAGACGCGGTTGCGGTTGGCGTCGTGGAAGCAGTGGCCGGCGGTGATGATCCACTGCGCGGCGATCAGCGCGCCGGAGCACGCGCTGGTGTACTTCGTGCCGTTGGGCTTCGGGATGTCCGTCATGGTGAGTTTCGCGGCGAAGCCGAACTGGCCCGCCGGAACGTCGGCGCCGTTGGCCACGGCCGAAGCCGCCGGCGCGGTGGCGAGCCCGGCGGCCAACGTCAAAAGGGCAGCGGAAAGCACAGCGCGAACGCGCATCGGTGGATCCCCCTTGTCGCGCACCGGCGGTGGTTGCCGGTGATCACTTGCGAGCGTAGCGACGGCCCGGGGGTCCGAAAGGCGCTGCTTGGAGCAAAAACCGGCCCCGGCGCAGTCGCGCCGGGGCCGGTTTGCCGGAAATGTGTGGAAGCTAGTTGACGCCGACCAGGTCGACGACGAAGACGAGCGTCTCGCCGGGCTTGATCACGCCGCCCGCGCCGCGGTCGCCGTAGGCCAGGTGCGGCGGGATCACCAGCTTGCGGCGGCCGCCGATCTTCATCCCCGCGACACCCTGGTCCCAGCCGGAGATGACCTGGCCGGCACCGAGGCCGAAGCGCAGCGGCTCGCCGCGGTTCCAGGACGCGTCGAACTCTTCGCCGGTCGAGTGCGAGACGCCGACGTAGTGCACGGTGACGGACTTGCCCGCCGTGGCCTCCGCGCCGTCACCGACGGTGATGTCGGTGATCTCGAGTTCGGCCGGCGGGGGTCCGTCCGGGCGGTCGATGAGGGGCTTTTCCAAGGTCATGGGGCTCACGGTACCGATGTCCCGGCGGCTGCGCCGAACGGACTACGCCCAAGGAGGGGAAAAACGCGAAAAGTCTTCACACTTGACCTACTGCTGGGTAACGTGCGCTTCGTCACTCTTCTGAACTGAGGGGAGCCCGGCATGCGACGTCGCATCCGCGCCCTGACCGTAACGGCACTGGGGGCCCTCGTGGCCGGGCTCACCCAAGTCGCCGTCACCGCGCCGGCCGCGCAGGCGGCCGTGTCGCCCGACGACTACTGCGGGGGGCAGTGCAGCGACATCCTGCCGCCCGGCGAGCAGGGCAGCGCCACCCTCGCGGAGATCCTGGCGCACAAGCTGCTCGGCACCCGCCCGGCGCACTCGGCCGACCAGCTCGGGAAGTACTCCTCGCTGGCGGGCGGCTACAAGACGCTGACCACCAGCGCGATCAACCAGTACTTCAACGACTCCTCGTTCGGCGTCCCGGCCGACCAAGTGGCGAGCACGACGAAGCCACGGGCGGACGTCACGATCGTGCGGGACAAGGCCCTCGGCGTCCCGCACATCACCGGGACCACCCGAGCCGGCACCGAGTTCGGCGCCGGCTACGCGGCCGGCCAGGACCGGCTGTGGCTGATGGACGTGCTGCGGCACGCCGCCCGCGGCCAGCTTTCGCCGTTCGCCGGTGGCGCCGCCTCCAACCGCGAGCTCGAGCAGCAGTTCTTCTCGAACGCGCCGTACACCGAAGCCGAGCTGCAGGCGCAGATCGACCGCACCGCGGCCAGCGGCCCACGTGGCGCACAGGGCCTCGCCGATGCGCAGGCCTACGTGGACGGCATCAACAAGTACATCAGCGATGCGTACAACGGCCGGTACTTCCCGGGCGAGTACGTGCTGACCGGGCACGTCGACTCGATCACCAACGCCGGGTCGATCGACCCGTTCAAGCTGACCGACCTGGTCGCGCTCGCCTCGCTGGTCGGCGCCGAGTTCGGCGCGGGCGGCGGCGGCGAGGTGCAGAACGCCATCGCGAAGCTCGCGATGCAGGAGAAGTACGGCGTCGTCCAGGGCGAGAAGGTGTGGCGGAGCCTGCGCGCCGAGGACGACCCCGAAGCCGTCAAGACGCTCCACGACGGCCAGACCTTCCCGTACGGCAAGACGCCGGCCAACGCGGCCGGGCAGGCCATGCCGGACAAGAACTCGGTGACGCCGCAGCCCGTGGTGTTCGACAAGACCGGCTCGGCGTCCACCGCGACGCCGTCCACTGTGGACGTCGCCGCGCCCGCCGAGCAGGAGCCCGCCCGCGGCATCTTCGAGAACGGCGTGCTGCCGGGGAACATGCTGAGCGAGAAGCACGGCATGTCCAACGCGCTGCTCGTCTCCGGTGCCAAGACCGCCAGCGGCCACCCGGTCGCGGTGTTCGGCCCGCAGACCGGCTACTTCGCCCCGCAGCTGCTGATGCTGCAGGAACTGCAGGGGCCGGGCATCAGCGCGCGCGGTGCGGCGTTCGCGGGCTTGAGCCTCTACGTGCTCCTCGGCCGCGGCCAGGACTACTCGTGGAGCGCGACGACGTCCGCGCAGGACATCATCGACACCTACGCGCTGCAGCTGTGCGACCCGAGCGGCAACGCGCCGACGAAGGACTCGAACTACTACACCTACCAGGGCAAGTGCGTCCCGATGGACACCGTGGAGGTCAAGAACGCCTGGAAGCCGACCGTGGCCGACGGGACCGCGGCGGGCTCGTACACGCTGCGCAGCTACCGGACCAGGTACGGGCCGGTGCAGAGCCGGGCGACCGTCGGCGGCAAGCCGGTGGCGTACACGGCGCTGCGATCGTCCTACTTCCACGAAGTCGACTCGCTGATCGGCTTCCAGGAGCTGAACGACCCGACCTTCGTCAAGTCCGCGGCGGACTTCCAGCGGGCCGCGCAGGACATCAACTTCACGTTCAACTGGTTCTACGCCGACTCCAAGGACATCGCCTACTTCAACTCCGGGGCCAACCCGGTCCGGCCGTCCGATGTGGACCCGAACATGCCGGTGTGGGGCGACCAGGGCCACGACTGGGTGGGCTGGAACCCGGCGGGCAACGTCGCGAACTACACGCCGGCGTCGCAGCACCCGCAGTCGATCAACCAGGACTACTACGTCAGCTGGAACAACGCCCAGGCCAACGGCTACGCGGCGGCCGGGGCGGACAAGTCGGCCGTGCACCGCGTCGACCTGCTCGACTCCCGGGTGAAGAAGCTCATCGCCAGCGGCACCAAGGTCACCCGGGTCAACCTGACCCAGGCGATGTCGGAGGCCGCGCTGGCCGACCTGCGTGCCGAGCGCGTGCTGCCGCTGCTGCTGCAGGTGCTCGACAAGACCCCGGCCACCGGTGCGGCGGCCGACGCCGAGGCGAAGCTCAAGACGTGGCTCTCCCACGGCCAGCTGCGCACGGAGACCTCGCCGGGCAGCAAGGCGTACGCGGACGCCGACGCGATCCGCATCTTCGACGCCTGGTGGCCGCTGCTGGTCCAGGCCGAGTTCAAGCCGGGCATGGGTGACGACGCCTACAACGCGATGACCGGCGTGCTCGGCATCAACGAAAGCCCGTCCGGCTGGCAGAACGGCAACGGCCAGCACACCGGCCAGCCCCACAAGGGCTCGTCGTTCCAGTTCGGCTGGTGGGGTTACGTCAGCAAGGACATCCGGCAGGTGCTCGGCCAGCCGGTGGCGGGCCCGCTCGCCCAGACGTTCTGCGGCGGCGGCGACGTCACCGCCTGCCGCCAGGGGCTCGTCGACTCGCTGACCACGGCCGCCGGCCAGGCCGCGAACACCGTCTACCCCGGTGACGCGAACTGCTCGGCCGGTGACCAGTGGTGTGCCGACTCGATCATCCAGAACCCGCTCGGCGGTATCACGCAGGACAAGATCAGCTGGCAGAACCGCCCGACCTTCCAGCAGGTCGTCGAGTACGCCGCGCACCGCGGGGACAACGTCGCGAACCTGGCGGCGGCGAAGACGGTCAGCGCCACCAGCGCCGAGACCGGCTTCTACGACTCGCCGGCGTCCAACGCGATCGACGGGAACGCCTCGACCCGCTGGGCCAGCGACTGGAGCGACGACCAGGCGATCACCGTCGACCTCGGTTCGGTCCAGCAGGTTTCGCGGGTGATGCTCAACTGGGAGTCCGCCTACGGCAAGAGCTACCGGATCCAGCTCTCGCCGGACGCGGTCAACTGGACGGACGCGGCGGTGGTGACCGACGGCGACGGCGGTCAGGACAATCTCGCGTTCGACGCCACCCCGGCCCGGTTCGTCAAGCTGCAGGGCGTGCAACGCGGCACCAAGTACGGCTACTCGCTCTACGAGTTCGAGGTGTACGCGCACTGATCCCGGCAGGGGCACTCGCGGACGCGTGAGTGCCCCTGCCTCCCCTTATCGTGGGCGGATGGACGACTGGACGCCCCGCACCAAGGCCATCGCCGCCGGCCGGCCGCACGGTCCCGGCGAGCCGTTGAACACCCCGCTCGTCGCCACCAGCACCTACCAGGCCGGTGGCGATTTCGCGTACGCGCGCGGCGACGGGACGCCGACCTGGCACGCGCTCGAGGAAGCCGTCGGCGCATTGGAAGGCGGCCACGCGACGGCGTTCGCCTCCGGGGTCGCCACCCTGTCGGCGGTGCTGGACCTGCTGCCGGTCGGGTCGCGGGTCGCCGTCCCGACGTTCAGCTACGCCGTCACGCGCGGGGTGCTGGCCCACGCGCAGAAGCTCGGCAAGCTCGCCGTCACCGAGCTGGAGCCGACGGACACCGAGGCGTGGGTGGCCGAGGCGGCGACGTCCGACCTGGTCTGGCTCGAGTCGCCGACCAACCCGACCCTCGACGTGATGGCCATCGAGCCGATCGCCGCCGCGGCGCGCGGCCGGGTCGTCGTCGACAACACCTTCGCGACGCCGTTGCAGCAGCGCCCGCTCGAGCTGGGCGCCGACGTCGTCGTGCACAGCGCGACCAAGCTCATCGGCGGGCACAGCGACCTGCTGCTGGGCATCACCGTGGCCAAGGACCCGGCCGTCGCGGCCGAGCTGCGGGGCGCGCGGACGCGGGTCGGGGCGACGCCGGGCGCCCTCGAAGCCTGGCTCGCCCTGCGCGGGCTGCGGACCATGCCCGTCCGGCTCGCGGAGCAGTCCCGCACCGCCGCGCTGCTGGCGGAGCGGCTCGCCGGGCACCCCGCGGTGCGGCGGGTGCGCTACCCGGGCTTCGGGATGATGGTCTCCTTCGACCTGGCCGATGCCGAGACGGCGGACCGGTTCTGCGCATCGGTCCGGCTGATCCGGTCGGCGACCAGCCTCGGCGGTGTCGAGAGCCTGGTCGAGCGGCGGGCGTGGCTGGCGGGCGAAGAGCGCGTCCCGGCCGGGCTGATCCGGTTCAGCGTCGGCCTGGAGGACCCGGAGGACCTGTGGGACGACCTGGCGTTCGCCCTCCCGGAGTAACGCAGACGGGTGAACGGCCGATAGTCGCGACGTCGTAGGTCATCCGCCGTTGGGAGTCGCCGTGGGTAGAACGTTGAGCCGGTTCGCGGGGATCGTGTCCGCCGGTGCGCTGATCACCTTCGCCGCCGCGCCCGCGGCGCTGGCGCAGACGACGTCGGAGACTCCCACCACGCCGGCGACGACGGAGACCACGTCCGAGACCACGACGACAGCCCCGCCGACCTCGGCGACCACCACACCGTCGACCTCGGTCACGACCACCGGGACCACCGCGCCGAACCCGACGCGCGAGGTCACCAAGACCACCACGCCCGGGACGACCACGTCGACCTCCGCGGAGAGCGAACCGCCGAAGGACGACTACCAGGACAACACCGGGCACGGCTTCGTCGGCCTCGGCGGCGAGGGTGTGCTGGTCATCGCCTGCGCGGCCGGTAGGCCGGGCGAAGTCGCGACCCAGTACCTGAGCGTCACCGGCGGCCCGGACCAGGACGAGGCCGACGGCCGGCTGTGGAACTACTCCGTGCGCGTCGTCGATGCCCCGGCCGGCACCACCACCGCGAAGTTCAGCTGGACCTGCGGCGGCGTCGAGGGCAACGGCACCGTCGAGTTCGAGCAGGAGCAGCCGCCGACCTCGACCGTGACGGCCACGAGCACCCCGACGAGCACCAGTACGAGCACGACGTCGTCCAGCGCCCCGGCGTCGAGCACCGCGCCGATCACCACGGCGTCGATCACCGCCGTGCCGAGCACCACCGCGACCAGCACCACGCCCGCCGGCAACGCCGCACCGAAGGCCCAGGTCAAGGTCGCGCCCAAGGGCGGGGTCGAGACCGGCTTCGGCGGCACGGCCTGGTGACGGTCCGCCGGGCGGGCGCAGCGCTCGCCCTGGTGCTGGCCCTGGCCGGGTGCGGTACTGCCGAGCCGCCGAAAGCCGCGGCGCCCGCTCCCGCGCCCGCGTCGGTGCCGGTGACCGTGCCGTTCAAGGGACTCCGCCCGACGTCGGTGAAGATCCCGAAGATCGGTGCCGAGTCCAGCCTGCTGGCCGTCGCCGTGAAGCCGGACGGTTCGATCTCCGTCCCGTCGGTGCGCACCCCGATGCAGGCGGCCTGGTACAAGCTTTCGCCGGTGCCCGGCGACGTCGGCCCGGCGATCGTGCTCGGCCACGTCGACGGCGACAAGAAGCCGGGCATCTTCTTCAAGCTGAAGGACCTCGCCCCGGGCGACGAGGTCGACATCGACCGCAGCGACGGCCGGAAGCTGAAGTTCGTCGTCGACCGCGTCACCCAGGTCCCGAAGGACACGTTCCCCCGCGACGCCGTCTACGGCAACAGCGCCAAACCGGAGCTGCGGCTGATCACCTGCGGCGGCGCGTTCGACCACGCCGAGCACAGCTACAAAGACAACATCGTCGTCTACGCGAACCTAGCCGACGCCTGAGCCCGGGTACGGGAACTCCGGCTTGAGCCCGGTCCCGGGGCAGACCCAGCGCCGCATGCCCGCGTCGCAGACCGCGTAACCCCAGTTGATCAGCTGGTCCTGCGTCGACTCGGACATCCTGGTCAGCCGGGTCTTCGTCTCGGCGAGTTTCCTGGTCTGCTCGACCGGGGCCGGCAGGGCGTCCGGCAGTTCGAAGTGTTCGATGTCGCTGTAGGTCGCCCAGTACGTCCCGGCGTACGTTTTGTCCTCATAGGACTTGAGCAGCGAGCCGGTGCGCAGCTCGCGGACCTGGTTGTCCATCACGGTCAGCACGCGCAGCAGCTGCATCGGCCAGTTGTGCCTCGGCCGGTCCTCGTGCTTCATCTTCTTGCCCGCGTCGCTGACCAGGACGGTCGCCCGCTGGTTTTCGATCGGGTCGAGGCCGAGGTTGTCGTACACGCCCGCGTCGCTGAGAACGATCTTGTGGCCGGCCCGATGCGGATCGGGGATCACCACCGGCGAGAGCATCGGCGGGAACGCCGACGACGCCGCGACCGCGGTGGCCAGCGGGATCTGCCCGTGCGGGCCCGGCTGCCGGAAGAACCACCACAGCGAGCCGTCCTGCAGGCTGGTCGCGGTGAACACGAAGTGCGGCCCGGCCGGGTCGAGGTCGGCGAGGCAGCAGTCACCGAAGAGGTGCTTCGCGTAGCGGCGCGCGAGTTCCTCGCCGGCACTGCGCCACGGCATCATCATCGCCTTCAGCGTGACCGGGACGTCGAGGTTCGTGCGGGCCAGCTTCCGGATCGGCTGCACGACCTCCTTGCCGAAGTTCTCCGCGACGCCGTCTTCGCCGAACCACAGCTTGGTCCACGCGTGCGCCAGCACACCCGCCGCGATCGAACCGCCGGAGACGCTGGAGACGGTGGTCAGTTTCGGCAGCCAGCCGAGTTCGTTGAGCCGCCAGAGCGCACCGGCGTGGAAAAGCATCGCCCGATAGCCACCGCCGGAAAGCGCGAGGCCGACACCGTTCCGTTTCGCCGCGTCCACCTCGCCGAGTTTAGGACTGCGGCTTTTCGGGGGCTCCGGGTGGCGGAGCCCCCGGCTCGGGGCGAAGCCCTGGAGGTCACTGCGGCTTTTCGGGGGCTCCGGGTGGCGGAGCCCCGGAGGTCACTGCAGCAATGGGGTGAGCAGAGGCCGTTGCCCGGCGGGGACGTATTCGGCGTAGTTGTCGTACAACGCCTGTTTGGCCAGTTGTGCCGCGCCGGCGCCGTCGGCCGCGCGGATCGCGTCGAGCACCTCGGCGTGGTGGGCGAGCCAGGTGCGCATCAGCGACGTCCGGTTGCTGGCGTGCTCGAGCTTGTCCTCGATCAGTTCCAGCACGACCCCGCGCACGACTTCTTCGCTGACCACCAGCAGCGGGTTGCGGGAGATGCGCGCGATCACCTCGTGGAAGGCGACGTCGGCGCGGCTGAACTCGGCATAGCCGCGCGAGACGCCTTCACGCATCGACTCCAGGGCCGCGTCGAGGCCGGTCAGGTCCTCTTCGGTGCGGAGCCCGGCCGCGAGCAGGTGCGCCGAGCCGTCGAGGATCATCCGGAACTGCAGCAGCTCGGCGAGCCCGACGTGGTCGGCGCGCGCGAGCCGGTGCATCGAGCGGTGCAACGCGGCGGGCGAGGCGGCCAGCACCTCCGGGCCGCGCGGGTCACCGGGCCGCGAGCGGATCATCTCGGCCGCCTGCAGCACGCGCAGGGCTTCGCGGACCGTCGAACGGCCGACGCCGAACTGCGTCATCAGCTCCCGCTCGCTCGGCAGGCGTTCCCCCGGCTTGAGCGCGCCGCTGACCACGGCCTGCTCGATCTGCTCGACGACCCGCTCGTACGCGCGGACCGGAGCCACCGGTTCGAACCGCATCCCTTGACCTCGACGTCCGTCGCGTGCAGGCTACTGGTCAGACCAGTGTACTAACTTTTTCGGGGGTCCGGGTGGCGGAGCCCCCGGCCCGGGGCGAAGCCCCGGTTGTTACAGCCCTGGAGGCCGAATGAAAGCCCGGATTCCTGCGGTGGCAGCGGTGCTGCTGCTGGCGGTGTCCGGCTGCTCGGCCGGCTCGTCGGCGAGCGTTTCCGCAGGTCCGAACACGCTTTCCGTCGGCTTCACGGCGGAGCCGGCGAACTTCGACTTCACCCGCACCGACGGCGCCGCCATTCCGCAGGCGCTGCTCTACAACGTCTACGAAGGCCTGGTGCGGCTCGACGCGCAAGGCCGTGTGGTGCCGCTGCTCGCGAAGTCGTGGACCATCAGCCCGGACCGGAAGACCTACGACTTCCAGCTCCAGCAGGGCGTCAAGTTCAGCAACGGCGCCCCCTTCACCGCCGAGGACGTCAAGTTCTCGCTCCTGCGGGTGAAGACCGACTGGACGATCTCGATCAAGGCGAACATGGACGTCATCGACCACGTCGACGTCGAGGCGCCGGACCACGCGCGGGTTGTCCTCTCGAAGCCGTCCAACGGCTGGCTGTTCAGCCTCACCAGCCGGCTCGGCGCGATGTTCAGCCCCACCGGAATCGCCGACCTGGCGAACAAGCCGGTCGGTACCGGGCCGTACGTCGTGGCGGCGCGCAAGCGCGGCGACTCCGTGGTGCTGAAGGCGAATCCGGCCTACTGGGGCCGGAAACCGGCGTACGGCACGGTCGTCCTCAAGTACATCAAGGACCCGACCGCGCTGAACAACGCGTTGTTCAGCAACGGCATCGACGTCATCTCCGCGATCACCGCGCCCGACTCGATCCCGCAGTTCCAGGCCGACGACCGGTTCCAGGTCGTCCAGGGCACCTCGAACTCCGAAGTCACGCTGGCGATGAACAACGCCCGGCCGCCCCTGAACGACGTCCGCGTGCGCCAGGCGCTGACGTACGCGATCGACCGGAAGGCGCTGCTCGACACGGCGTGGGCGGGCCGCGGCACGTTGATCGGCAGTATGGTCCCGCCGACCGACCCCTGGTACGAGGACCTGGCGAACGTCCATCCGTTCGATCCCGCGAAGGCGAAAGCGCTGCTGACGGAAGCGCATGCGACGAACCTGAACCTGCGGTTGCGAATCCCGAACCTGCCGTACGCGGTGTCGGCGGCGCAGGTCGTCCAGTCGCAGCTCGCCGACGTCGGCGTGCGGACCACGATCGAGCCGCTCGACTTCCCGGCGGTGTGGCTCAAGCAAGTGTTCACCGACCACGACTACGACCTGTCGATCATCCAGCACGTCGAGGCGCGGGACATCACGACGTTCGGGAAGCCGAAGTACTACTGGGGTTACGACAGCAAGCGCGTCCAGCAGCTGCTCGCCGAGGCCGACAGCGGCACGCCGGAGCAGCAGGTCGCGGACATGAAGCAGGTGGCGCGGCAGCTGAACACCGACGCGGCCGCGGACTGGCTGTTCCTGTTCCCCAACGTCATCGTGGCGAAGGCCAAGGTCGGCGGGTTCGTCCAGAACCAGGTCAGCGAGTCCTTCGACCTCACCGGGCTGGCGCCGCGATGACGGCCAGGGTGCTGCGCCGGGTGGCGATCTTCGTGGTCAGCGTGCTGGTCGCGTCGATCGTGGTGTTCCTGTTCATGGCCGTGCTGCCCGGCGATCCGGCGCAGGTCGCGCTCGGCGTCAACGCGACGCCGGAGCTGCTCGCCAAGACGCGCGCGGAGTTCGGCATCGACCGCCCGCTGGTCACGCAGTACTTCGACTGGATCGGTGGCGTGCTGCACGGCGACTTCGGCCGCTCGTACGTGACGCGGGACGCGATCGGCCCGCAGCTGCTCGACCGCCTCGGCGTGACGCTGTGGCTGGTCGGCGCGGGCATGCTGGTGGCGCTGGTGATCGCGATTCCCGCGGGCACGTTCGCCGCGGTCAAGCACCGGAAGGCGGCCGGCGCGAGCGTTTCGGGCCTGTCGCAGATCGGCGTCGCGATCCCCGCGTTCCTCGCCGGGATCATCCTCGTGCAGATCTTCGCCGTGCAGCTGCGCTGGCTGCCGTCGGGCGGATGGACACCGCCGGATCAGGACGCGGGCGAGTTCCTCCGCGGGCTGATCCTCCCCGCGCTGTCCTTGGGGTTGGTGCAGGGCGCCGTGCTCACGCGCTATGTCCGGTCGGCGGTGCTCGACACGCTCGGCCAGGACTACCTGCGCACCGCGCGCTCGAAGGGGCTGCGGCCGGGACAGGCGCTGGTCCGCCACGGCTTGCGCAACGCGTCGGTCCCGGTGGTCACCGTGCTCGGCCTGCAGCTGGCGACCCTGCTGATCGGCGCGGTGGTCGTCGAGCGCGTGTTCGTGCTGCCGGGGCTGGGTTCGATGCTGCTGGACGCCGTCTCCGCGCGTGACCTGCTGACCGTGCAGGGGATCGTGCTGGTCCTGGTGGCCGGCGTGCTGCTGGTCAACTTCGTCGTCGACCTCCTCTACACGGTGCTCGACCCGAGATTGCGGGGTTCGTGATGCGCAACCTCGTGATCGGCGGGATCCTCGTCGGCCTGGTGGTGCTGGCCGCGCTGCTGTCGTTCGCGTGGACGCCGTTCGACCCGGTGAAGGTCGACGCGGCGCACCGGCTGCTCGGCTTCACCGGCTCGCACTGGTTCGGCACCGACAAGTTCGGCCGCGACCTGCTGAGCCAGCTCATGGTCGGCGCCCGGACGACCGTGTACGTCGGGGTCGTCGCCGTCGGGATCGCCGCGGTCATCGGGACGCCGCTGGGCATCCTGGCCGGGATGTCCCCGCGGTGGCTCGGCGAGTTCGTCATGCGGGTCAACGACCTCGTGCTCGCGTTCCCCGCGCTGCTGCTGGCCATCATGTTCGGCGCGGTGTTCGGGGCGGACACGCTGACCGCGATGGTCGCCATCGGCATCGCCACCATCCCGTCGTTCGCGCGGATCGCCCGCTCCGGCACGTTGCAGGTGATGAGCACCGAGTTCGTGCTCGCGGCCCGCGCGGGCGGGCGGTCGCGGCTGAACATCGCGCTGCGGCACGTGCTGCCGAACATCTCCGGCCTGCTGATCGTGCAGGCCTCGGTGTCCTTCGCGATCGCCGTGCTCGCCGAAGCGGCGTTGTCGTTCCTCGGGTTCGGCACGCGGCCGCCGACGCCGTCGTGGGGCCGGATGCTGCAGGAATCCCAAGAGCTCCTGACCGTGCAGCCGCGGCTGGCGCTGGTGCCGGGCATCGCGATCGCCGTCGCCGTCCTCGGCTTCAACCTCCTCGGCGACGGCCTGCGCGACCGCCTGGATCCCCGATTGGCGGCCCGCTTATGACCCTCTCGGTGCGCGGCCTCAGCGTCTCCACGCTGGTTCGCGACGTCTCCTTCGAGATCGGCGCCGGCGAGCGCGTCGGCCTGATCGGCGAGTCCGGGTCCGGGAAATCGCTGACGGCCCTGGCGATCATGGGCCTGCTGCCCGAGGAGCTGCCCGCGTCCGGTTCGGTCGTCCTGCACGACCACGAGCTGCTGGAAATGTCCGAAAAGGACCTGTCCCGGCTGCGCGGCGACGAGCTGGCCATGGTGTTCCAGGAGCCAATGACGGCGTTGAACCCCGCCATGCGCGTCGGCCGCCAGGTCACCGAACCCGGGCGCCTCCGCGGACGCCGTCATCGCGCCGAAGACCTGCTGTCCGCGGTGGGCCTGCCGGGCACCGCCCGCGCGTACCCGCACCAGCTGTCCGGCGGGCAGCGGCAGCGAGTCGTGCTCGCGATGGCCCTGGCGAACGAGCCGTCGCTGCTGATCTGCGACGAGCCGACCACCGCCCTCGACGTCACCGTGCAGGCCCAGATCCTTTCGCTCATCAAGACGTCGTTGCCCGCCGAAAGCGCGTTGCTGTTCATCACGCACGACCTCGCGGTGGTCGCTTCGGTGTGCGAGCGCGTGTTGGTGATGCTGGACGGCGAGATCGTCGAAGCGGGCTCGACGCGCGAAGTGCTGACGTCGCCGAAGCACGAGTACACGCGGAAGCTCCTGGACGCCTCGGACCTGGAGGCCCGGCGATGACCGTCATCGAAGTCCGCGACCTCGAACGCCGGTACGCCCGGCGAGATGTTCACGCGCTGCGCGGGGTCAGCTTCGACGTCGAGGCCGGGCAGCGGTTCGGCATCGTGGGAGAGTCCGGTTCCGGCAAGTCCACGCTGGTCCGGCTGCTGGCGGCGCTCGACAAGCCGACGGCGGGCACGGTCTCGTTCCAGGGCAGGCGCATCGACAACCTGCCCGAACGGCGCCTCGGCTTCCTGCGGTCGGAACTGCAGATCGTCTTCCAGGACCCGATGGGCTCGCTCGACCCGCGGATGCGCGTGCGGGACATCGTCTCCGAGCCGCTCGGCCGCCGCGAGCCCGATCGCGTCGCCGAGCTGCTCGCCGCCGTCGGGTTGCCCGCCGACGCCGCTCAGCGCTACCCGCACCAGTTCTCCGGCGGCCAGCGGCAGCGGATCTCGATCGCCCGCGCACTGGCGCCGAACCCGAGCGTGCTGATCGCCGACGAGCCGGTCAGCGCTCTCGACGTCTCCGTGCGCGGCCAGATCCTCGACCTGCTCGGCTCACTCGTCGAGCAGTTCGCGCTGACGCTGGTCTTCGTGTCCCACGACCTCGGCGTCGTCCGGCACGTCTGCGACCGGGTCGCGGTGATGCGCCGCGGCGAGATCGTCGAACTCGGCGACGTGCCGCAGGTCTACGACGCACCCCGGCACGAGTACACGCGGGAACTTCTCGAAGCCGCGCCGAACCTGCGCGCGGAACTGGCCCGGCTACGCGGAGGTGAGGATGCCTGAGTACCCGGACGGCCTGCCGATCGGCGGAGGCTGGGTGTCCACTGTGGACGCCGAAGAAATCGTTTTCCCCTACGACGGGAGCGTCATCGGGACCGCGCCCGTCGGTACGCCTGAGCTGGCTACTCGGGCCGTATCCGAAGCTGTCGCCATAGCCCGTGAAGTGGCTTCGCTGCCTTCGCGGGTCCGGCGGTCCCTGCTCAACGACGTCGCCGCGGCGATCCGCTCTCGCCGCGAGGAGTTCGAGAACCTCCTCGTCCTCGAGACCGGCAAGCCCCTGGTCGACTGCCGCGTCGAGGTCGCCCGCACGATCGTCACCTGGGAAGCCGCGGCCGAAGAGGTCTCGCGGCTGCATGGCGAGACCGTCCCGCTGGACCTCCTGCCCTCGGGCGACGGGCTGGTCGGGTTCTGGAAGCGCAAGCCGATCGGCGTGGTCGTCGGCATCGCGGGCTTCAACTACCCGCTGCTGCTGGCGTCGCACAAGATCGCGCCCGCGATCGCCGCCGGCTGCCCGGTGATCGTCAAGCCCGCGCCGCAGACCCCGCTGGCCACGCTCTGGCTGGTGCACCTGGTCCGGTCGGTCGCCCCGATCGCCGCGATGGTCCAGCTGGTCACCGGCGACGCGGCGGTGGGCGCCGCGTTGACGACCGACCGCCGGATCGGCGCGGTCTCCTTCACCGGCTCGGCCGCGGTCGGCCACCGGATCGCGCGGGACGCGGCCCCGACGAAGACGTTGCTGGAGCTGGGTTCGAACGCGGCGCTCGTGGTCGCTCCCGACGCCGACCTCGACGCGGCCGTGGACGCCGTGCTGCGCGGCGGCTTCTACGCGTCCGGCCAAGCGTGCATCTCGGTGCAGCGGGTCCTGGTCGTCGCTTCGGTCGCCGAGGAGTTCACCGAACGGCTGGTGGGGCGGCTCGACGAGGTCGTCGTCGGCGATCCGCGGGACGAGAAGACCCGGGTGTCCGCGCTGATCGACCCGGCTTCCACCGCCCGCGTCGCCGCGTGGATCGAGCAGGCGGGCGCTCGCCGGGTCGGCGGCGGGGTCGACGGCACCGTGCTGCGGCCGACCGTCCTGCTCGACGTCCCGGACGGCGTCGAGGCCTGGGACGAAGAGATCTTCGGCCCGGTCGTCTGCGTGCGCACGGTGTCCGATGTGGACGAAGCGTTCGCCGCGGTCAACGCGTCCCGCTACGGCCTCCACGCCAGCGTTTACAGCCGCTCGTTGCACACCGCGTTCCGCGCACTCGACGAGCTGGAGGTCGGCGGTGTCGTGGTCAACGAGGTGCCCGGCTTCCGCTCCGACACCATGCCCTACGGCGGTGTGAAGGACTCCGGCATCGGCCGCGAAGGGCCGCGGTTCGCCGTCGAGGAACTGACCGTGACGAGGATGGCGGTGCTGCGCCCGTGAACTATTCGACGTTGTTCCGGCTCGACGGACGGCGGGCCGTCGTGCTCGGCGCGGGCGGCATCGGCCGCGAAGCCGCGCGGGCGCTGGCCGCGCACGGCGCCGACGTCGTGTGCGCGGACCGCGACCTCGAAGCCGCGCGCGAGGCG
Source organism: Amycolatopsis mediterranei (assembly GCF_026017845.1). Taxonomy (NCBI): domain Bacteria; kingdom Bacillati; phylum Actinomycetota; class Actinomycetes; order Pseudonocardiales; family Pseudonocardiaceae; genus Amycolatopsis; species Amycolatopsis mediterranei. The sequence continues at coordinate 56,094 of NZ_CP100416.1, forward strand.
GGCGTGGGCGAGCCGTACGAGATCGACCTGCTCGCGCCCGGCGCCGTCGACAAGGCCGCGAGCGACCTCGGCCCGCTCGACGTCGTCGTGCTGACCGCCGCGACGAACGTCCGCAAACGCTTGCTCGACTACACGCGCGAGGAGTTCGACCGCGTCATCGCGCTGAACCTCGGCGTCACCTTCGAGGTCGTGCGCGTCTTCGGCGCCGACATGGTTGCGCGCGGGCGGGGGAGCATCATCGGCTTCTCGTCGATCCGCGGGACGACCGTCGAGCCCGGCCAGGGCCCCTACGCGGCGACGAAAGCGGGCCTGGTCCAGCTGTTCCGCACGGCGGCGGCGGAGTTCGGGCCGGCCGGGGTCCGGGTGAACGCGATCGCGCCCGGCGTCGTCGAGACCCCGCTGACCGCGCAGATCAAGGCGAACCCCGAGTGGTACGCCGCGTACGCGGCGAAGGGCGCGCTGGGCCGCTGGGCGCGTCCGGAGGAGCTCGCCGGCGCCGTCGTGTACCTCGCTTCGGATGCTTCGTCGTTCGTGACGGGCTCCGTGCTGGCCGTGGACGGTGGCTGGACCGCCGTCGACGGCCGCTTCGACCCGCCTGCCTCGTGAGGAGCGCTCATGACCGAGCTGCCTGACCTGACCGCCGTCGAGCTCGTCGCGCAGTACCGCGCGAAGACGCTCTCGCCGGTCGAGGTGACCGAAGCCGTTCTCACGCGCATCGAGGAGCGAGAGCCGGAGCTGCACGCGTTGTACGCGTACGACCCTTCGGGTGCTCGCGACGACGCGAAGGCGTCCGAAGCGCGCTGGGCGTCCAATGAACCACTGGGCCCGATCGACGGCGTCCCGCTGACACTCAAGGAGAACATCGCGACCCGCGGCACGCCGGTGCCGCTGGGCACGGCGGCGACCGCGTTGGTTCCGGCCGCCGAGGACGCGCCGGCGGCCGCGCGGGTCCGCGAGTCCGGCGCCGTCCTGCTGGCCAAGACGACCATGCCGGACTACGGGATGCTGACGTCCGGCTTGTCGAGCTTCCACACCACGGCCCGCAACCCGTGGCAGCTCTCGGCCACCCCCGGCGGGTCCAGCGCGGGCGCCGGCGCCGCGGCCGCCGCGGGGTACGGCCCGCTGCACGTCGGCACCGACATCGGCGGCTCGATCCGGCTGCCCGCGGGCTGGTGCGGCCTGACCGGCCTGAAGCCGAGCTTCGGTCGCGTGCCGGTCGACCCGCCGTTCCTCGGCCGCGTCGCCGGCCCGATGACCCGCACGGTCGCCGACACGACGTTGCTGATGAGCGTGCTCTCACGCCCGGACCCGCGTGACCACCTGTGCCTGCCGCCGTCGGAGCTCGACTGGTCGTCGACGGCGCTCCCGGTGGGCGGCCTGCGCGTCGGCCTGCAGCTCGAGTCCGGCCCCGGCCTCCCGGTGGACCCGGCGATCCGCGACGCCGTCACCGCGGCGGCCCGTGCCTTCGAAGCCGCGGGCGCCGTCGTCGAGCCGGTCGAGCCGTTCCTCACCCGCGAAATGCTCGACGGCCTCGACGTCTTCTGGCGCACGCGGGCCTGGTCGGACCTGGCGGCCCTGCCGCGGGACCGCCGCGCGAAGGTCCTGCCGTACATCGCCGACTGGGCGGCGGGCGGCGCGGACGCGTCCGGAGTGGACGTCTACCGCGGCTTCGCCCAGATCGACGTGATGAGCGTGGCGGCCCTGCGCGCGACCTCGGCGTTCGACGTCGTCCTGTCCCCGGTCTGCCCGGTCGCGGCGCCGCCCGCGGAGTGGGCGTCCCCGACGAACGACCCGGCCCGCCCGTTCGAGCACATCGCGTTCACCGTGCCGTACAACATGTCCGGCCAGCCCGCGGTGTCGCTGAACTGCGGTTACACCGACGACGGCCGGCCGATCGGCCTCCAGATCGCCGGCCGCCGCTTCGACGACCTGGGCGTCCTCCGTGTCGCGGCGGCCTACGAAGGGCTCCGGCCGCCGCAGCGGCCCTGGCCGATCGGGTAGGGAAGAAGTTCCGGCCCTGCGGCGAAGTGGTGGTGAAGCTGTCGCCGACGGGAAGGAATCTGAATGATCGTGTCAAGCGGCCGCGGTGGCGGGTTGCGGCGCGGTCGGTGTGTATGTCCGGCTGTCTCGCAGCAGTGCCCAGAGCACGTCGACCAGTCGGCGGGCGAGGGCGAGCAGGGCTTGGGTGTGGATGAGCCGTTCGCTGCGTTTGCGGTCGTAGAAGGCGCGCGAGGGGCCGCCGGCTTTGAGGCTGGAGAGGGCGGCCATGTAGAACACTCGGCGCAGGCGTCGGTTGTAGCGTTTGGGGCGGCGCAGGTTGCCGGTGACGCGGCCGGAATCTTGTGGCACGGGAACAAGTCCGGCGTAGGAGGCCAGACGGCCGGGGGTGGCGAATGCGGTGAGGTTGCCGCCGGTGACCACGAGGAACTCCGCGCCCAGTATCGGGCCGAGGCCGGGCAGCGATTCGATGATCTCGGCCTGCGGGTGTTGCCGGAACTGGCTGGTGAGCAGTTTGTCGGTGTTCTTGATCTGCCGGTCCAGGGCGAGCAGCTGGCGGGCCAGGCCGGCGATGAGCGTCGCGGTGGTGGCTTCGCCGGGCAGCTGCACGGTTTGCGCGTGCGCGGCGGCCAGGGCATCGGCGGTCATGCCGGGGATGCCCTTGGCCCAGGCGCCGTGTTCGCGCAGGTAGCCGGCCACACCGGTTTCGCCGGCCTCGCGGATCGCCTGCGGGGTCTGGAAACCGGTGATCAGGATCAGGGCGCTGCGGGTGGAGTAGTCGAAGGCGCGTTCCAGTGCGGGGAAGATGCCGGTCAGCAGGTCACGCAGCCGGTTGACCCCGCGGACCCAGTCGGCCATCAGGTCCTCGCGATGGGCCGAGAGGCGGGTCAGCTCGATGACCAGGTCATCGGTGGCGGTCACCGGCGTCAGATCGGTGCGCATGCGGGCGGTTTCGGCGATCACCCGGGCGTCTTTGGCATCGGACTTCGCTTCGCCGCGGAACACCCCGGTCATCCGGTTGACGACCCGCCCGGGCACGTAGACCACCTGCTGCCCGGATGCGATCAGGACGGCGATCAGCAGCGCGGCGGCGTTGCTGGTCAAATCGATCGCCCACCGCACCTCGCCGGCGGCTTGGCCGGCGCGGGCGACGAGCTGTTCGATCGCGGCCTGGTCGTTGGCGACCTTCTGCGAGAACACCACTGTGCCGGCCGGATCCATCACGCAGGCGTGATGGTGGGCTTTGCCGACATCGATACCGACCCACACCAGCGGCCGAACTTTCACGCTCTCTCTCCTGTTGTCGCTGGTCAACCCCGTGGACAACCCCGCCAGCAGGTCCCTAAACAGCGACGGTCCGCAGCAGATCTGAATCAGTGGCCAGGGCGTCCAGAGCGACGGGGCGGCCATTCCTTCCGAGCCACCGTGGGCAGAAACGCCATCAGCCACACCCCATCGCCCTGGGCATCCGGGGCATCAACCCCGAACAACACCAACCTTAGGGAACCCCATGACAGAGGCAGCCCCATGACGGCGGCCCCGGTGCTGGACAGCGAGCACTTCACGGAAGTGCACGATCGCCACTTCGCGGACATCTACCGGTACGTCGCCGGCCGCCTCGGTGCCCAGGCCGCGGAGGACGTCGCCGCCGAGACGTTCCTCGTCGCCTTCGACCGCCGGAAGACGTTCGACGCCAGTCGCGGTGACATGCGGGCCTGGCTGTTCGGCATCGCGACGAACCTGGTCTCCCGGCACCGTCGCAAGGAGGCCCGCCACTACCGCGCGCTCTCGCGGCTCGACCCGCGCGAAACCACCGAAGGGCACGAAAACCGCGTCGTCGACGCGGTCGTGGCCGCGCGGGTGGGGAAGGCGTTGTCCCGGCTTTCCACCGGGGAACGCGACGTCCTGCTGCTCGTCGCCCTCGGCGAGCTCGGCTACGCGGAGGTGGCCGAGGCGCTCGGCATCTCCCCGGGCACCGTCGGCTCCCGGCTGAACCGCGCCCGCAAGAAGCTCAACCCCGTTCTTTCCCAGGAGGCTTCCGATGAATGACCTGCAGACCCTGCGGGCCGCGCTGGTACCGGGCGACCCGGCCCAGGACGTCGTGGACCGGAGCCGGCACCGGCTGCAGAACCGGATGCTCACCGGCCCCCGCCGCCGGGTGCGTCCGCTGGCGCTCGGTGCCGGTCTCGTGACGACGGCGGCCGCGGCCGCCGTCGTGGTGGCGACCCTGCCCGGCGCCCCGGCGCCCACTCCGGTTCCCGCGCCGCAGCCCCAGGCCGTGGCCCCGGTCGTCACCGGCACGCAGGTCCTGCTGGCGGCGGCCACGGTGGCCGAGCACGCCCCGGCGGACACCGGCAAGTACTGGCACGTCAGGACCGCCTCGGACAAGCAGGTCTACGAGTACTGGTTCTCTGCCGACGGCCACCTGTGGTTCCGCGGCGCGAAGTCCAGTGGCCGGCTCATGGCACTGGGGTCGTCCCCGTTGCGGCTGGCCGGCACCACGGTGACCTTCGAGCAGCTCCGGACCCTGCCCATCGACCCGGCGGCGCTGCGGGACTGGCTCGTGAACGCGATCGCGCACAGCGGCGCGCGGACGAGTGCGGGCCCGCTGACCGCGGATGACCGGGAGCGGGAGTTGCTGCTGTCCATGGTTTCGCTGGTGTCGACGCTGCCGGCCCCACCCGCCGTGCGCGCGGCGGCCTTCCGCGCGATCGCGGCGTACCCCGGCGTCCAGGACCTCGGCGCCGTCCCGGGTGGCCGCGGCTTCATGCTGCCCGGCAACTACCGCTTGGTCGTCGACCCGTCCACCGGCCGCATCAACCGCACGTCGATGTACGTGACCGCGGACGGCGCCGTCTACGTGGTCTCCGGTGCGCAGGGCGCCGAGGCCGGTGCCCAGGTCAGTGCCGAGTGGACGGACGACCTGCCGAAGTGAACCGCACCGGTGGCCGGGCCGCGAGCCCGGCCACCGGGGTTCAGCTCTTGACGGCCTCGGCCAGCGCCAGCACCCGCCGCGCGGTGTCGACGTGCAGGTTCTCGATCATCCGGCCGTCCACGGTCACCACTCCGCGGCCTTCCTTCTGCGCTTCCTCGAAGGCCTCGATGATCCGCCGCGAGCGGTCGACCTCCTCCTCCGAAGGGGCGAAGATCCGGTTGCACGGCTCGACTTGCGCCGGGTGGATCAGCGTCTTGCCGTCGAAGCCGTACTGGCGGCCCTGCTCGCACTCGGCCTCGAAACCTTCGAGGTCCTTCACGTCGTTGTAGACGCCGTCGAGGATCACCTTGCCGGTCGCCCGGGCGGCCAGCAGGCACAGCGAGAGCCCGCCGAGCAGCGGGCCGCGGCCCGGCACGAACTCCGCGTGCAGCTCCTTGGCCAGGTCGTTCGTGCCCATCACCAGCACGGTCAGCCGCTCGGACGCCGCCGCGATCTCCTCGGCGTGCAGCATCGCGACCGGCGTCTCGACCATTGCCCAGATCTTCGTGTGCTCCGGCGCCCCGCCCAGCTCCAGCGCGCGCTCGATGTTGTGCACCTCGGCGGCGGAGTTCACCTTCGGCACGACCACCGCGGCCGGCCCGGCCGAGGCGGCCGCGCGCAGGTCGGCGTCGTGCCACTCGGTGTCGAGGCCGTTGACCCGGATGGTCACTTCGCGCTCGCCGTAGTCGCCCGAAGAAGCCGCCGCGCACACGCGTTCCCGCGCGGCTTCCTTGGCGTCGGGAGAGACAGCGTCCTCGAGGTCGAGGATCAGCGCGTCCGCCGGGATGGTCTTGGCCTTCTCCAACGCCCGCTCGTTCGCGCCGGGCAGGTAAAGAACAGAGCGTCTCGGCTTCAGCTCGGTCATCCGAGGGCCTCCTTGGTGGCGGCCTCGTAGGCCGCCGCGAGTTCGGGGTCGTCCGCCGCGAGGGCGTCGGCCAGTTCGGCGACCACGCGGCACTGCTTCACCGACGCGTCGTCCTGCATCTTCCCGTCGATCATCACCGCGCCCGTGCCGTCACCCATCTCGGCGATCACCCGGCGCGCCCAGGCCACATCGGACGGCGACGGCGAGAACACCTTCTTCGCGATGTCGATCTGCACCGGGTGCAGGCTCCACGCGCCGACGCAGCCGAGCAGGAACGCGTTGCGGAACTGGTCCTCGCAGGCGACGACGTCGCGGATGTCCCCGAACGGCCCGTAGTACGGCAGGATCCCGTGCATCGCGCACGCGTCGACCATCCGCGCCACCGTGTAGTGCCAGAGGTCCTGCTGGTAGGTCGTCCGGCCTTCGTTCAAGTCGTCGCCGGTCGGGTCGGTCCGCACCAGGTAGCCGGGGTGGCCGCCGCCGACGCGGGTCGTCTTCATCCGGCGGCTGGCCGCCAGGTCGGCCGGGCCGAGCGAGATGCCCTGCATGCGCGGGCTCGCGCCGGCGATCTCCTCCACATTGGCCACGCCGCTCGCCGTCTCGAGGATGGCGTGCACCAGCAGCGGTTTCGTCAGCCCGGCGCGCGCCTCGAGCTGGGCCAGCAGCCGGTCGACGTAGTGGATGTCCTGCGCACCCTCGACCTTCGGCACCATGATGACGTCGAGCTTGTCGCCGATCTCGGTGACGAGCGTGATCAGGTCGTCGAGCACCCACGGCGAGTCCAGGCTGTTGACGCGCGTCCACAGCTGCGTCTTCCCGAAGTCGTTCGCCTTGGCGATCGCGACCAGGCCGGCGCGCGCGGCCTCCTTGCGGTCGGCGCGGACGGCGTCCTCGAGGTTCCCGAGCAGGACGTCGACCTTCTTCGCGATGTCCGGCACCTTCGCCGCCATCTTCTCGTTGCCCGGGTCGAAGAAGTGGATCATCCGGGACGGCGTCACCGGGATCTCCCGCACGGGCGCGGGCGCGCCCAGGGCGAGCGGGGCGAAGAAGTCCTTCGGGGAGCGCATCGGTCCTCCACGGCGGGGGGCTAAGTGACTGGTGGGTAACTTTAGTCCCGGGCGCGCGGGACCGCTGCGGCGTAAGTCACCGCCGGGTGGGTGACGGCGGACATCCGCAGCTCAGCGGGTCGCGTCCACTGTGGATTTTGCCGTGGTTGCGCCGGATGGGCTAGCCGGGCCGGGTTTGGCCGATCCTGCCCCGGGTAATCGGCCGTAGCCGGACCGTAATGCCACTCACCCCGCGATCACTCGGTTGGCCGCACCGTTCGACCGAAGTCCGATGACCGCCTACCGACCGGTCATCGACCGCTGACCGCCGCCGATCGCAGCCACTCGCACTACCCGGCGACGCCACGCCGCCGCGCTGTTAGACAAGTGAGGTGCCGGTTTCCCCCGGTCACGAAGCAGTGCAGGGCAGAAGGAGGCGGACTCGTGGCGGCTACACCTCAGAACACCGAGCGCTCGACGGTCGCCGGTGGCGCGAAGCGCAGCCGGTCGATGCCGAGCCGCGTGGTGCCGCCGATCGAGCTCCCCGCGAGCGTCGACGAGCTCGCCCGCGCCGCCGCCGCCCAGCTGGGCTGGAACGGCGTCGTCCTCCCCGAGACCACGATCCTCGGCCGCAAGGTCTGCGTGGTCGCCAAGCTTCGCACCGACGTGCACGCCGAACGCATCGCGATGGGTGCCGGCCCGGTGGCCGACCGCGCCACCGTCGACACCTGGACCTGGCCGGAGCTGGCCGGAACCGCCCCCGCCCCGGCCGCCGAGATCGTCGGCGTCCTGGCCGTCGCGCGCCACTGGCGCACCGCGATGGCCTCCGCGGTTCCGTTCGCCCGCTACGGCGAGGCCGCGATGGTCCTCCCGTCCCCGGTCGTGCTGACCGAGGACTACGTCGGCAACTGCCTGCCGCGCGCCCGCGCGTACGGCCTCGCCATCGTGACCGCCGACCCGAACGCGGTCGTCGACCTCGACCTCGAGGGCCGCACCGAGCGCGTCGTGCTGGCCGAGGACCCGGTCTCCCGGCTGGTCAACGAGCTGGTCTACGACCACCTGCTCCGCACTGCCGAAGTCCCCGCTTCCCTCGACTGACGGGCCCGCTCGAACGGCTATAGGGTCGGCTCATGCGAGTCGTCATTGCTGGTGGACACGGTCAGATCGCGCTGCGGCTCGAGCGGCTGCTCGCCGCGCGCGGTGACGAAGCGATCGGCATCATCCGGAATCCCGCCCACGCGGCGGATCTCGAGGCCGCCGGCGCTCAAGCCGTCGTGCTCGACCTGGAGAACTCCGATGTGGACGCCGTCGCCGAGGTCCTGAAGGGGGCCGACGCCGCGGTGTTCGCGGCCGGCGCCGGGCCGGGCAGCGGTACCGCCCGCAAGGACACAGTGGACCGCGGCGCAGCGGCGCTGTTCGCCGAAGCGGCCGAGCGGGCCGGCGTCCGCCGGCACGTCCAGGTGGGCTCGATCGGGGCCGACAACCCGGAGAACCCCGACGTCAGCGAGGAATTCCGGCACTACCTGCGTGCCAAGCGCGCGGCGGAGGACGACCTCAAGGCCCGCGACCTCGACTGGACCATCCTCCGGCCGGGTCAGCTCACCGACGACCCCGGCACCGGCCTGGTCCTGCTGGCCGAGAACACCGGGCGCGGCCCGATCCCGCGCGACGACGTCGCCGCGGTGCTCGTCGCCCTGCTCGAGGCACCGGCTTCGGTGCACCGCACCCTGACGCTGATCTCGGGTGAGGCCGCTATCGGCGAGGCGATCTCCGCGCTGTGATCACCCAGGCATCGAGAGAAATCGCCGTCTTCAGCGGCAGCGCGCACCCCGAGCTGGCCGAAGAGATCTGCGAGCACCTCGGCGTGCCGCTGCGGCCGGTCGAGATCCAGCGGTTCGCCAACGACTGCCTCGAGGTGCAGCTACAGGCGAACTGCCGCGAGCGAGACGTCTTCATCATCCAGCCGCTGGTCAAACCGGTGCAGGAGCACCTCGTCGAGCTGCTGCTGATGCTCGACGCGGCGCGCGGCGCCTCGGCGTCCCGCATCACCGCCGTGATGCCGCACTATTCGTACGCGCGCTCCGACAAGAAGGACGCGCCACGCATCTCCATCGGCGGCCGCCTGGTCGCCGACCTGCTGGTGACCGCGGGGGCGAGCCGCGTGCTCGCCATGACCCTGCACTCGCCGCAGGTCCACGGCTTCTTCAGCGTCCCGGTGGATCACCTGCACGCGCTGCAGGAGCTGGCCAAGCACTTCCGCCAGTACGACCTTTCGCGCACCACCGTCGTCTCGCCCGACCTGGGCAACGCGAAGGAGGCGTCGCACTTCGCGCGGCTCCTCGGCGTCCAGGTCGCGGCCGGGGCGAAGGAGCGCTTCCCCGACGACCGCGTCCAGATCACATCGGTGATCGGCGAGGTCACCGGCCGGGACGTGATCGTGCTCGACGACGAGATCGCCAAGGGCAGCACGGTGCTCGAACTGCTCGACCGGCTGGCCGAGCTGGAGCCGCGCTCGATCCGCGTCGCCTGCACGCACGGGCTGTTTGCGGCGAAGGCCATCGAGCGCATCGGCAGCCGGCCGGAGGTGCTGGAGATCGTCTGCACCAACACGGTCCCGGTGCCCGAGGAAGAGCGCACCGAGAAGCTGAAGATCCTTTCGATCGCGCCGGCGATGGCCGAGGCGATCCGCCGGATCCACAACGGCGAATCGGTGTCCGCGCTGTTCTAAGCCGGACCCAGCACCCGGTCCAGATACGTGTTCGTGAAGACGCCGCTCGGGTCGGTTTCCTTGCGCACGCGCAGGAAGTCGTCGAAGTGCGGGTAGCGCGTGCGGAGGACGCCGGCGTCGAGGTCGTGCATCTTGCCCCAGTGCGGGCGGCCGCCGACGGCGCCGGCGATCTTCTCGAACGCGCTGAAGTACTCGCGGTAGGGCATGCCGATGAACTGGTGGATGGCGATGTAGGCGGAGTCGCGGCCCTGCGCGGTCGACAGCCAGATGTCGTCGGCGGCGGCGACCCGCACCTCGACCGGGAACATCACCGGGTCCTTCAGTGTCGGCACTACAGCGCGTAGTTCGGCCAGCACGTCGAGCACTGATTCACGTGGAACAGCGTATTCCGTTTCGGTGAACCGGACGTCGCGCGCGGTGACGAAGACGCGGTGCGAGAGGTCGCTGTAGTCGCGCGCGCTCAGGACGTTCGAGGCGAAGCTGCCAAGCGACGGCACGAGCTTCGGCATCAGCCGGCCGGCCCGGCAGAGCCCGCCGAAGGCGACGTTCTCCATGATCCGGTAGTCGACGAACTCCCGGACCTTGCTGAGCGGCTGCGGCGTCTCGGTCCGGTTGTTGCGCTTGACCAGTGCGTTCTTGCCGTAGGGGAACCAGTAGAACTCGAAGTGCTCGTTTTCGTCGGCGAAGTCGTGGAAGCCCTCGAGAACCTGCTCCAGCGGCTCCGGCCGTTCCTGCGCGCGCAGGACGAACGACGGCTCGCACGCGAGCGTCACCGTGGTGAGCACGCCGAGCGCACCGAGCCCGACGCGGGCAGCGGCGAAGAGGTCGGGCTTTTCTTCGGCCGAACAGGTGACGACCGAGCCGTCCGCGAGGACGAGTTCGAGCGCGACGACCTGGGTGGCGAGGCCGCCGAGCTTCGCGCCGGTGCCGTGGGTGCCGGTGGAAATCGCGCCGGCGACGGTCTGCGCGTCGATGTCCCCGAGGTTGGTCATGGCCAGCCCGAGCGCGTCGAGGGCGGCGTTGAGATCGCGCAGCGTGGTGCCGGAGCGGACGGTGACGTGCCCGGTCGCCAGGTCCACCCGCTCGACGCCGGTCCACTGGCGCAGGTCGAGCGCGTCGGAGTCGGCGGCGGCGATGGCGGTGAAGGAGTGCCCGCTGCCCCAGGGGCGCACGGTGCGGCCGGCCGCCGCGATGCTCGCGACCGTCGCCGCGATCTCCGCCGTGTCGCGCGGCTGGTGAACGTGTTGGGGCGAGGCGGACACCGTGCCCGCCCAGTTGGTCCACCGGGTCATGCGCGTGCACCCTTCATCCAGGAGTGCCCGAAACAGTAAGTGAATAGTATTCGCGTTTCAAGGCTTGTTGTCGTACTTTAGACCTCGTGACCGGTGCGACGGAGTACGACTTGGCGACCAAGGACCTCGATCCGCCCTTGGCCGTGGTCGACTTGGCGGCGTTCGACGCGAACGCGGCCGACCTCCGCCGCCGCGCGGCCGGCAAGCCGATCCGCGTCGTCAGCAAGTCGGTCCGCTGCCGCGCGCTGCTGGAGCGGGCGCTGACGATGCCGGGCTTCGAGGGCCTGATGTGCTACTCGCTGGCGGAAGCGGTCTGGCACATCGAGCAGGGCACGACCGATGACATCGTCGTCGCCTACCCGACGGCGGACCACGAAGCCCTTCGCCGCCTGGCCACGTCCGACCGCGCCCGCGCGGCGATCGCGATCATGGTCGATTCCCCCGAGCACCTGGACCTGGTGGACGCGGCCCTCGGCCACGGCCACCCGGAGATCCGGGTGTGCCTGGAACTGGACGCATCCTGGCGCCCCTTCCCGGGCATCCACGTCGGCACGCGGCGTTCGCCGGTGTTCACCCCGAAGCAGGCATCGACGTTCGCCCGCCAGATCGTCGCCCGCCCGGGCTTCCGCCTGGTGGGCGTGATGGCGTACGAGGGCCAGATCGCGGGTCTCGGCGACGCGGCCGGCCACCGCCTCAACCGGGCACTGGTGGGCTGGATGCAACGCCGGTCGGCGGCCGAGCTGGCCCGCCGCCGCGGCGAAGCGGTCCGAGCGGTCCAGGCGGTGACGCCCCTGGAGTTCGTCAACGGAGGCGGAACGGGCAGCCTCGAGACAACGGGCGCCGACGCGGTGGTCACGGAAATCGCGGCGGGCTCGGGCTTGATCGGCCCCACGCTCTTCGACGGTTACACCCGCTTCAAGCCCCGCCCGGCGGCGCTGTTCGCCCTGCCGGTGGTCCGCCGCCCCACCCGCAACATCGCAACCCTCTTCTCGGGCGGCTACATCGCCTCGGGCCCGACGGGCCCTTCCCGCCAGCCGAAGCCGTACTTGCCGAGGGGCTTGAAGTTCCTCGGGTTCGAGGGAGCGGGCGAGGTCCAGACACCGGTGACGGGCCGAGCGGCGCGAAGCTTGAAACTGGGCGACCGGGTCTGGCTGCGCCACGCCAAGGCGGGCGAGCTGGCCGAGCGGTTCACCCACTACCACCTGGTGCTCGGCGACCGAGTGGAGCGAACGGTCCCAACCTATCGGGGCGAAAACCAGAACTTCGGCTGACGGCGGCTCATCGGACGGGCAGCTGACCCCAACCGCAGTCCGCAACCCCGCCGGACGACGGGCCTGTGGGGGCCGTCCCCGCCCTCGGAAACTCCCCCACCCTCCCGGGGGGCGTGCCCAAGTCCAGTCTATCGGCCCCCACCGACAACCCACCCCAAAACCACCCAGTTGTCCACAGCTGTGCATACCTGTGGACAACTTCTGTGGACAGCTAGGACCGCTCCCCGAACCGAGCCGCCAAGTACCCCTTCACCACGTACTTCGCCTCGGCGACGATCTTCTCGTCCCCGCTGGGCTCCTTCCGGAACGCCAGCTTCAACAGCGCATCCGCCACCTCGTTCGCGATCCCGATCGCGAACCGCAGGTCCTCCACCGGCCGGTCCACCTGGGTCGCCACCAGATCGGTCAGCGAATCCACGATCACCGCGTTGTTGTCGCGCGTCTCGTCCAGCAGCTGGCGGTCGATGATGTCGCCGAAGTGGACCTTCGAAAATCCCGGCACCGTCCGGTGCATCTCGAGGTAGATGTCGAGGATCGAGTCCACGACGTCCCACCAGTGCTCCGGCCCCAGCTGCTTCAGCCGCTCGTTCACCGCGCCCACGAAACGTTCCAGATTCCGTGCGGTGAGCGCCTGGACGACCGCGCGCTTGTCCGGGAAGAACTGGTACAGCGAACCGACGGCGACGCCGGCCCGCTTGGCGATCAACGTCGTCGTCAGCGCGTCGTAACCTAGCTCGTCGATCAACGCCGCGCTCGCGTCGAGCATCTGCTCGACCCGCTTCGCGCTTCGCTGCTGGACCGGTTGACGGCGTAAGGGGGTGGCTTCTGCCGGCACCTTCGCGGCCTGGATGTCGGACACGGCGCTCCTCCTCGTCTGATCTGGGACTTTATCGTGCCGACGGGCTTCCCCACGGACGAGTGAAGACCTAGTATATGAGAACTTTTCATGTTCACCCTTACGGGTGCCCTGACGAAGGGGTCAGCAGCCGGTGCAGAACCCGATCTTCCCGCCCGACTTCCTCTGGGGTGTTTCGACATCGGCGTTCCAGATCGAAGGTGCCACCAGCGAAGGTGGGCGCGGACCGTCCATCTGGGACACGTTCACCGCGACCGAGGGCAAGATCGCCCGCGGTGAACAAGCCAACGTAGCCGCCGACCACTACCACCGCTACCCCGAAGACATCGCGCTGATGGCGGAACTCGGCGTCGGCGCCTACCGGATGTCCATCGCCTGGCCCCGCATCCAGCCCGACGGCAAGGGCGCGCCCAACCCCGAAGGCCTCGGCTTCTACGACAAGCTCATCGACGCCGTCTGCGAAGCCGGCATCGTCCCCGCCGTCACGCTCTACCACTGGGACACCCCCCAAGCCATCGAAGACGAGGGCGGCTGGCTCTCCCGGGCGACCGCTGAGCGCTTCGCCGAATACGCCCAGGTCATCGGAGACCGCTTCGCCGATCGGGTGAAGCTGTGGATTCCGCTCAACGAGCCGATGGTCATGTCCATCTTCGGTTACGGCATCGGGGAGTACGCGCCCGGCCAGGTGCTGCTGCTCGACGCCATCCCGACCGCGCACCACCAGAACCTCGCGCACGGCCTCGCCGTCCAAGCCCTTCGCGCGGCCGGCGCCACGAACATCGGCACGGCCAACAACCATTCGCCCATCTGGCCCGCCGACGACGACGCCCGAGACGCGGCGGAGTACCTCGACGCCCTGCTCAACCGGCTCTACGCCGACCCGATGCTGCTCGGCAGCTACCCCGAGCAGCTCCACCAGCACCTCCCCGCCGGGTTCGCCGACGACCTGCCCACCATCGCGCAGCCGCTCGATTTCTACGGCGTCAACTACTACGAGCCGCAGGGGGTCGCGATGCCCGGCCCGGGCAACCCGCTGCCCTTCGAGCTGCGCGACATCGAGGGCTACCCGATGACGACCAACGACTCGCCGATCGTCCCGCACGCCCTGCGCGAGCTGCTGCTGGACTTCCACCACCGCTACCAGGACAAGCTCCCCCCGATCCAGATCACCGAAAACGGCTGCAGTTTCGCCGACGAAGTCGCCGAAGACGGCGGTGTCCACGACCCCGAACGCATCGACTTCCTGCACAGTCACCTCGTCGCGCTGCGCGAGGCGATGGACGCCGGTGTCGACGTCCGTGGCTACTTCTGCTGGTCCCTGATGGACAATTTCGAGTGGTCCAAGGGCTACGCGCCGCGCTTCGGCCTGGTGCACGTCGACTACGAGACCCTGCGGCGGACGCCGAAGGACTCGTTCCACTGGTACCGGAAGCTGGTGCGGAATGAGTGAAACGACCCAGGTCGTCCCCGAGGCGCTGGCCGAACCCGTCGTGCGGGTGCGGCCCGGCTGGATGAGCCTGCTGTTCTTCGCGAACATCGCGCTCTGGCTCGGCGTCTACGCGCCGATCCAGGTGCTGCTGCCACAGCAGGCCGAACTGCTCGACAAGGTGAACAAGGAGTTCGTGCTCGGCCTGGTGATGGGCGTCGGCGCGGTCGTGGCGCTGGTCGTCAACCCGGCCGTCGGGCTGCTGTCGGACCGGACGTGCTCGCGGTTCGGCCGTCGCCACCCGTGGACGGTGGTCGGCGCGGCGGTCGCCGCCGTCGGGCTGCTGGTACTGGCGTTCGCGCCGAACGTCGCGCTGCTGATCACCGGCTGGTGCCTGGTCCAGGCCGGGCTCAACGGGATGCTCGCGACGCTGATGTCCGCCATCGCCGACCGGGTGCCGATCGGGCAGCGTGCGCAGGTCGGCGGGCTCGTCGGGATCGCGCAGATGCTCGGCACCGTGCTGGGCGCGATCGTGGTCGTCCTCGTGGCCGGCTTCGCCGGATTGGCGCCGGCCTACGCGGTCTGCGCCGGGATCGTCGTGGCCGGAGCCGCGTTCTTCGTCCTGCGCACACCGGACGCGCACCTGCCGGTGGAGTTCCGGCCGTCGGCCAAAGCCGGTGAGGTGCTGCGCAACCTCTGGGTCTCCCCGCGGCGGTTCCCGGACTTCGCGTGGGCGTGGTCCTGCCACTTCATGATCAACCTCGGCAACGCGTTCGGGACGCTGTACCTGCTGTTCTTCCTCCAGGACGCGGTGCACTACCCCGATCCGGACACCGGGCTGATCATCATGATGGTGCTCTACGGCGTCGCTCTCGTGGCCGGCGCGGTGCTCGCGGGGCACTTCTCCGACAGGTCCGGCCGGCGCAAGCCGTACGTCCTGGCGGCCTCCGGTGTGATGGCCTTGGCCGCTCTGCTCCTGGTCGTCTGGCAGAGCTGGCCGGTCGCGCTCGTGGCGTCCCCGCTGCTCGGCGTCGGGTTCGGGGCGTACATGGCGGTCGCGCTGGCGATGCTGACGCAGGTGCTCCCGACGGCGCAGGACCGCGCGAAGGACCTCGGCGTCATCAACATCGCGAACTCGCTGCCGCAGGTGCTGGCCCCGCTGGTGACGCCGCTGGTGCTCGCCTACCTCGGCGGCTACTCGGGACTCTTCGCGGCTTCGGCGGTCGCGACGCTCCTGGCCGCGGTGCTCGTGTTGCGGGTGAAGGCCGTCCGCTAAGCACAAACACGTGAAGGCCACACCCAGTGCTGCTGGGTGTGGCCTTCACGGCGTTTCAGGGATGGAACCGCGGGCCGGTGCCGGTCGGGGGAGGGGAGTGCAACGGCACCGGCCCGCGGAATTCGAGGGCCGCTCTCAGGCGGGGCGACGGCCGGATCAGACCCTTGATCCAACGCCGTCTTCGATGATCAATCTAGCGGGGGATTACCGCCTGGGCTAGGCCTAACGCGGATATTTTTCGATTAATCGCGGTGGGGACCGGGTGGTGGCCGAGGACCGGTTCGCGCTGCTCGGGGGTGCGGGCGAAACGGTCCTCGGCCGAGGCGAGTGCCGGCGCGGGTCCGATGGGGCGATCGGCCGGCCGCGGCTCGCCTGTCAGGGGGTCAGGCCGTGACCGCTCGGCGCGGGTTCACGAGCGCGTGGCGACCGGTGGTCTCGGCCGCGGTGGGCGGCGCGGGGTGGGCGGGGACGGGGCTCTTGCGGCGGCCTTGGAGCCGGCTGTCGGCCGACTGCTGTTGCGGGGCCAGGCCGCCGGCTACCAGGTGTTCGTGCGCGACCTGCCAGACCGAGCACGGCGCCTTGCAGCGGTGCCACCGGGTCGAGCAGGTCGGGCAGTCACCGCGCTCGTCGGGCTCGTGCATCTTCAGCATCGCGCGCCACGCCTCGGTCAACCGGGGCAGTTCGGAGCGAGCGACCGAGACGAGCGATTGGGCGTCGGCGCGGTTCGCCAGGTCGGTCAGCATGTCGAGACGCTCCCAGACCGCGTTGCGGAGGACCTGCCCGAGTACCTGATCCATGTCAGCTCACCGTTACCTTTCCGCCATCTTGGCGGCTTCGTTGAGCGCGGCGCGCAGCTGTCCGAGCTGGCCGGACGTCAGCCGCGCGGTCTCGCCGGGAGGCGAGACCAGTACCACCTGGTTGTCTTCGACGAACACCGTGACCGCCCGCTCGCGGCTGATGAGGTCGCCGCACTGCACACGCCACACCAGCTGACCGCCCTCGTAGTGGCGGACGCTCGCGGTGCGGGGGTCGACCGCGGCAGCGGGGGTTACGGGGCGGACGGTGGAGACGGGAGGGACCGTCGCCGGCCGCACGGCGCGGGTCGCCGTGCCGGCATGTCCCCCTGCGAACGAGTCCACGAACTCCACGCCCTTCTCCGCTCTGTCGAAAGTCTCCGAAGATGCCTTCTGCAACATCGCTTTGTCACAACGCTGCGGTTCTCGTAGCTCTCCGTGATCGCTACCGGTGTGCGGCCGGTGACGGAGATCTGACAACTACAGTGAGGTGAAACCGAGTGCGATAGAAGGTGGAATCGGCGTCATAGCGGTGACTGGACTCGGTTCCACGGTAAGCGGTCAGCGGACTTCGCCCGGGCCGATCAGGGCACCAGTTCGGCTGTTCACACGGTTCG
Organism: Amycolatopsis mediterranei; assembly: GCF_026017845.1. Classification (NCBI taxonomy): domain Bacteria; kingdom Bacillati; phylum Actinomycetota; class Actinomycetes; order Pseudonocardiales; family Pseudonocardiaceae; genus Amycolatopsis; species Amycolatopsis mediterranei. The sequence continues at coordinate 73,237 of NZ_CP100416.1, forward strand.
CCAGGTTTGCCTACGCTGTTTTACAGACGCCCGACCGGACAGTGGAGGGGGCGCGATGGACGCCAGTAACGGTGGCAGTGCCGACACGCGGCAGAGCCACGCGGTTCCCGCTGACGCGTGGGAGCAGCCGGAGATGAGAACGGCTCTCGCGTCGCGCGAGATCAGCGCCGTGTACCGGCTCCTGCGCAAGCACGGTGTCTCGCAGCGCCAGATCGCCGCGATGACCGGCCAATCCCAGTCCGAGGTGTCGGAGATCCTCAAGGGTCGCCAGGTCATGGCCTACGACGTGCTCACGCGGATCGCCGACGGCCTGGGCGTCCCCCGTGGATACATGGGCCTCGCCTACGACGAGGCCACGGCGATACGCGTCGTCGGCTCCGCCGACGGCCAGCAGGCTGAGGAGGACGAGTCCGTGAAGCGACGGAGGTTCCTCGCGCACGCTGCCCAGGTCACGATGGGCGCGGCAGTGTTCGGTCCCGAATCGGGCACCTGGGCGGCCGGACCGGCCAGGACGCCGGCGCCCGGGCGCATCGGCATGACCGACGTCCGCCAGGTCGAAGCCGCGACGCGGGCGCTCCGGGCGCTCGACTACCAGTACGGCGGCGGGTTCTGCCGCGATGCCGTCGTGGCCCAGCTGTCCTGGGGCCAGCAGATGCTGGAGGCGCACGGCACCGAGCTGGTGAAGAACCGGCTGTACGTGGCGCTCGCCGACCTCCACTCGCTGGCCGGCTGGACCTCCTTCGACACCGGGCTGATGGACTCGGCGCGGGGTCACTTCGCGAACGCGCTGGACCTGGCCAAGCAGGGCGAGAACCACCCGCTGGTGGCCAACGTGCTCTACCGGATGGGCCGCGTCTACCTGCACCAGGACGCTCCGAACGACGCGCTGAAGCTGTTCCAGCTGGGCCAGATCGCCGCTCAGGAAAGCGGTTCCGAGCTGGCCGTCTCCGTGCTCTGCGCGAACGAAGCCTGGGCCTACGCGATGATGGGCAACGAAGAGCAGGCGGTGAAGCTGCTCGGCCGGAGCAAGGACGAGTTCGAGCGCGCCAACCTGGCCGAAGCCGAGTCGTGGGTCAAGTTCTTCACCGAGACCGACGTCTACGCGATGGTCGGGACCGTCCACACGGTCCTCGCGCAGAAGAACGCCGAGCACACCAAGTACGCGATCCCGGCGCTGACCAAGGCCGTCGAGACCTACGACGACGAAATGGCCCGCTCCAAGACGTTCATGCTGAGCGCGCTCGCCACCAACCACCTGCTGGACGGCGACCTCGACCACGGCGCGAAGGTCGGCGGCAAGGCCATCGACTGCGCCGAGGGCATCAAGTCGGAGCGCGTCAAGGACCGGATGCGGCCTCTGCAGGAAGAGGCCGAACGCCGCCGCAACAACGCCGACGCCCGTGACCTCGCCGACCGCCTCCACGCTTTCTACGCCGCATAGCACCGAAGGCGCCGGCGCGGTTTTGGACGGCCGGTTCACCTCCGGGAAGCTGCGCGGCGTGCTGGCCGAGACCTGCGCGCTGCTGGGCCTCGACCCGGCGGGCGCGCGGCTGCTGCGGTTCACCAACAACGCGGTGTATGCGCTGGTCACGGCCCCCTTCGTGGTCCGGATCGTCGGCTCGACGCAGCTGCGGCACCGGGTCGGCACGGTCGTCCGCGTGGCCCGGCACTTCGAACACCACGGCGTCCCCGCGATCCGGCTGCTCGGCGACGTCGAACAGCCCCTGGAGGTCGGCGGCCACCTGGTGACCGTGTGGCACCAGGTGCCGAGCATCGGCCGGGCCGCGACGTCCGTCGACCTGGCCCGGCTGCTGCGCCAGGTCCACGCGCTGCCCCCGCCGCCCGGCCTCGCCGAGTGGGCGCCGTTCGCCGCCGTGCGAGCCCGGGTGTCCGACGCCGAAGAGATCAGCGACACCGACCGGAAGTTCCTCCTCGACCGCTGCGCCGAGCTCGAAGCCGAGCTCGCCGAGCTGGAGTTTCCGCTGCCCAGGGGCCTGGTCCACGGCGACGCGTACCCCGGCAACGTCATCCCGGGGCCGGACGGTCCGGTGCTCTGCGACTTCGATTCCTCGTGCGTCGGGCCGCCGGAATGGGACCTGACGCCGCTGGCGGTCGGCCGCGAGCGGTTCGGCGACCCGCCGGTGGGCTACCGGACGTTCGCCGCGGCGTACGGCTTCGACGTGACGTCCTGGCCCGGCTTCGCCGTCCTCCGGGGCATCCGCGAGCTGAAGCTGACGACCAGCGTGCTGCCGATCCTGCGCAGCCGGCCCCAGGTCCGGCCGGAGCTGTACCGGCGTCTGGACGACCTCCGGAACGCGCGGACCGACACGCGGTGGACGCGTTACCGTTGACCGTCATCTGTCACTTGGTGTGATCGACACCACAGTCTGCACGTGCATTCGACGACGGCAAATGACCGTTCGTCGCATCCAAAAGGCGGCCCGCTCTGGGTAGAAAGTTCGGCCCGACCGGTCAACCCCAATGGGTCACCGGTCATCCCAATGCGCAAGTTGCAGCTACTCGCCGTGACCTCGCACCGGCTCCTACCTGCGCTGACGACGTCAGGAGGCGACGACGGGCGCCCGCGTCAGCACGACGGCGAACCCGAAGGCGAGTCCCATCACGGTCAGCTCGAGCGTTGCCCACGAGGCGAGCGCCGTCCGGTCGTGGCGGACGATCCGGGGTATCAGGCGCCAGCGGACGTGGGCCCCGAGCACCGCGATGACGCCGGTGCACCCCAGCTTGAGGACGAGCAGCTGCCCGTAAGGCGTCGTGAAGATCGCCGTCCAGAACCCGATGGTCGGGTTGAGCGAGATCTCGACCAGGCCGTTGAACAGCCCGGTGGCGGCGGAGATGGCCAGGCAGAGCGTCGCGAGCTTCGAGAACCGGGGCAGCGCGTGCGCCAGCAGCGTCCGGTTCGCCACCAGGAGCACGGTCATCGCGCCGAGGCCGCCGGTCCAGGCGACCGCGCTCATCACGTGCAGCTCCATCGAGATCATCGTGTAGTCGTGGTAGTTCCAGTTCGACGCGTGCCCGGTGACCGGCAGCGGCAGCAGCGCGAACAGGCCGAGCCCGACGCGGACCTCGGCGGGCACCTTCTCGCCGAAGCGCAGCGCCAGCGCGCTGATTCCGGCGTGGACGAGCGCGAGCGCGGCCACGATGACGAGCGCTTTCCCGGCGCCGACGTCGGCGATGTACCGGCCGATGTCGGACGGCGCGAGCGTCGACGAGCCCGGTTTGTACTCCGCGGTCTGCAGGATCAGGGCGACAACCGCGGCCGTGGCCCAGACGAGCGCGGCCGCGACGCCCGCCGGGCGGGCCAGCCGCATGATCGGCTCGGTCAGCTTCGGCCGGTCGTAGCCGACGAGCACGGACAGCAGCGCGAGGCCGATCGTGGTGACCGCGGCGAGGTCCAGCAGGACCCGGACGACCGGGATGCCGGCCGAGACCACCGCGCTGGGCTCCACCACACCGGGTACCGGGGCGGTGGACATGAGCGCGACGCCGATCAGGGCGCCGAGCAGGGCCGCCGTCACGACGCAGAGCAGCGTCGAATAGCGGACCTTCGTGGTGGCCTCGGCCTGGGTCATCAGTTCTTCTCTTCCACCGACCGGCCGGACCGCAGGGCCACGGTCAGCCCGATCGCCAGCAGCACGACCGCGCCGGCGATCCAGACCCAGATCGGCACCCCGGTCGACGACGGCTGCGGCGCCGCCGACGAGGAGCCGCCCGGCGACCTCGCCGCGTCGACGGTCGCCGGCGTGCCGGTGCCCGCGGTCGTCAGGGTGAAGGAGAGCTCACCGGTCACGGGGTGGCCGTCCGCGGACAGCACGCGGTAGCCGACGGTGTACTTCCCGGCCGGCCCGAGCGGCCGCAGCGGCGCGGTGATGACGTTGTTCACCACGCCGATCGGCCCTTCGGCCCACTGGCCGCCGCCGGGTCCGGTCACCGCGACCTGGTTGACGTCCGCGCCCTGCACGTACTGGTCGAAGGTCAGGCTGATCTTCGGCGGCCCGGCGGCGACGGACGAGCCGTTCGCCGGGTCCGAGGAGATCAGCACGTTGTGCGCCAGCGCCGGGGGGGGGGGGGGGCGCCCCCCCCCCCCCCCCCAAACCCCCCCCCCCCCCCCCCCCGCCACAAACCCCCCAACCACACGCCCCCCCCCGCCCCCCCCCCGCCGCCCCCCGCGGG
>NZ_CP100416.1:77527-92552 GCF_026017845.1 Amycolatopsis mediterranei
GGTGGGGCGCCCTCTTGTCGGGGCGCGCCGGCCGGCGGGCCGCCCCCCGGGGGGGGGCCGGGCGGGCTGTGCTCCCCCCCCAGCCTGTGGGGGCCCCGGGGGGGGGGGCCCGCCCCCCCCCCCCCCACCACCGTCAACGCCAGCGCGACGAGCGCCTTGCCAATCCGGCCGAAAGCAGGCGGACACGGTCCGCAGCCGGTCCGCGCCAGGCGAGGGTTTCCGCCGTGACTGCCGGTCGGATTGGCAACGATAGGCACACCGCGCATCTAGCTGTTGCCTCCCGACTTGGCCGTGGCCTTGCGGGCCCGGATGGTCGCGCCGGCCCCGACGCCGAGGCCGATGGCGCCGACGAGCAGGCCGGCCCCGCCGAGCCAGCGGGCGGTGCTGTCCGACGTCGCGGCCGCGGCTTCAGTGTGCTCCCCGGTGGTGGACGCCGTGCCCGCGGCCATTCCGGCGTGGTCGTCGTCGCCGTCACCCGCGGCCTTGGCGGCCAGCTTGACGGCAGGCGCCGGGTGCTCCGGCTCCTCGCCGCCCGGCGGCGTCGGCTGGTTCCAGTCGACGACCTTGCCGTCGCTGTAGGTCTGGTGGGCGGGGAACTCGACCTCGTCCACATTGGTCGGCAGCGGGCCGAAGCTCACCGAGAACTCCTGGTAGTCGGTGGCCTTCAGCTCGTTGCCCGGCTGTGCGGTCCACGTCACCGCGGTGACGGCTTCGGTGATCTGCGTGCCGTTGTCCTTGGTGATCGGCGTCGGCAGCTTCGACTTGGTCACCTCGGCGGTCCAGCCGGGCAGCGGCTTGGTCCGCACGCTGCCGATGCCGTAGTCGGCCTTGAAGTCGACGGCCACCTTGGTGGTCATGGTGTTCGGCTCCTCGCTCGGGACGCGGAACACGATCGCGGCGTAGCCGCCCTTCGTCGGCTGCGAGCCGTAGACGTTGGCGGTGACGTGCGCGGACGCGATGCCCGCGCCGAGGAGACCGGCGACACCGACGGTGGCGGCGAGGAAACCGGCGCGCTTGAAGACGTGCTGGGACATGGGTTCACTCCTGATGAACTCAAGAAGGGGCAGCGGACTCGGGGGTCCGCTGTTCGGGGACGAGCTGGGTTCAGGAGTGGACGGGTGGGCCGCGCCGCCCGCGGATCCGGCGCAGGTCGACGCCGACGAGGTGGGCCGGACCGCCTGTGCGGGCCGGGACGAGCGCGGGAGGCGCGGACGGCACCGGCAGCGGGGTCAGCAGCCGCGGCAGGATCGCGCGCAGCACGGCCAGCACCGTGAGGAGCATCGTGTCCGCGCGGGCGAGCAGCAGGGCGGTGAGCACGGTCGCGATCGCGTGGGCGGCGACCATGCCGGGCCCGCTGGTGCCGGGCATCGCGTCCGCGTCGTGCGCGTGGTGCTCGGCGAGCGTGGTGAGCAGCAGGTGCATCACCAGCTGGGCGGCACCCAGCAGAACGACCGTGGCGACCGGCCCGCGGGCCTTGCGGGCGAGCGCGGCCGCGGTCCAGCCGAACAGGCCGGTGAGCAGGACGGTCATCGCCGGATCCGGCAGGCCGCCGTCGGCGAGCCGGTGTGCGGTGACGGAAAGTGCACCGGCACTCACGGCGAGCAACACTCCGCGGGTAGCACCGAGCACGGCGGGACGCCGTGCTGGATCGCTCATGAAGAGCAGCCTAAGGGACCTGCTTCGCCGTGAGCGTGTGATCCCGTGAAGTGAGCACACACCGAGTTCACGGCCCGGATGTCGCTCCGGTTCAGGCGATTTGTTGCCGATCTCCGGCCGGTAGGCCACGGTGGGCCGATGACCGGGGTTTGGACCGGTCGTGCCGTGGGTACTGAGCCGTCGGTCAGGAACTAGCCCATTCGGGTGAAGGCCGGCGCGAAGGGCGGGAGAGCGGACACGGATGAACCTCTTCGACTACATCTCCGACCGGGCGAGCAAGCTGTGGCTTGAGGCCTATCTGCACACGAGCATGGTGGTGCAGTGCACCATTCTCGCCGCGGTCCTCGGCGTGCTGATCGGAGTCGCGGTCTACCGCAGCCCGATCGGTTCGGCGGTGGCCACGGCGCTGGCGAGCACGATCCTCACGGTCCCGTCGTTCGCCCTGCTGGGCCTGCTGATCCCGATTTCGGGGCTCGGTCCGACGACGGCCGTGATCGCGCTGGTGCTCTACGGCCTGCTGCCGATCGTCCGCAACACCATCGTCGGGCTCGACGGCGTCGACCCCGCGGTCACCGACGCCGCCCGCGGCATCGGGATGAGCCGCTTCGGCGTGCTCACCCGGGTCGAGCTGCGGCTGGCCTGGCCGGCGATCCTCACCGGCATGCGGGTGGCCACGCAGATGCTGATGGGCATCGCCGTGATCGCCGCCTACGCGAAGGGCCCCGGCTTCGGCGCCGAAGTCTTCTCCGGGCTCACGAACGCGGGGAGCACGAACTCCCTCAACCAAGCCGTCACCGGCACGGTCGGGGTGGTCATCCTCGCCCTGCTCCTCGACGGCGTCTACGTCCTGATCAAGCGCTTGACCGTCTCTAGGGGTGTCCGTGGCTGAGAACGAGGAAGTCTCCGGCGTCGAAATCGAGCTGGAGCACGTGACCAAGCGGTACCCCGGCACCCGCACCCCCGCCGTCGACGACTTCTCGATGGTCGTGCCCGCCGGCAAGATCGTCGTCTTCGTCGGGCCGTCGGGCTGCGGCAAGACGACCACGATGCGGATGATCAACCGGCTGATCGAGCCGACGTCCGGCCGGATCACCATCGGCGGCGAAGACGCGCTGAAGCTCGACGTCGACACGCTGCGCCGCCGGATCGGCTACGCCATCCAGCAGGCCGGGCTGTTCCCGCACTTCACCGTCGCGCAGAACATCGCGGTGGTGCCGGGCCTGCTCGGCTGGGACAAGAAGAAGGTCAACGACCGGGTCGAGGAGATGATGGACCTGGTCGGCCTCGACCCGGCCGACTTCCGCGACCGCTTCCCGCGCCAGCTCTCGGGCGGGCAGCAGCAGCGCGTCGGCGTGGCACGGGCGCTGGCCGCGGACCCGCCGGTGCTGCTGATGGACGAGCCGTTCGGCGCGGTCGACCCGATCACCCGCGGCAACCTGCAGGACGAACTGCTGCGGCTGCAGAGCGAGCTGAAGAAGACGATCGTGTTCGTCACGCACGACTTCGACGAAGCCGTGAAGCTCGGCGACAAGATCGCGGTGCTCGGCAACCAGTCGACGATCCTGCAGTACGACACCCCCGAAGCGATCCTGGCGAACCCGGCGGACGACACGGTCGCGGGCTTCGTCGGCGCGGGCGCGTCGCTGAAGCAGCTGACCCTGCTGCGCGTCCGGGACGTCGAACTCCGCCAGGACGCGCTCACCGTGACCGTCGACGAGTCGCCGGCTTCCGTCCGGGAGAAGCTCGACAAGTCGCGCATGCACTTCGCGCTGGTGCTGGACGCGCGCCGCCGTCCGACGCGGTGGGTGCACGCGCGTGAACTCACTTCGGCGACTTCGCTGGCCAACCTCGGCAAGCCGCTGCGAGACGTCGTCAGCCTGCAGTCGACGCTGCAGGACGCACTCGAGGCGATGCTCGCCGAGGGCGGGTCGGTGCCGGTCACCGGCGCGCGCGGCGAGTACGCGGGCACCATCCAGCTGGACACCGTGATCGCGACGATCCAGCAGCTGCGCGAGGAGCACACGAACGGCGAAGAGGTGCCGGCATGACGGCGGTCGTCGACACCGGCTTCAGCACCGAGTCCGGCTCGAAACGCGCGGAACGCGTCCGGCTGTTCGCCCAGCCGATCGTGGTGCTGGTGATCGTCGCGGTGACGCTGGTCGCCGTGTTCTCCAGCGGCCTGAACGCGACGGAGAAGGAGACGCTCAACGCGTCTTCGCTGTTCACGGCGTTGTGGGACCACTTGCTGATGACGCTCGTGGTGACCGCCATCGTGGTACTGGTCGCCGTCCCGCTCGGGGTGATCGTGACCAGGCCGTGGGCGCGCTTCCTGGCCCCGGTCTTCCTGGCGATCGCGAACATCGGCCAGGCCGCGCCCGCGCTGGGCGTGCTGGTGCTGTGGTTCATCGTCACCGGCGCGACCGGCGGGATTTGGGTGGCGGCGCTGCCGCTGGCGTTCTACTCGCTGCTGCCGGTGCTGCGGAACACGATGGTCGGCATCCAGCAGGTCGACCCGGCGCTGATCGACGCGGGCCGCGGCATCGGGATGTCGGCGACGGCGGTGCTCTGGCGGGTCGAGCTCCCGCTGGCCGTCCCGCTGATCCTGGCCGGCCTGCGCACGTCGCTGGTCCTGGCGGTCGGCACGGCGACGTTCGGCATGTTCGTCAACGCCGGCGGCTTCGGGCTGCTCATCGACACCGGCTACAAGCTGAACCTGACCTCGGTGCTGGTGACCGGCTCGGTGCTGGCCGTCGCGCTGGCGCTGCTGGTCGACTGGCTGGGCGCGGTCGCCGAACAGTTCTTCGGACCGAAGGGGCTGCGATGAAACTCCGGAGGCTGTTCGCCGTGGCGCTGCTGGGCGTGACGCTGTCGTCCTGCGGGCTGACCGTCAACCAGGCGGTCCCGTACGACATCAAGCCGGGCTCGATCCAGCCGATCCCGGCCCTGCAGGGGGTGAAGGTGACGGTGGGGTCGAAGGACTTCACCGAGAACATCATCCTGGCGTACATGACCGAGATGGCCCTGACGGCGGCCGGCGCGGAGGTCGTCGACCTGTCCGACATCAAGGGGTCGAATTCCTCGCGCCAAGCGCTGCTGTCGGGCCAGACGGACGTCACGTGGGAGTACACGGGCACGGGCTGGATCAACTACCAGGGCAACGAGCTCCCGGTCCCGGGCGGCGAGAAGGCCCAGTACGAGGCGACGGCCAAGGCGGACGAGGAGAAGTTCGGCGTCACCTGGCTGAACTATTCGCCGCTGAACGACCAGTACGCGTTCGCGGTGACGGAGGCGTACGGCGCTGCCAATAATTTGAAGACGACGTCCGACCTGGCGGCCTTCATCAAGCAGAAGCCGGACCAGGCGGTGTTCTGCCTGGAGACGGAGTTCACCAGCCGCCAGGACGGCTTCCCGGCGGCGGTCAAGGCGTACGGCTTCCAGAACCCGACGGTGAAGAACTTCGGCATCGGCACGATCTATTCGGCGGTGGCGAGCGGAACCTGCCCGGTGGGCGAGGTCTTCACCACGGACGGCCGCATTTCGGGCTTGAACCTGCGCGTGCTGGAGGACGACAAGAAAGCGTTCCCGCAGTACAACGCGGTGGCCACGCTCCGAACGGAGTGGCTGAACCAGCACCCGGAGGTCCGCGGCCCCCTGGAGAAGATCAGCGCGGCGATCGACAACGAGCAGATGGTGGAGCTCTGCAAGCAGGTCGACGTCGACGGCCAGGACGCGGGCAAGGTCGCCCACGACTGGATGGTCAAGAAGGGCTTCGTGAAGTAGCCGAACGGCCCCGGCGCTTTCGCAAGCGCCGGGGCCGCCGCGGTCAGATCCGTCCCGGCCGGGCAGCAACCACGCTGCCCGGCCGTTTGTCAAACAAGCCATCCACAGGCACCGAGTTGTCCACAGATTTCCGCGGCACCCGTTTTTGCCCCCTACCGCCGATAGACTGGACCAGGGGACGCCCCCCGGGACAGGGTGGGGGCTGCGGTCAGATCCCCAGCCGGTGCAGCAGCTGCCCTTCCAGCCGTTCCAGCTCGCCGGCCACGGCCCGGTGCACCGACTTCCGCCGCGCCGTCGGCATCCGCTCCGCCGCGCGCACCGAGGCCGACAGCTGCTCCAGCGTCCCCAGCGCCCCCTGAGCGAACTCCTGGTCCGCCTTCGAAGCCTTCTCCGACTTCTGCAGGTCGGCACAGCCCTCGGCGATCCCCGCGATCCGGGCGTGCAAGGCCGCGCCCCGGCCGGTGTACTCGCCCAGCCGGTCGACCGAGACCCCCAGCTTGCGCGCCTGGTAGCGGTCGTACGCCTCCCGGGCCGCGCCCGCCGCGCGCACCGCCAGTGGCGCCACCACCGGGATCACCGCCGGGCCGAGCACCTTCGCCACCGCGACCGCGTTCTTCGCCCTCTTTGGGGTGAACCTGGCTTCACCCTCGACCTTGGCCTTGCGCGCCATGGCACCTCCTGCGACGTGTCGAGGTCGAACTTACTGGTCGCCCGGGTGGCGGGCATGTCGGCTCGGCGGTGGGAATCTAGAGTGATCTCCATGAACACCGAGGTGGTACTCGACGCGGGCGCGGTCAGCCGCTGCCGTCGCCGCGTGCACCTCGAACACGACCCCGCCATGCGCGAGGTACCGCTTTCCCCGCCCGATCCCACCGCGCAGCAGCGGATCGACGACGCCACCGCCCATCGCGAGAACATCGTCGCACGGTTGATGGCCGCCAACGACGACCACTGGGTGAAGGTCGGCCGCGATCTGCCCGCCCACGAGCGCGTCGAGCAGACGCTGCAGGCCTTCGCCGACGGGGCGCGGTTCATCTGGGGTGCGCTGCTGCCGGTCGACGCGGCCGGGCACCGGCGTGGCGGCATCGACCTGCTCGTCCGCACCGGCCGCGGCTACGTCCCGGTGCTCGTCGTGCGCCACCGCATCACCGACCGCGGTGCCGGCGCGATCGTCACCGGGATGACCGACCTCGACCCGGCGCACCGCGCGGCCGACGAGGGCCGCAAGGTCCGGTCGCAGCCGCGTGACCAGCTCCGGCTCGTGCACATCCGCCGCATGCTGCAGACGCTCGGGCAGGCCGACGAGAGCCTCGCGCTCGGCGGCGTCATCGGCCTCGACGCCGACGTCGTCGTCTGGCACGACCTCACGGCAGGCACCTGGCCGGGCGGGCGCACCGCGCTCACCGAGTACCAAGCCCGGTTCGCCGACCGGCTCGCCATCGCCACCGCCGCCGCGAACGGCGAAGAGCCCCTCGCGGAGCCGTCGCGCGTGCTGGAGTGCCGGCGCTGCCCGTGGTGGCCGACGTGCGAGGTCGTGCTCACCGACACCCGCGACGTCAGCCTCGTCGTCCGCGGCGAGGACGCCGTCGAGCTGCGCCGCGCCGGTGTGTCCACTGTGGACCAGCTGGCCGCGCTGGACCCGGCGGGCGAGCCGCCGGCGGTGAACTGGACCGGCGTCACGTTCCCGGACGCCGTCGTGCTCGCCCGGGCGTGGCTGGCCGACCTGACGCTGGTGCGCCGCGTCGGCCGGGTCGAGGTGCCGCGCGCCGACGTCGAGGTCGACGTCGACATGGAGAGCTTCGGCGACGCCGGCGCGTACCTCTGGGGCTGCCTGCTCAGCGGCGCCGACATCGGCGTCGAGCAGGGCTACCGCGCCTTCGCGACGTGGGACCCGCTGCCCACCGACGACGAAGCGCGCTCCTTCGCCGAGTTCTGGGCCTGGCTCGCCGACGTCCGAGAGCGCACCGAAGCGGCGGGTCTGACCTTCCGCGCCTACTGCTACAACGCGCTCGCCGAGAACCGCTGGCTCTTCGGCTCCGTCGAGCGCTTCGGCGAGCACCCCGGTGTCCCGGCGAAGAAGGACATCCAGTCCTTTGTGGATTCCGAGCAGTGGGTGGACCTGTTCCGCAGCGTCACCGACCAGTTCCTGTGCTCCCACGGCAAGGGCCTGAAGGTGATCGCCCCGGTGGCCGGCTTCTCCTGGCGCGACCCGGAGGCGGGCGGCGAGGCGTCGATGCGCTGGTACCGCGACGCCGTGGGCATGGACGGCGAGAAGCCGGACGACGACCAGCGCGCGCGGCTGCTGCGCTACAACGAGGACGACGTCCTCGCGACGCGCGCGCTGCGCGAGTGGATCGACGCGCGGGCGCAGGCCGAAGTCCCGTACATGTTCGATCTCTGAGGTCTTTTGTCGACTAAGACACTTGCCTGCTGACGCGTCCTGCGTAATACTCGTCTGCGAGTACTCGTAGACGAGGAGTGTGGTGATGAAGCGGCGGAAGGTCGGCAACCTGCTCGGCCTGGCCGTGCTGTCCGTCGTGCTGGAACGCCCCATGCACCCGTACGAGATGGCGACCGTGCTGAAGGAGCGCGGCAAGGACGCCGACATGCCGATCAAGTGGGGCTCGCTCTACACCGTCGTCGCGAACCTCGAGAAATACGGCTTCATCGAGGCCGTCGAGAGCGTGAAGGACGGCGGACGGCCCGAACGGACCGTCTACCGGATCACCCCGGCCGGGCGCGAGGAGTACGAGGACTGGGTCCGCGAGCTCGTCGGCACGGTCGAAACGGAACCCCCGCGGTTCCGGTCCGGGCTGTCGATGCTGGGGATCCTCGGCCCGGACCAGGCGATCAGCCTGCTGCGGCAGCGCGTCGCGCAGCTCGACGAACGGGCCGCGAAGCAGCAGACCGGGCTCGACCAGCTGCGGCCGCTGATGCCGCGGATGTTCCTGGTCGAGGTCGAGTACGACATCGCGATGACGGAGGCCGAGGCGCGCTGGGTGCGCGGCTTCCTCGAGGAACTGACCAGCGGCGCCTTGCCGGGCATCGAGGCCTGGCGGCGCTGGTACGAGACCGGCGAGCTCCCCGACGACTTCGGAGAGTTCGTGGAAGAGAGATAGCACGGACCCCGGGAGGTGCTGGCACACCGCCCGGGGTCCTCGACCCCGAACCGAGCACGCCCGGCCACGAGGTGGCACCGCAAGGATAACCGGGTGCGCTCTTCGGTTCGGTTCAACCGAAGAGGAGAGATCCATGGAGACGACCCGCAAGCACAAAGTGCCCGAGATGGAGGGCTTCCAGGCCCGCTGGTACGCCAAGAACCGCGGCACGGAGGCACAGCTCGCGCAGTACCGGCGGCAGGCGGCCGAGGTCACCGCGGGGTTGGCCGACGGCGCCGAGATCCTGGAGGTGGCGCCCGGACCCGGCTTCTTCGCCGTGGAGCTGGCCAAGCGCGGCTACCGCGTCACCGGGCTCGACATCAGCCACACGATGGTGGAAATCGCGCGGGAAAACCGTGCGGGGCTCGACATCGACTTCCGGCAGGGGGACGTGACGCAGGCGCCCTTCGCGGACGAGTCGTTCGACTTCGTCGTCTGCCAGGCCGCGTTCAAGAACTTCCGGCAGCCGGTGACGGCGCTGAACGAGATACACCGGGTGCTGCGCCCGGGCGGGTTCGCGGTGATCCAAGACCTCAACCACGAGGCCACCGCCGCGGACATCGACCGCGAGGTCGCCGGGATGCACGTCGGCGTGGTCAGCGGCTTCACCGTCCGGCAGACGCTCGGCTGGCTGCGGCGCCGCGCGTTCACTTCCGCGCAGTTCGAGGTGTTGGCCGCGGAAAGCGCGTTCGGCGGCTGCTCGGCCACCGCCGACGGCCTCGGCCTGGAGGTCCGGCTGACCCGCTGACCACGACCGCCGGGGCACGGGCGCGTGCCCCGGCAGGTGGGTCAGCGCGGGGCCATCCGCAGCGAACCGTCCATCCGGACGACCTCGCCGTTCAGGTAGTCGTGGTCGATGAGCGACAGCGTGAGCTGCGCGTACTCGTCCGGCCGCGCCAGCCGCTTCGGGAACGGGATGCCGGCGGCGAGCGACGCGCGGAACTCGTCGCTGACCGTGGCGAGCATCGGGGTGTCGACGATGCCCGGCGCGATGGTCAGCACGCGGATGCCGTGCGAGGCCAGGTCGCGAGCCGCCGGGAGTGTCATGCCGACGACGCCGCCCTTGGACGACGCGTAGGCGACCTGCCCGATCTGGCCGTCGAACGCCGCGATGGAGGCGGTGTTGATGATGACACCGCGGGCGTCGTCTTCGAGGGGCTCGGTCTTGGCGATCGCCTCGGACGCGATGGTCAGCACGTTGAAGGTGCCGACGAGGTTGATCTGGATGACCTTCGCGTACAGCGCGAGGTCGTGGCGGCCCTTCTTGGACAGGATCCGCGCGGACGGCCCGATGCCGGCGCAGTTCACCACGGTCCGCAGCGGCACGCCGGAGCCGGCCGCGGTCGCGACGGCCGCCTCGACCTGCTCGACGTCGGTGACGTCGGCCTCGACGTAGGTGATGCCGTCGACCTGCGCGGCCTTCTCGATCGAAGCCGCCAGGTCCAGCGCGAACACCCGCGCGCCCTTGGCCGCGAGGGCCTTCGCCGTGGCCCCGCCGAGGCCGGACGCGCCGCCGGTGACGAGCGCCGCGGTGTCGGTGATCTGCATCTGTGCGGTTCCCTTCGCTGTGGTTCGCGAAGACAGGTTAACGCTCGTTCGCAGTGACATCCGGGGCGCCGCCCCGGGCCGGGGGCTCCGCCACCCGGAACCCCCGCAAAGCGCATGGTGGTTCGTGTCTTCGCTCACCGCTCTCGAGGGCGACCGTTCCCGTTAGTGTCGTGGTCAACTCCGGCTGTCACCTTCAGCAGCATGACGCCAGCTCGGATCGTGGTGGTAGGAACCGGATACGTCGGCTTGACCACGGGGGCCTGCCTGGCCAGCCTGGGTCATTTCGTCACGTGCGTGGACGTCGACCGCGCGAAGGTCTCACGGCTGGCCGCGGGCCGCGTCGACATCCTCGAACCCGGGCTCGACGACCTGGTGCACCGCGGGATCGCCGCCGGGCGCCTCCAGTTCGTCGTCGGCGCGCGGGACGCGGTCCGCCATGCGCAGGCGGTGTTCCTCTGCGTACCGACGCCGATGGAGGCCGGCGGCTCCGCCGACCTGCGCGCGGTCGAGGCGGTGACGGCCGAGATCGGGGACGTCCTGCCCGCCGGCTGCGCGCTCGTCACGAAGTCGACCGTGCCGGTCGGGACGTCGAAGCGGATCCAGGACCTGGTCGGGCGGACCGACGTGCCGGTGGTGTCGAACCCCGAGTTCCTCCGCGAAGGCACCGCGGTCGCCGACTTCCTCGGGCCGGACCGGATCGTCGTCGGCTCGGACGACCTCGCCGCCGCGCGCTGGGTCGGCGAGCTGTACGCCGAGCTGGACGCGCCGGTCGTCGTCGCCGACGCGGCGAGCGCGGAGCTGGTGAAGTACGCCGCGAACTGCTACCTCGCGCTGAAGCTCTCCTACGTCAACTCGATCGCCGAGCTGTGCGAACGGCTGGGTGCGGACATCGACCTCGTCACCGAGGGCATGGGGTACGACCGGCGCATCGGGCGGACGTTCCTCAAGCCCGGCCCCGGCTGGGGCGGCTCCTGCCTGCCGAAGGACACCAGCGCGCTGGTCAAGGTGGCCGAGTCGGTGAACTACGACTTCACCATGCTGACCTCCGCCATCGACGAGAACCTGGCGCAGCGCGACCGGATCGTCGCGAAGATCGCCGGCGCGGTCGGCGGGACGCTCGCCGGCGCCCGGATCGGCGTCCTGGGCCTGGCGTTCAAGGCGGGCACCAACGACCTGCGCGACTCGCCCGCGCTCGCCGTCTCGTCGGTGCTGTGCGCGCTGGGCGCCGAGCTGATCGCCTACGACCCGGCCATCGACGGCGAGATCGCCGGGATGACCGTCGTCGACGACGCCTACCAGGTCGCGAAGGACGCGGACGTCGTCGTCGTGCTGACCGAGTGGGCCGAGTTCAAGCACCTCGACTGGGCGGCGATGGCCGAGCTGATGGAGGGCATCGACGTCGTCGACACGCGCAACCTGCTCGACCCGCGGGTGATCGTCGACGCGGGGTTGTCGTGGCAGGGCGTCGGGCGGCCGCGCGCGGCGGCGCGAATCAAGGTTTCGTGAGAACCGGATCTTGGTTAGGCTGGCCGCACGGCATCGCGTGTCGGTCACCGGCTGGGTGAGGCATGGAGGTGGCGGGAGTGCCCTGGAGGCATTTCAACCGTGTCAGTTTCCGTTTCCGTTGAATTGAACCATTTGATCGTCCCGTCCCGGAACAACCGGGAATCCGCCGAATTCCTGGCGAACCTGCTCGGTCTCGAAGTCGGGGAGGAATGGGGCCCGTTCATCCCCGTCGAGATGCGCAACGGCGTCCGGCTGGACTTCGCGACCATCCCCGAAGAGGACCTGCGCCTGCAGCACTACTGCTTCCTGATCCCGGAGGACGGCTTCGACGCCGTCTTCGCGCGGCTCGTCGAAACCGGCGTGACCTACCACGCCGACCCGATGGGGAAGCAGATCGGCGAAATCAACCACAACCACGGCGGCCGTGGCGTCTATTTCCTCGATCCCGGCGGCAACGGGATGGAAATCATCACGCAGCCGTACGAGCCGGAGCGGAAGCGTCCGTCGTCCTGGCAAAAGTTCCTTAGCAATGCGTACTATCGGGGCATGTTCACGACGAGGCCGGAGCTGACCGGCACCTTCGGGATGGTGGCATCGACGCACTGGCTGGCTTCGGCCACCGGGATGGCGGTGCTGGAGGACGGCGGCAACGCGTTCGACGCGGCGGTCGCCGCCGGCTTCGTCCTCCAGGTCGCCGAGCCGCACCTGTGCGGCCCGGCGGGCCAGGTGCCCGGCCTCTTCGTGACGGCGGACGATCCGACCCCGCGGGCGCTGGCGAGCCAGGGCCCGTCGCCCGCGGGGGCCACGCCGGAGCATTTCGCGGCGCTGGGCCTGGACCTGATCCCGGGCAGCGGCTTGCTCCCGGCGACCGTCCCGGGTGCGTGGGACGGCTGGCTCCTGCTGCTTCGCGACTACGGCACGAAGCCGCTTCGCGAGGTGCTCAAGTACGCGATCGGCTACGCGCGCAACGGCGTCCCGCTGGTATCGCGGGTCGGCGACACGATCAGCGCCGTGTCCCGCCTGTTCGTCGAGCACTGGCCGACGTCCGCGGCGCTCTGGATGCCGGACGGCAAGCCCGCGTCCGGCCTGCACCGGAACCCGGCGCTGGCCGACACGTGGGAGCGGCTGCTGCGCGAGACGGAGTCCGTGTCCGGCCGGGAAGCACAGCTCGACGCGGGACGTCGTGCCTGGTCGCAGGGCTTCGTCGCGGAGGCGATCGACTCGTTCAGCCGGACGGCCTTCCGCGACGACTCCGGCCGCGACCATGCGGGCCTGCTGACGGGCGAGGACCTGGCGTCGTGGTCGGCGTCGTACGAGGACCCGGCCTTCGTCGACGTCGGCGACTGGCGCCTGGTCAAGCTGGGCGGCTGGACGCAGGGACCGGCGCTGCTGCAACAGGCGCTGCTGCTGCACGGCTTCGGCGACGAACTGTCCTATGTAGACGGAGTCCCGTCGGAGCGCACGGTGCACCTGGCGACCGAAGCGGCGAAGCTGGCCTTCGCCGACCGCGAGGCCTGGTACGGCGACACCGACGTGCCTCTGGACGTGCTCCTTTCGCCGTCCTACACCGACGCCCGGCGCGCCTTGATCACCGACACGGCGTCCCCGAGCTTGCGTCCGGGCGACGCCCGCGGCCCGGCCCGCCTCCCGGCGATCCTGGACTCCCTGCAGGGCATCGAAGCGGGCGACGGCGCAACGGGCGAGCCGACGGTCGGCCCCCGGGGCCAGACCCGCGGCGACACGGTCCACCTCGACGTCGTCGACGCGGCGGGCAACCTGGTGTCGCTCACCCCGTCCGGCGGCTGGCTGCAGTCCAGCCCGACGATCCCGTCGCTGGGCTTCTGCCTCGATTCGCGGGGCCAGATGTTCTGGCTGGAGCAGGGCCTGCCCAATTCGCTGGCCCCGCGCAAGCGGCCGCGCATCACGCTGTCGCCGTCCCTGGCCCTGCGCGACGGAGTCCCGACGCTGGCCTTCGGCACGCCCGGCGGCGACCAGCAGGACCAGTGGCAGCTGTGCTTCTGGCTGGCCCACGTCTACGGCGGGCTCAACCTGCAGGAGTCGATCGACTCGCCGGCGTGGCACACGACGGCGTTCCCGAGCTCGTTCTACCCGCGCTCGTGGAACCCCCGCGAGCTGGTGGTGGAGTCCCGGCTGGGATCGTCCACTTTGGACGCCCTACGCGAGCGCGGCCACGCCGTGGTCGACGCCGGCGACTGGGCCCTGGGTCGCCTGTCCGCGGTTTCCCGCACGGGCGGCATCATGCGAGCCGCGGCCAACGCACGCGGAATGCAGGGGTACGCGACCGGCCGTTAGAGCGTCAGCGAGGCCCACCCGCCGCCCTCGGCGAGCAGCGTGCGCACGCCGCGGGCGTGGCCGGCGAACCCGGCGAGATCGCTGTGCAGCAGGGCCATCCGTTCCCCGTCGAGCGGTGTGGTGTCGCCCGCCCACAGCTCCCGGATCCAGCTGGCCGACAGCTGCAGGGACCGGATCAGCCCCGGCACTTCGGCCTCGGCCGGCCCGCCCCCGGCCAGGTACTGGGCCAGGATCTCGTCGGCGGCGTGGACCAGCTCCTGAAGCCCACGCACGGCCTCGTCCGGACTGCCGTCCCAGTCCGGCCGGGGCCAGCCGGACGAGTCGAGTTCGAGCCACAACCGCCAGCCCGCGGTCAGCTCCTCGTGGTCACGCGGCGCCCATTGCCCGGCCATGCTTTCGAGTGTGCGCCCGAAAGCACGGCCCGGCGGATGGGATTCCTCACTTCCCAGGCCGGCGCCGACCGGCCGAGTTGTCCACAACGCCTCCGCTTATCCACAGATTCGCGGCACCACCCTTTTGCACCGGCCACTCCCGATACGCTGGACCAGGGACGCCCCCCGGAGAGGGTCAGGGTTCCGGCAAAGTCTTTTGGCCTGGTTGCAGGGCGGGCACGGCCCTCGTTGATCATGTGATTGTCTAGGTCCCATGATCGTGTGAGAGAGTCGTGCCCGCTGAGCAATCGTGCCTGATCCCCGTCGTACGTGATCGTCTGACCCCGGCCATCGATTCCCGCACCGATCCATACTGGGCCGCTGACCTGCGCAAACAGCTCGCCGGCATCCCTGATCCACGAGATCGACGGGGTGTGCGACATTCGATCGGGTCGATCCTGGCGCTCGCCGCCGCAGCCGTGGTGGCCGGAGCCCAGTCGTTCACCGCGATCGGCGAATGGGCCGCCGACGCCCCACAGTCGGTGCTGGCCGCGCTGGGCGCACGATTCGACCCCCGCCATGCCCGGTATGCAGCACCCGATGAGGCCACCGTGCGGCGCGTGGCCGGCCGGGTCGACGGCGACATCCTCGACGACGTGATCAGCAGCTGGCTCGCCCACCGCGACACCAGCA
>NZ_CP100416.1:92721-316287 GCF_026017845.1 Amycolatopsis mediterranei
CACCTGGTTCCAACCGCTGCTGGACACCATCGACCTGACCGGGCGGGTGGTCACCGCCGACGCCCTGCACACCACCGTCGAACACGCCCGCTACCTGCATCAACGCGGCGCATACTACGTGTTCACCGTCAAGGAGAACCAACACCGGCTCCACGGCCTGCTCGACACCCTGCCCTGGCACGAGATTCCCGCCCACATCACCAGCGGCAGCGGGCACGGCCGCAGCGAACGCCGCACCGTCCAGCTCGCACCCCTGGGCGATTTCCTCGGCTACCCGGCCATCGACTTCCCGCACGCCACGCACGCGTTCCTCATCGAGCGCTACACCACCCACCACACCAGCCAGAAACGCTCCGCCCACGCCGCTCTCGGCCTCACCAGCCTCACCGGCCGCTACGCCCACCCCGCCCACATCGGAGGCTACGTCCGCAGCCACTGGCACATCGAAAACAAACTCCACTGGGTCCGCGACGTCACCGACAAAGAAGACCAATCCCGAACCCGCACAGGCACCGCACCCCGAGTCATGGCCAGCCTCCGCAACCTCGCCACCAGCACACACCGACAAGCCGGGCACACCAACATCGCCCAAGCACTCCGCCACACCGCCCGCAACACCACCCGAGCCCTCACCCTGCTCGGAATACCCACCTGACCAGCACAAAGACTTTGCCGGAGCCGTGCCGGAGAGGGTGGGGGCTTGAGAGGTGACCCAGACAGGCCGCCACAGCTGGGGCAAGGGGCGCTACTGGCCCGGCTTTTCCCACAGCCAGAACTCGATCCCCTGGTTGTCCGTGCAGTCAGCAGTGTTCCCGTACGGGTGGTGCTCGACCTCCCCAGCCCGCCCACCCTGCTCCCGCACCCGCGCCATCGCCGACTCGAGGTCGTCGACCGCGTACATCAGCTTCCAGCCCACCTGCCGGTCCCCGGCCCACAGCCCGCCTTCGAGACCCGGCCCCGAGAAGCCCCACGAGTCCGTCGTCGAGCCCGGGGTGAACTGCCAGCCCAGCACCGCGCCGTAAAACGCCTTCGCGGGCGAAGCCTCCGGGACCTGGAACGTGAAGTACATGGCCTCGCCGTGGCGGGCCGGCCGCGGGCCGGCAGCCGCCGTCGCCGCCTGGGACACCAGCCAGCGCTGGCCGAACGGGTCGCGGAACGAGCCGCCCCTGCCGTACGGCGAATCGCTCACCGCGCGGATCAGCGTTGCGCCCAGCTCCAGCGCGCGAGCCACCGAACCGTCCACGTCCGGGACCTCGACCCGCACCGACGCGCCACCCTCGCGCGGGGCCACGTGGCCGATCTCCGGGTACTCCTCGGCGAGCATCAGCACCGCGTCGCCGATGGCCAGCTCCGCGTGCCCGACGCGGCCGTCGTCCATCAGGATCGGGTCGCCGCGGCGGACCGCGCCGAACACCTCCACGTAGAAGTCGAGTGCCGCGCGGGCGTCGGAAACCGCCAGGTAGGGCGTCAGCGAACGCAGGGAGGCAGCAGTGGCTGGGACTGCGGTGGTCGTCATATCGGCTCCGTTCAAGATCGCGCGACGCAGGTCGTCGCGTAGTTCGGCGGCGAAGTCCGGGTCGGGGGCGACCCGCTCGGAGGGACGGCGAAGCGCGTCGAAAGGCTCAGGCATCGCGACCCTCCTTCTCCTCGTAAGCGCGCCGGAACGCGGCGCGGGCCCGCACGAGCAACGCCTCCGTGGCGTGCACGCTGCGCCCCAGGTGGCCGGCGACCTCGGGGACGCCGAGGCCGTCGACGTAACGCAGGGTCAGTGCCGCCCGGTGGTGCGGCCCCAGCGACTCGAGCACCTGTCTCGCGCGCAGGGCGTCGAGCTGCTCGTCCCACGGGTCCTCGATGTCCGGCTCGCTGTGGTGGACGAGCCGCAGTCCGCGTTCCTCACGTTCTTTGCGCCGCCAGTGGTCGGCGAGCTTGTGCCGGGCGACGCCGATCAGCCACCCGGTGCTCACTGGAGGTGCGTACTCCTTGCGACAGGCGGCGACCGCCCCGAGGAACGTCTCGGACGTCAGCTCCTCGGCGAGCGTGCGGTCGCCGCAGCGGGACAGCAGGTACCCGTAGACCTCCGGCAGGGCCGTCTCGTACAGCCCGAGCAGCGCGAAGGCCGGGTCCGGTCGTACCCGAGGTTCCGTCACACCTCCATAGTCGTCCGGCGCCCGGTTTTTCCGACGGGTGAATCCCGGATTTCTACGCGCGCGGATCCGGCAGCCGCCGGCCGGTGATCGCGACGATCGCCGCCAGCACCGCCACCAGGCCGATCACCAGCGCGAACGCGTCCCGGCTCCCCAGCGAACCCGAAAGTGCCGCGTACAGGCTCCCCAGCGTCGCGACGCCGAGCGCCAGCGACGTCTGCTGGTTGGTCGTCATCACGCCGGAGCCGACGCCGGCCAGGTCCGTCGGCACGTGGGAGAGCACGATCCGGAACAGCGTCGTCATCGCCAGGGCGTTGCCCACGCCGATCGCCACCATCGACGGCGCCAGGTCGAGGATCGTCACGTGCGGCCAGGTGGACAACGTCGTGCAGAGCAGCGCCACCATGCCCACCGCCGTGATCGCGCCACCGAGCGGGACGACCTTCTGGCCGTAGCGGGTCACCAGGCGGCTGCTCAGCATCGACACCGTGAAGTACGCGACCGCCAGCGGCGTCAGCGCCCCACCCGCGCCCAGCGGGCCGAAGTGCAGGCCTTCCTGCAGCGTCATCGCGAACACGAACATGAACGAGCCGAACGCCCCGAAGAACGGCACGGCCACCATCAGCCCGCGCCGCACGCTCGGCAGCCGCAGCACCGACGGCGGCAGCAGCGGCGTGCCGCCGGTCCGCTCCAGGCGCCGTTCGACGTGGACCAGGGCCGCGGCGGAAACCGGGAACAGGGCCAGCAGCGCGATCGTCCACGCCGGCCACCCCAGCGCCCGGCCTTCCATCAGCGGGACCAGCAGCGACAGCAGCGTGACCGCCAGGAGCAGCGTGCCGAGGCGGTCGACGCCCAGCGGGTTGTGCGCGCGGCTCTCCGGCAGGCGGCGGGCCAGCAGGAGCACCACCAGGCCGATGGGCACGTTCACCAGGAAGATCGGCCGCCACCCGGTGCCGAACAGGTCCGCGGCCACCAGGCCGCCGCCGAGGAGCTGGCCGACCACCGTCGAGAGGCCGCCGGTCGCGCCGAACAGCCCCAGCGCCCGCGAACGCTCTTCGCCGGACGTGGTCGCCTGGATGATCGAAAGCACCTGCGGCAGCAGCAGGGCCGACGCCGCCCCCTGCGCGGCGCGGGCCACCACCAGCGTGCCGGCCGTCGGGGCGATGCCGCAGGCCAGGGACGTCAGCGTGAACAGCCAGAGGCCCGCGAAGAACAGCCGCCGCCTGCCGAAGGAGTCGCCGAGGCGCCCGCCGACCACCAGCAGCACCGCGTACGCGATGCCGTAGGCGGCCACCACCAGCTCCAGGGTGGCGGTGGACGCGTGGAGGTCGGCGTCGATCGTCGGCAGCGCGACGTTGACGATGAAGAAGTCGATGATCGGCAGTGCCGCCCCCAGCAGCACCGTGACCAGGCCGGCGGGGGTCAGTCCCGGCCGGAATTCGGCGCCGGGGGTGCTCGGCGCAAGTTCAGTCGTGCTCATGGGTACTACGATCGACCCGGCTTTAACCTGGTACCAGTTGTTGTTTATCCGGGTACTGTCACTACCTGGTACCAGGTTCGAGAGCGTGCCATCCTGGCACCATGACCACCGTTGTCGAATCCGGACTCCGTCGCCAGGAGCTGGCGAGGTTCCTGCGGAGCCGGCGTGAACGGATCACGCCCGAGCAGGTCGGCCTCCCGATCGTGGGACGCCGGCGGACGCCGGGACTGCGCCGCGAAGAGGTCGCGCAGCTCGCCGGCGTGGGGGTCACCTGGTACACGTGGCTCGAGCAGGGTCGCGACATCAACGCGTCCGAGCAGGTCCTGCAGGCGATCGCCCGCACGCTGCGGCTCGACCCGCACGAGCACACGCACCTCTTCCGGCTGGCCGGCGCGCCCGATCCGGAGAACGAAAAGGACAACCAGGTCATCACGCCGGCGATGGAGCTGATGCTGAAGAAGCTCGAGCCGTACCCGGTCGCGGTCCGCAACGCCCGCTGCGACCTGCTGGCCTACAACCGCGGGTACACCTGGCTGATGGGCGACGTCGACGCCATCCCGTTCGGCGATCGGAACACCCTGGTCCAGTGCCTGCTCAACCCCGAGTGGCGCAAGCGGATGCTCGACTGGGAGGCGAACATCCCGCGCGTGATCGCGTCCTTCCGCGCGGCGATGGCCGACCACGTCGCGGAGCCGGCGTGGAAACAGCTGGTGAAGCGGCTCAAGGCGGAGTCGCCGCTGTTCGCCGAGCTGTGGCCGCACCACGACGTCAACTCGGAGCCGATCCGCACCAAGCGGTACCTGCACCCGGACGTCGGGCTGCTGCAGTTCAACTTCACCTACCTCTACTACGGCCGCCGGTCCGAGATCACCGTGTCGACCTACACCCCGGCCGACGAGGAAACGGCGGCGAAGCTGCCGTTGGTGTTCGACTGACGGCGTACGTCCGCAGTGCGCTTCGAGACGGACGCGCAGCCTGGCCGCGGCAGGTAGTTTCGCGGCATGAGAAGGCCTCCGTGGGCAGGACGCGTGGCGCGCGCCGTCGTCGTCGGGGTCTTCGTGATCGGGGCGACCAGTGCGTCGTCGCGGTGGCAGCCCGGGGCGTCGCCGCTGACGCCGATCGGTTTCGCGTGGCTCGCCGCGACCGTCCTCACGCTGCTGCTCGTCCACCGCTTCCCGCTGACGCTCTTCCTGGTCGCGGCCGCCTCCGCGTTCGGCTACTACACCTCCGGCCTGCCCGGCGGCCCGGTCATCGTGGTCCCGACCATCGCGTTGTTCGTGCTGACCCGGCAGCGCGGACCCCTCACCGCGGGCATCACCGGTGCCTCGGCCCTCGCCGCCGCCTACGTCGTGCACGTCATCACGACCAGGTCTTTCGCGTTGGAAACCGGGGCCGCGTTCCTCGTCGTCTGGCTGACCGCCGTGATCGGGGTCGGGACCGCCGTCCGGTACCAGCTCGACGCGCTCGCCGCCCGCCGCGGCCAGGCCGACGAGCACCGCCACCGGCTCGCCGAGCAGGAACGGCTGCGCATCGCCCGCGAGGTGCACGACGTCGTCGCGCACAGCCTGGCGATGATCAACGTCCAGGCGGGGGTCGCCGCGCACGTCGCCGACCGGCGGCCCGAGCAGGCGAAAGAGGCGTTGCTGAACATCAAGGCGGCGAGCGCGTCCGCGCTGAAGGACCTGCGCGCCACCCTGGCCGTGCTGCGGTCCGGGGAGGACAAGGCGCCCGCCCCGAGTCTCGCGCAGGCCGGCGAGCTGCTGGACCACGCCCGCGACGCCGGGCTCACGGTCGAGGTCCACGGCGAACCCGGCGACCTCCCGGCCCCGGTCGACGCCGCCGCCTACCGGATCCTGCAGGAGTCGCTGACCAACGTCGTCCGGCACGCCGACCAGCCCCACCGCGTCGACGTCCGGTTCGAGCGGCGACCGGGGGCCGTCACGCTCCGGGTCCGCGACGACGGCCGTGGCACCGCCCAGCCGACCCCGGGCCACGGCCTGCGGGGCATGGGCGAACGCGCCGCGGCGCTCGGCGGCCGGTGCACCGCCGGGCCGGTCGACGGCGGTTTCGAAGTGTGCGTCGAGCTACCGATCGAGGGGGAAGCATGATCCGCGTCCTGCTGGCCGACGACCAGGTGCTGGTCCGCGCCGGGTTCCGCGTGCTGCTGGAGACCGAAGACGGCTTCGAGGTCGTCGGCGAGGCGGGCGACGGCGAGCAAGCGGTCGCCGGAGCGATCGAGCACCACCCCGACATCGTCGTGATGGACGTCCGGATGCCCGGCGTCGACGGCCTCGAAGCCACCCGCCGGATCACCGCGAACCCGGACCTCGCCGGAACGAAAGTGCTGGTGCTGACCACGTTCGACGTCGACGAGTACGTCTACGAAGCTCTGCGTGCGGGCGCCAGCGGGTTCCTGCTGAAGGACACCGAGCCGGTCGAGCTGCTGCGCGCGCTGCGGGTCGTCGCGAACGGCGAAGCGCTGCTGGCGCCGACCGTCACGCGCCGGCTGATCCAGGAGTTCGTCGGCCGTCCCGAAAACCGGCGCATCGACACCAGCGCCGTCCGGGAGATCACCGACCGCGAGCGCGAGGTGCTCGGCCTGGTGGCGGGCGGGATGTCGAACGACGAAATCGCCGCCCACCTGGTGATCTCGACGGCGACGGCCCGCACCCACGTCAGCCGCATCATGACGAAGATCGGCGCGCGCGACCGCGCCCAGCTGGTGGTGCTGGCCTACGAGTCCGGGCTCGTCACACCGCGTCGCCCCGCCTGACCCGGCGCACCACGCGGACCGCCCGCACCAGGAACACGACGGCGAGGACGCCGACCAGGCCGATCCAGATCACGGCGCCTCCTCTCCCGGCCGATGCTCTGCTCAGAGGGCGTCCGGGAGGGGGAAGGCGTTCACCGACACGGCGGAAGTCACACCTTCGGGCTAACCTGCTCGGACGCATGGTCACCCGGCTATCCTCAGCGGGTGCGTCGTGCGTTGATCACCGGTATCACCGGTCAAGATGGCCAATACCTCGCCGAGCTCCTCCATGAGAAGCAGTACGAGGTCTTCGGCCTGGTCAAGGGGCAGAACAATCCCCGGATCGACATGATCCGCGCGGGGTACCCGTTCGTCGAGATCGTCGAGGGCGACCTGCAGGACCTGTCCAGCCTGGTCGGGGTTCTGGAGCAGGTGCAGCCGGACGAGGTGTACAACCTCGGCGCCATTTCCTTCGTCGCCTTGAGCTTCAAGCAGGCCGAACTCACCGCGAACGTCACCGGGCTCGGCGTGCTCCGGATCCTGGAAGCCATCCGGATGGTCGGCGGCAGCCAGAACAACCCCATCCGCTTCTACCAGGCCTCGAGCTCCGAAATGTTCGGCAAGGTCCGCGAATCGCCGCAGACCGAAGCCACGCCCTTCTACCCGCGCTCGCCCTACGGCGTCGCGAAGGTGTTCGGGCACGACATCACGGTGAACTACCGCGACAGCTACGGCCTCTACGCCTGCTCGGGCATCCTCTTCAACCACGAGAGCCCGCGCCGCGGCATCGAGTTCGTCACCCGCAAGGTGACCAACGCGGTCGCGCGGATCAAGCTGGGGCTGCAGGAAAAGCTGGTGCTGGGCAACCTCGACCCGCGCCGCGACTGGGGCTTCGCCGGCGACTACGTCCGCGCCATGTGGCAGATGCTGCAGCAGGACGAGCCGCAGGACTACGTCGTCGCGACCGGCCGCACGCACAGCGTCCGCAACTTCGTCGACCTCGCGTTCAAGCACGCCGGCCTCGACGACTGGGAGCGGTTCGTCGAGCAGGACCCGCGCTTCTTCCGGCCCGCCGAAGTGGACCTCCTGGTCGGCGACGCCACCAAGGCCCACACCGAGCTCGGCTGGAAGCCGGAGGTCGGGTTCGAGGACCTGGTGGCCATGATGGTCGACCACGACGTCCGGTTCGAAGCCGGAAAAGCCGGGATCCCGCTGCCGTGATCTCCTACGCGCAGAACGGGGAGGACGTCGTCCTGGCCCGGGTCTTCGCCGGCCAGTCGACCGGTCGCTACGTCGACCTCGGTGCCGGGTACCCGACGTTGGACTCGGTCACCAAGCACTTCTACGACCTGGGCTGGCGCGGGATCAACGTCGAGCCGGAACCGACGCTCGCCGCCGAGCTCGACCGCGACCGCCCGGAAGACGTCAACCTGCGGGTCGCCGTCGGGGCGAAGCCGGGGACGACCGTGCTGCACGCGGTCGACGGCCAATGGGGACGGTCGACGATCGAGGGCTCGCTCGCCGCGCAGTACCGCGAGGACTGGGCGATCCGGGACATCGAGGTCGAGGTCACGACGCTGGCCGCGCTCCTCGACGAGCACCCGGGCGAGCTCGACTTCCTCAAGATCGACGTCGAGGGCGCCGAATGCGCGGTGATCGAGGGCGCGGACTGGCGGCGGCACCGCCCGCGCGTGCTCGTGATCGAGGCGACCGCGCCCGGCTCGCCGACGCCGACCCACCACGAATGGGAGCCGATGCTCCTCGACGCCGGCTACCGGTGCGGGTTGTTCGACGGGCTCAACCGCTTCTACGCCCAGGCCGACGACGCCGAGGGCCTGAAGCTGCTTTCGGCGCCGGCCAACGTCTTCGACGACTTCGAGCCGTATGCGCTGGCCAAGCTGCGTGCGCAGTTCACCGCTTCGGAAGCCGCCCGCCCGGGCGAGGTCGGGTACATCCGCCGCCTCGAGGAGACGGTGGCGCAGGTCCAGCAGTCCCGCGTCGAGCTGGGCGAGCAGCTCGAGGAGGCGCGGCGCGAGCTGGAGCGGGCGCGCCGCACCACCGAGGAGACCCGGCGCTGGGCCGCCGCCCTCGAACACCGCGTCACCGAGCTGGAGGCCCGGCAGCGTCAGTGACGCTCCCGGGCCAGCTGCGCGAGCCTGGCCGTCACGATCCGGCCGACGGCTTCCGGACCGGACCACTCCTCGATCGCGCGGACCGCACGGCGCCCCATTTCGGCACGCAGCCGCGGGGAGCCGGCGAGCGTCCGCAGCCAGCGGGCGGCCTGATCGACGTCCGGTTCCGCCCACAGCCCGCCCACCGGGTACCAGTCGCCGAAGCCGGCGCCGCCGTACCGGTGGTCGGTGGCGGTGATCGGACGGACGTCGTAGCCGACCACCGCGGCCGAACCCGGTGGCATGAAGTCCGTGTTGCCGCCGAAACCGGTCGCCACCACGGCCTTGCCCATGGCCATCGCTTCGGCCATGCCGAGCCCGAAGCCTTCCGAGCGGTGCAGCGACGCGTACACGTCGCACGTGGCCAGCAGGGTGTCCATGTCGGCGCGGGACATCTCGCGCCGGATCAGCGTGCCGCCGACCCCGGCGACCGCTTCGCTCAGCGCCGCGTCCAGCTCCGGGAACAGCTCCAGGTTGTTCGCCTTGAGCACCAGGTGGGCTCGCGGGCCGCGGTCGCCGGGCGGGAACGCCCGCCGGAACGCCTCGAGCACCGCCCACGGGTTCTTCCGGGCGTCGCTCGATGACGCGCTGAAGGTGAACAGCACGATCAAGCCGTCCTCAGGCAGGCCGAACCGCGCGCGGTCGCCGGCCGCGTCCGGGGCCGGCGGCACGACGTTGGGCACGACCGTGATCGGCTTGTCCGTGATGGTCCGGAAGGCGTCCGCGACGAACGACGAGACCACCCACAGCTCGTCGATCCCCGGCAGGTGCGGGCGCGCCTGGGCCGGGGGTGACGGCAGTTCCCACGCCCACAGCCCGATCGTGTAGCGGTCCAGCGCGTGCTCGGGGATCAGCTGCCACTCGTTGACGTTGAGCAGCCACAGGTCGACGTCGAACTCCTTGCCGCGCCGCAGCCCGGCGAGCTCCGGCGGGACCGGGACCGTGCGGTAGGGGGCGTGGCTGTCGACCTCGGTCAGCGTCAGCCCGGTGCCCGACGCGGCGAGCACCTTGGTCAGCCGCCGTGCGGATTCCGCCAGCCCCGTGGTGGCCCGGACGTCGGCGAACACGTTGACGCCGTGCCGTTCGGGAGGCGAGGACGGCGTCGGGGCCGCCAGCGTCCCCTCGACCGCGGCCGCGTACCCCCGCGCCGCGATCGGCCAGTCGGCGTGGTCGGCCGCCCACTTGCGGGCCAGCTCGCCGGCCGCGCGCAGCTCCTCCGGCCAGCACATCCCGCGTTCGAGGATCCGGTACAGCCCCTTCGCCTCGCCGATCGGATCGGTGGGCACGGTGAAGCAGAACGCCGGGTCGAAGTGCCGGTGCTGCGGCAGGTCGCTCGTGATCACCGCGCGCCCCGCGCCGAGTGCCTGCATCATCGTCGCGCTCGTCTCGCCTGCCGTCGGCCAGCGCAAGCTGATCACGGCGTCCGAGGCGAGGATCAGCTCGTCGAACCGGTCCTCGTCCGGGGACAGCTCGAGGTGCACGGACCCGGCGGCCCCGGTCTCCTGGATCGTCCGGCGCAGGTCGGCCAGCAGCGCCGGGGTGGCGGCGTGCCCGGCGATGATCATCCGGGCGTTCGGCCAGCGGCGCCGCAGCTCGCCGAAGGCCAGCACCGCGGCCGGCACCCGCTTGTGCCCGCCCAGGCCCCCGAACACGCCGAAGACGACCTGGTCGTCGGTCCAGCCGAGGCCGGTCCGGATCTCGTCCCGCCGGGAGGTGTCGAGCAGGGTCGCGCCGAGCGGTACCGCGAACACCGGGACACCCGGGTAGCGCGCGTTCAGGAACTCCGCCGTGTGCGGGTCGTGCACCAGGACGCCACGGCTGGCCGTCACGAGCCGGCGTTCCATCGTCAGTGTCGCGCGGTCCAGGGTCGGCACGCCGTCGACCTCGAGCACGGGCATGCCGTGCAGCAGGGTGGGATCGTCCTTGCGGCCGTGGATCGGGCCGTGGGCGTAGCGCACCTCGGCTTCGAATCCGGGCGTGTGGAAACCGCCGAAGATGCCGTCGTGGAAGTCGAGCAGGGACGGGTCGTGCAGGACGACCAGCCCGGGCACGGCGAGTGCCCGGCGGTAGATCCACTCGTGCACGCCCGCGTGGTTGCCCATGTGGTAGATGTGCAGGTCGGCCTGGACCTCGTCCCGGCTGACGATGGACACGCCGCGGGGCGAGCGGGCGCCGGGACCGTCGGTCACCGCGACGACGTCGGTGAGCTCGGCCAGCGCGGCGAGCAGCCGGTAGCTGTAGTCGGCGATGCCGCTGGTCTGCGGGGGCAGCGGGGTCCACATCGCGACGTGCGCGCGCGAGCCCGTCATCGGCGGGCGATCAGGCAGCGGCGCTCGCCGAGCCCGCCGACCGGCTCCGACGCCCGGACTTCGACGTCGCCGAAGCCCGCCGACTCGGCGACGAACCGCAGGTAGATCGGGTGGGGCGGGGTGACGGCGAACGGGTCCAGCCCGGCTTCGCCGTCGCCCGGCAGCTCGACGAGGAGCACCCCGCCCGGCTGCAGCGCCGTCGCGGCCAGGTCGGCGAAGCGGGCGAAGGCGCCGGGCGTGAGCCGCTCGGCGAACCGGAACGCGGTGACCGCGCCCAGCGAACGCTGCGGAACAGCGGCGAGCGCGGCGAGCGGCTCCGCGGGTTCGACGTCGAGGCCGAGTCCCGCGCAGTGCTGCCGGACGAGCGAGTTGCCCGACGCCGCCCGGTACGGCAGACCGGCGGACCGCAGGACCTCGAGCCACTCCCCGCGGGCGGGTGCGGCGTCGAACACCGGCCCGGTCGCGCCGGCCTCCCGCGCCGCCGAAACCAGCGGCAGGTGGGCCCGGCGGGCGGTCCGGACGTGGTCGGCCGGGCCGTCGAGCAGCTCGGACAGCGCGAGCTCGAGGAACGACTCGCGGTCGGCGACCGCCGGGGCGACCTCGGGCACCGGCTGCCCGGCGCGGATCCGGTCGAGCGCCACGTCCAGCTGGGCGTGCCGCAGCCGGACGTCGGCCGCCGTCGAGCTGAGGGCCGCGACCTGGGCCTCCAGCGACTTCAGGCGCTGCTCGGCGTCCGTTTCGGCTTCGGCCGTTTGCGCCTGCTGCAGCCGCAGGTCGCTGAGCTGGGTTTCGAGCCGGCCGAGCCCGGAGTACAGCCGCTGGTTCAGCCCGGCCGTCATCGTCTGGTCCTGCTGCCGGAGCTGGTCGAGCTCGCGGGCCAGGTGGTCGACGCGGACGACACCGTGGCCACCGGCTTCGCCCAGCTGCTCGTGGTGCGCGCGGACCAGCTCGTGCACGGCCACCAGCGCGTCGCGGACGGCGAGGTTGGCCTCGACCTGCCACTTCACCTGGCGCTTCCAGAGGAACCGCAGGGCCAGGCGGCCGAGCAGGTCGGTCCGGCGCAGCGGCAGGTGCAGCTCGCGGTGTTCGTCGAGGCGAGCCAGTGCGGCGGCCAAGCGGTCAGGAGCCATTCGTCGTTCCCCCGGTCGGTGCGGTCAGCGGGCGAGCTTGGTGAAGATGTTCTGCTGCACGGCGGGCGACAGCATCGAAACCGAGCCGACGACCAGCCCGCGCTCGGCGAGCTCGATGACGACGACGTCGCTGCGCTGCAGCAGGTCCGCGGCCGCGGCGCCGCCGTCGTGGTCGGCCGTGCTGGTGTGCAGGGCGGTCAGATCGCGGAAGGTCGCGGCCAGGTACGGCAGGGTCCGGATGGTGAACGAGTCCCCGAGCCAGGCCGTCCGCAGGCCGTAGGTGCCCTCGCCGGTGGCGGTGTCGGTGTGCACCGGCGGGATGTAGTCGGCGGGCATCGGCCGGGTGCGGTCGGTCGTGCCATCCGGCATGAGCGCGTAGTGGGTGCCTTCGGTCTGCCCGGTCCGGCCGATCAGCGGTGGCAGGTCGGCCGGCACCTGCCAGTCTTCCTTGGGCTGGATCCGCCAGCCCGCGCTGATGCCCGGCCGCAGCTTCTCGACGACGGCCCGCACCGCGCTGATCGCGCCTTCGTCGCTCCAGTGCGCGTCCTGCGGCCCGTACACCGGCGCGCCCTTGCGGTTCGCCCAGTCCTGGATCGGACGGCGGGGGTCGATCATGAAGTTCTCGGCGTCGACGCGGCGCCAGAAGTCGCCTTCGATCGCGTCGTGGCAGTCCTTGCCGACGTAGTTGTCGGGCAGGTACTGGGGGACCATGCCCACCTTGTCCGGCGCGACCACCACGACCAGCTGCCGTCCCGACGCCTCGATGCCGTCGCGGAAGCTGCGCAGCTGGGCGAACGTCGTGTCGAGGTTGGACGCCTGCACGCAGTGGCTGGTGACCTCGTCGCCGAGGTACAGCCAGCCGCTCTTGCCCTCGATCACGTTGGGGAACTGCCGCCGGTCGTACTTCGGGCTGTCCGGGGCGGGCACCGGGACCTGGAGCGGGTTCTGCTGGTTCTCCTGGTTCAGCGGTGGCGGCTCGCCGAACACGCCACGGCTGATGCCGTCGGCCGCGTGCACCGCCTGCTCGCGGAACACCAGGTGGTCGGTCGCCCACCGGGTGAACTGCGGGAAGAACGA
Organism: Amycolatopsis mediterranei; assembly: GCF_026017845.1. Classification (NCBI taxonomy): domain Bacteria; kingdom Bacillati; phylum Actinomycetota; class Actinomycetes; order Pseudonocardiales; family Pseudonocardiaceae; genus Amycolatopsis; species Amycolatopsis mediterranei. The sequence continues at coordinate 105,785 of NZ_CP100416.1, forward strand.
CCAGCCCTGCCCGAAGCTCGGGAACGGCGTCAGTGCCCGGTTTTCGAACTGGCTCGGGCGCGCGCCGGCCACGGCCGACAGGCCGGGCGTCGCGAGGAAGACGATCGCGCAGATCAGCGCGACGAGCTGGCTGCGGCCGTGGCGCGGCCGGTACAAGGCGTGTTCGCGCGGGAGGAACGCCTCGTAGACCGGCGGCAGCGCCGGCCGGGGTCCTCGTCCGGTCGTGGTCACGTCGCCCCCCGGAACTTGCGCGCCGCGGCCCGCACCGGGCGCAGCAGGCGACGGGCGCGCGCGACCAGCGGATGCCGGGGCGGCGGTCCGGCGGACTGGCTGGCCAGCCACGTCCGGTGTGCGGAGGCCAGCCGGTCCCGCATCCATGACGCGGCCACCTCGGTCGAGCGGGTCCGGAGCACGTGCTCGCGGGCCGCCTGGCCACGACGGCGAGCTTCGGCGGGGTCGTCCGCGACGGCGCGCATCGCGGCCGCGGCGGCGTCGAGGTCGGGCTCGGCCCAGCGCCCGCCGGGGTGGTAGGGCGGCCAGTCCGGGCCGACGTCGGTCATCGTGCACGGGATCGGCCAGCCGTGCCCGGGCCCGAAGAACTCGGTCGTGCTCGAGTAGTCCGTCGCGATCACCGGCAACCCCCTGGCCATCGCCTCCGCGACCGTGAGCCCGAACCCTTCGCTGCGGTGGAGTGACACGTAGGCATCGGTCCTGGCATACAGGTCGTCGAGTTCGGCGACGGTGAGGTACCGCTCCAGCAGCTCGATCCGCGGGTCGTCGCCGATCACCCGGCGCAGCCGCTCGACCGCCGGGACGTTGCGGTGCCCGCCCGTGGCCTTGAGCACGAGCCGGACGTCGTCGCGGTCCGGGAAGGCGCGGTGGAACGCGTCGACAACTCCCCAGGGGTTCTTCCGGCCGCCGGTGGAGTTGAAGTCGAAGATGAACAGGAACTGCGTCGTGGCACCCGGCTCGCGCGCCACCGGGCCGGGATCGGGCACCGGCACGGGAATGGTCCGGACCGGGACGGGGGAGTGCGCGGCGATCGCCCTCGTCGCGAACTCGCTCGGCGTCCAGACCTCGTCGACCAGGGCGAACCCGTCGTGCATCGCGACGGGGAAGTCTTCCAGCTCCCACGCCCACAGGCCGATCCGGTAGCGGCCGGCGCCGGCGTCCGGGTGGCTGTCGAGGATCAGCCGGGTGAAGTCGGAGTTCACGGTCAGCAGGCTGACGCCGAACCGCGGCGCCCCCACGTCGTCCGGGGTGGCCAGGCCGGTGGGGGCCGAGCCGGCCAGCGAATGCTCCTCGACGACCGACACCATCGGCACCCCGGCGGCCGCTATCGCCCGCCGCACGACCCGGGCCATCTCGCCGAGCCCGAGCCCGGCCGTCAGGTAGCCGACGACGTTGACGCCGAAGTCGCGGACCGGGGGGACCGGTGGCGGCGGGGCGGCCGGCAGTGCCCAGGCCGGCAGCAGTCCTTCCTGGACGCCGTGGGTCGAGCACCACTCACGGAAGCCGGCCGCGTTCTCGCCGCGCGGGTGCGGGAACACCGCCTGCAGGTCGACGCGGGAGAGCCACACCGCGGCCGCCAGCCGGGTCAGGCCGGCGGCGGCGTCGAGCGGGGACGCGGGTTCGGCCAGCCACTGGCGGAACGCGCGGCCGTCGTCGTCGCCGAAGGGGTGGGGCGGCACCTTGTCGGCCACGACGTCGAGCGAGCCGGGGGTGTGCTGCGCACGCTCGGTGCGCAGCCACGCCTCGTGGTAGAGCTGTCGCATTGGGACAGTCAGCGGTGAGCCGTCCGGCAGGGCGGCGAACCGGTTCTCGACGGGCTTCGCCGAGCCGAGGCGTTCGCGGTACGCCTCGCACAGGCGGCGCAGGACCGGTTCGGCGGACAGCCGCACGCGCGGCCGCTCGGGGTAGTCGCCGGTCAGCAGCCACGGCCGTCCGGGGTCGAAGCCGCGGAAGGCGAAGAACCGCAGCGGCTGCCCCGACACGGCAGGCGGGTCACCGGCCAGGCGCCGTTCGTGCAGGTTCCAGTAGCCGACCGCGAGCCCGGGATCACGCACGACGAACAGGTCGAACAGGCCGCCCGCGAGTTCGGGCCACCGCCGGTCGGGGCCGGTCCGGTGCGGCGGACGGCGGCGGGCGTGCCCGGCCCAGTGCTCGAGGAACGGCCGCGCGGCCTGCCCGGCGGCGAGGAAGCCGTCGAACACACCGGGGACGTCTTCGGGTTCGAGGCCGTCCTGCGGCAGCGGGGCGAGCAGGGCCGCGGCGGCGACCAGGCCGTGGTCGCCCGCGAGCAGGCTCACGTCCTCGAACGGCGCGTGGACCTCGATGTCCGGGTCGAGCAGGACGACCACGTCGAAGCGGTCGAGCAGCTTCGCGAGCAGCAGCGGGCGCAGGACGTCGGCGAGGTCCGCGCCGGCGTGGCAGGTGACCAGCCGGAAGTACTCGTCGGGGTCGAGGCCGAGGTCGCCGGCCGCGGTGTCGCCGTCGGCGACCAGCAGGACGAAGTCGTGCCCCGGGTGGTGGGCGCGGTACGACGCGGCGAGCACCTCGGCCGCGGCCAGCCGATCCCGGGTGACGACGGTGCAGGCGGCCGAGCGGGGCCCCGGCCGCCCGGGACGGCGACCCGGCATGTCAGCCGTTGGCGGGCAGCTCGGCCAGCTGCTTCGCGAGGATTTCGTCGAACACCTGGGACACGCTGGCCATGTCGCCGCCGTCCACGTGCACCCGGACGACAGTCTGCTTGTGCACGTAGTGCGCGCGCACGAGAGCCTTGCCGTCTTCGCGGACGAGCTGCATCACCTCGACGCCGGGCGGCGTGGTGCCGGTGTACTTCGTCAGCTTGTACTTCGCCTGCAGGTTGACGAGCTTGTCGACCGCCTCGCTCGCGGCGGAGCTGCCGGCGGTCTTGACGGTCATGACCACGATCGTCGCCCCGGAGGGCAGCGTCGACGCGGATCCGCGGGACACGGTCGGGTTGGCGCCGGCGAGGGCGTCGTACTCCTCGTCGGTGAGGACCTTCGCCGCCTTCAGGTCGTCGAAGGTCGGGAAGTCGGTGTTCCACTGCACGGTGCCCGGCAGCTTCGCGATCTCCCGGTCGTCCTTCGGCTTCTGCGGGGTCGGAGCCGGGCCGGACGAGGCGGCCGGCGGCGTCGGGTTGCCGGAGTCGTTGCCCGAGAACAGGAAGTAGCCACCGACGCCGAGACCGGCGAGGACGACCACCGCGACGACGATCGCGACGATCTTCTTGCCGCCGCCGCCCTTCCGGGACGTCGTCTCGAACGACGGCTCCGGGCCCTGGCCGACCCAGTTGGTGTCGGCCGGGAATTCGGAGCCACCCCACGGCGTGCTGGTGTCCTGGCTCGGCACGGCCCACGGCATCTGCTGGCCCTGCGGGTGCTGGTACTGCGGCTGCTGGGCCGGGAACCCGCCGGAACCCTGGCCCTGCCGCCGGTACGCGCCGGAGACCGACTGCGGGGGAACGCCGGGCACGACCTGGGTCCGCTCCGCGTCACCCTGGCCCGCCGGCGCCCACCCCTGCGGCGCTCCGCCCTGGTTGACCGCCTGCGTGCGTTCGGCGTCGCCGAACGAGGCGTTCACGATCTGGGTCTGCTCGGCCGACGGCGTCCCGCCCGCCTGCGGCTGCCCGGGCGGCGGGGTCACCGGGGCGATGATCTGGGTGCTCTCCGCCGGATTGTCCGCGGGCGGTGCGGCCTGGGGTTCGGCGTTGACTGCCGCGGACAGGACACTGTCCCGGCGCACCCGGTAGTCGTCCGCCGAGATCTGGCCGGCGGCCAGCTCTTCGTCCAACCGACGCAGTTCCTCCTGCCAGGACAAACCCGGCCCCCTTCTCGTCAGCGTTGCCGGCCGAGCCAGCTCACGCATCATTGTGCACTCAGGGCCCCTCGCCGAAGTCCAGAGGGTCGATTCGTGACTTGCCGCTCAGCCCGCCGGCAGCACGTCTTCGAACGCCTTCACGGCCCGGTCCTGCTCGCCGCTCAGGCCCAGCTGGCTGCGGTAGGGCTGGGCGGTCCCGACGATCACGACGTTGTTGCCCGAGCCGTACCACGTGGTGTTCAGGAACTTCGCGCCGTCGCTGCCGGAGACCGTCCGGACCGGCGACTGGACCGGCTTGAACCCGGCGTCCAGCGCCTGCTGGTACAGGGTTTCGACGACGGACTGGGCGTTGGGGGCGCTCGTCGTCGGCACCACCACGACCAGGTAGGACACCGCGCCGTCGCCGGAACCGCGGAAGATCACCTGCGTCGCGCCGTTGCCGGTGAACAGCTCCGCCGTCTTCGGCAGGTAGAGCCCCAGGTCGCGGCCCTTCGCGACGGACATCGTCGAGTTGTTCGGGTTGGGGACGCCGGGGAGGGCGGGCAGCCGCTCCTCGAGCGGGTCCGACCGCGCCCCGGCCGCGGTCGACGGCGCGCCCGGCGGGGGCCCGGCCTGGGGCGGGTTGTCCGTGCCGGAGCCCAGCCACATCGTCCCGCCGACGATCATCACCAGTACCACCAGCACGCCCGCGGCCAGGAACAACCAGGTGGGCCGTCGTCGCGAGCCGTCGCCGTCGCGGTGCCGTCCCGCCGGCTCCGGGTTCTCCTCCGGCCGGGGCGGCTCGGGCCGGTCGCCGGTGGGCCAGACCTCCGGGAACCGGCTGACCTGGCCGCCCGGGACCCGTCCTTCGACCCGCAGGTACCGGGTCGGGTTGATGTCGGCGGGACTGGGCGCGGTCGTGAGGTGGTCGGGGACCGGCGGCACGACGGGGTGGGAGAGCGTTTTCTGCGTTCCCGAGTCGGTCCGCTGCCACGGCGGCGCCGGGTGCGGGGCCCGCGTGGGGTGGCCGGAGGACGGCGTGTCGACGCGCTGGGGCGGCGCCGTCCGCGGGTCGACCGGCTGGATGGCGGGGCGGGTGGGATCGGTGGCGTTGGCGGGATTGGCGGAATTGGCACGGTTGGCGGGATTGGTGCTGTGCCAGGCGGCCGGGCGCCGGAGCGGGGAGGCGACGGGCGAGGGCACGGTCGAGCCCGACGCCTGCGCGAGCAGCTCGTCACGCTGTTTCCGGTGCGCAGCCGGCTCGATCCGGCCGGCCGCCAGGTCCGCGTCGAGTCGACGCAGATCTTCCTGCCAGCTCATCCTTCGACCCCCATCCAGCCGTTCGGGGCATCAGTCTGGCACGTACGGCCGACCTGCGAGGTTGCGGTTTGAGGTTGATCGGCAACGTAGCGCAAGTGCCGCGGTTTCGGGAGTCCTTCGCGGTGAACAACGTGCCGCCGGGCCGTGGGGACGGTCCGGTAGGGTCCGGCTGCCCTGGTCACGGCGGTGGGAGAGAGCCGGACCGGCGTTCATGAGGGGAGCCCGCTTGAGCACCGAAGCACCACCCAGGCCGGAACGAGCGCTCGGTCGTCTTCGCCCGACACCGAAGGCCCGCGAGGGCCTGTTCGCGCTGCTCGCCGGTTTCGTCATTTCGGGGCTGTTCAACTACCCCGTCGTGCTGCACCCGAAGTCGTTGGTCACCGGCGACCTGGGTGACCCGCTCCTGCAGGCCTGGCAGTTGGCGTGGCAGCACCACTTCGTGACGTCCGGGGGTGCTTTGTGGACGGGCAACACCCTGTACCCGGCGCCCGACAGCTACGCCTTCTCGGACTCCCTGCTCGGTTACCTGCCGCTGGGGCTGTTCGGCGACGGCCCGTACACCGCGATCATGCGGTACAACGCCGTCTTCCTGATTTCCTTCGCGCTCGCGTTCGCCGGGGCGTACGTCCTCATCCGGCAGCTCGGTGGCAACTGGCAGGCGGCGGCCCTCGCCGGGACCGCGTTCGCCTGGGCGCCCTGGCGGCTGACCCACGCCAGCCACCTCAACATCCTGTCGGCGGGCGGGATCGCGCTGGCGCTGTTCGCGATCGCCCGCGGGCACGGCTATTCGCTGCGGCACGGTCGTCGCCCGGAGCTGTCGAGGCCGTGGTGGGCGTTCGTCGGCTGGGTGGTGGCGGCCTGGCAGGTCTCCCTCGGCTTCGCGGTGGGCATGCCGTTCATCTACCTGCTCGGCGTGGCCGGCCTGCTCATCCTGATCACCGCCGTGCGGCGGTGGCCGCGGTTCGGTACGCGGCTGGCCGTGGCCGACGGCGCCGGCATCGCGGTCTTCCTCGCCGTCACGTACCTGATGACGATCCCCTACCGCCGCGTCGTCGACGAGTACGGCTTCACCCGCGCCTGGAAGGAGGTGCAGCTCTACTCGCCGCCGCCGCAGGGCCTGCTGGCCGCGCCCGACTCGACCTGGCTCTGGCAGAAGGGACCCTTCAACCTGTGGAGCGGTGCCTTCGCCGACCCGGCCTGGGTGTCGCTGCCGGGCGCGTCGGAGAAGCTGCTGTTCCCCGGGCTGGCGTTGCTGCTCGTCGCGCTCGCGGGGCTGTTCTTCAGCGTCTGGTCGGTCCGGGCCCGGGTGGGCCTCGGCATCGCGACGGTCGTGGTGACGGTGTTCGCCCTCGGCTCGGAGTTCTTCGGCGGCGACTACACCTACTACGTGCTGTGGCGGTACCTCCCGGGCTGGGACGCCCTGCGCACGCCCGGCCGCCTGATGCTCTGGGTGCTCCTGCTGCTGGCCGTGCTGGCCGCCGGTGCGCTCACCCGCACGGCCGAGTGGCTGCGCACCCGCGACACGACCTACGACCAGGGCCGGTTCCTCCAGGTCCTGCTCGTGGTGCCGGTGCTGTTCGCGTTGCTGGAGGGCATTCCCGACCAGCCCCACCCGTCGCCGCCGGGCATCCCGCCGGACGTCGCCAAGGCCTTCGAACACGACCCGAAGCCGGCGCTGATCCTGCCGATCAGCCAGGAGGTCACGCCGTTCAGCGAGTTCGTCTACCAGTTCTGGTCGACCGACGGCTTCCCGCCGCTGGCCAACGGCCACAACGGGCTCCTGCCCCCGCAGTACGGCGAAATCCTCGCGGCGGCCACCACCTTCCCGGACGCGCACAGCGTCGACGTGCTGCGCAAGTACGGCATCCAGCAGGTGCTGGTGCTGAAGGTCGGCGCCACCGGCACGCCGTACGAGGCGGCGCTCACCCGGCAGCTCGACGGGCTGCCGCTCACCCGTTCCGAATCGGCGGACCTCGTCACCTTCACCCTGCGCTAGTCACCCGTCAGGCCCCGGAAACTGTCGTACATATGTTCTAAAATGGGCGTTGTCCAGGGGAGATGCCGCCCGCGTCGGTGGGTGGCGTGATGGAGGAAGGCAGGGCCATGGCCTACATCACCCTGTCCACATTCGTGGGCTACAGCGCGAGTTCCGGGCCGTCGCGGTCGTCGTTCGTCCGGCGGCAGCGCCGTCAGTACGAAGATCCGGCGCGGGCGGCGTTCAACTACTACCGGCGGGCGGCCAACGCGGTGCGTTCCGGCCGGGCGGCGAACCAGGACGAGGTGGCGCTGCGCGCGCTCGTCAACGCCGCCGACGAGCGGACGAAACCGCACTACGCGGCGATCGCCGAGGGCTGGCTGCGGTACCTCGGCCGCAAGTCGCCGAAGCTGGTCGAAGTGGGCCGCGGCCGGTGCCGGATCGGCGAGCTCGAGATCGGCGTCAGCCCGCAGATGGGGCTGCGCAAGAGCGACGGGCGCCGGTACGCGACCTGGCTCTACTTCAAGGAGGAGCCGTTGGCGAAGGCGTCGGCCCAGCTCGCGCTGTGGGTGCTGGAGCAGGCGATGCCCGACATCCTGCCCGGCGGCGAGGCGCTGGTGATCGACGTCCGCCGGGGGAAGGAGTACCAGCTCTCCGCCCGGGACCGCGCCCGGCTGCGGCCCTGGGCCCGCAGCGAAGCGTCGGCGTTCCTCACCCTGTGGGACGCGGCCTGAGCAGCACCCCGGCCACCAGGTCCGGCCGGGTGACGAAGGGGTGGTGCGCCACCGGCAGTTCGACGACGTCGGTGGCGCGCGCCGCCTGGGCCCGCTGGGTTCCGGGCAGCGTCGCGCGGTCCTCGCCGCAGACGACGTAGGTCGACGGGACGTCCCGCCACGCCGCCCGGGTCGCCGGCTGGCCGAACACCGCCTCGTTCTGGCGGGCGAGCCGGCCGGCGGCCGCGGCGTACGTGGCGTCGTCGAAGTCCTGGGCGAACCGCGGCCGCACCAGCTCCTCCCGGACGCTCGCGGTCCCGTCTCCGTGGCTGATGTGCACCGGGGGCTCGCCGGTCCCGAAGTCCGCGAGCGCCTCGCCGACGTCCGGCAGGAACGACGTCACGTAGACGAGCCGGTGGATCGCGGGGTGGGCGCCGAGTGTGGTGATCACCATGCCGCCGTAGGAGTGTCCGACGACCAGCGCGGGCTCGTCGGAGGCGTCGAGCAGGACGCGGACGGCTTCCGCGTCGGCGTGGAGGTCGCCGCGCGGCTGGCTCTCGCAGCTGGGCAGCACCGCCGCTGAGCTGCGCAGACCGTGCCCGGCGAGTACGTCGGCCGTCGGTTGCCACCACCACGCGCCGTCGCGGACGAACGCGCCGTGGACGAAGAGGACCCGCATGGTGACAACTTGGCAGAACCCACCCGGATGAGTGACACAGTTCGCGGTCGGCGGACGGGGACTGGACAAACCGGAGGCCGAACACGAAGCTTTCGCGTGTTCTTCCGCGCTTGGCCGACTCGAGGTCTCAAACCGTGAATGCTGCTTGGGAAGCCGTCTCCCGCGTTGTCGACGAGCCCGCCTGGTACTGGGTGTACGACAAGCTGGCGTTCTGGCCGAGCACCTACGCGCACGCCTGGCCGGGGTTCCGGGAGCCGGCGCCGTCGCGGACCTGGGACCTTTCGCCCGGGAACCTGGACCGCGCTTCGGCGGAGTTCCGCCTCGGCCCGTACGCGGTCGAGGAGCACCAGGTCGCGACGATCGCGCTGGCCGCGTTCCGCGAGGTCTGCGGTCCGGACGACTGGATGTGGGCGTTGCACTGGCAGCACCAGTCCTACCGCGTCCGCCCGCACCTGATGTCCGGGAGCGCCCGGTGGCCGGTGCCGGTGTTCCCGCGCGCGGACTACCACCTGTTCCTGGCGGCGGACTTCTCCTACGGCACGCTCGGGCACCCGTGGGAGCGGACGTTGTGCGTGTTCGGCGAGAAGCTGGTGCCGGCGTTCGAGCGGCTGGGTGAGGGCGTGCTGTCGAACGTGCTGCGACGCGACGGGAAGCCGTCCGCGCTGGCCCGCTGAGCCGCCCGCCGAGCGCTTGCTACCGTTCTGCGGGTGTTCGAATATCACGGCTGGGTGACCATCCAGGCGACCGCGAGCGGCGATGACGACGCGGCGCTCCTGGAGCGCCTGGTCGACCGCGTACACCGCGCAATCCGCGACGCGGGCGACTTCGACCTGGTCGACCTCCGCTGGAGCGCGGGAATGCCCATGCTCCACTTCGGCGGTTTCGACAAGCACGGCGGCCACCTGGCCCCCGAAATCCTGGACTTGTTCACCCGTGCGGGCGAATTGGCCCCAGGCTCGTACGGCCTGCTGCACACGTGGGACGACCAGGACACGGAGAACGACAACAACTTCCGCGTCTACCGAATGGCCCGCGGCCAGGTAACCGAGCGCGAAGACACCCACCTGACCCCGGTGGCCCCCACAATCCTCGACACCTACGAGCTCTGACCCAACCCCAGCTCTCTCCCCAACCCCAACCCCCGCCCCAACCAACGTCTGATTCAGGCAAAGCCGGGGCACCAGCAAAAGTCTGGCCGGAGCAGGGCGGGGAACCCCCCAAAGGTCTGGCAAAGGCACCGTGGGGGTCCGGGGGGCTCGGCCCCCCGGGTGAAATGGCGAAGGGGTCATGTCGGCGCTTTCCGCCGACATGACCCCTTCAACCCCGAGCGGATGACGGGATTCGAACCCGCGACCCTCACCTTGGCAAGGTGATGCGCTACCAGCTGCGCTACATCCGCATTGCCTTGCTGATGGGGAGAACTCTATACCCACCCCTGAGGGGTCCGGTGACCGGGTCCCCCTGTGCCCGGACCGGTGCTTCGGTGTCACAGCTGGCGTACAAGGGGTGACGACGGCTGATTCCCTCCGTATGGTGTCTCCATTCGACCGAATGGGGAGACCTTCGGGGAGGAGGTGCCGGGCCGGATGACCGAGCTGGGCACGGTGCCGCCACCAGCGGCCTCGGAATCCGACGAGCAGGCACTGCTGCAACGGCTTCGCAACGGCGAGGACGCCGCGTTCGGGGAGCTGTTCGAGCGGCACGCCGCCGCGGTCCGGCGGCTCGCGCAGAGCCTGGCGGCCGATCGGTCCGAGGCCGAGGACATCACCGCGGAGACGTTCTTCCGCGTGTTGCAGGCTCTCCGCCGGGGCGCCGGTCCCCGTGACTACGTTCGCGCCTACCTGCTGACCGTCGCCCGCCGGGTGTCGTGGGAGTGGCACGGGGCACGCCGGGACGTGCCGGTGTCCGACGACGAACTGACTTTCCGCGCCGGGGCGGGGGCCGACACGCACGCCCGCACGGCCGAGCACACGTTGATCACGACGGCGTTCACGAGCTTGCCGGAGCGGTGGCGGACGGTGTTGTGGCAGACCGAGGTCGAGGGCGAGCAGCCCGCGATGGTCGCTCCCCACTTCGGGTTGAGCGCGAACGCCACCGCGGCGCTGGCCCGCCGGGCCCGGCAGGGGCTGCGGGCGGCGTACCTGCAGGCCCACCTTTCGGTGAACCGCGGGCCGGATTCGTGCCGGGCGGTCGTCGAGAAGCTCGGTGGGTTCACCGCGGGCAGCGTCACCGGCGCCGAGGCGGAGCGGATCAAGGCGCACCTGCTCGGCTGCTCGTCGTGCCGGGCGACGCAGGACGAGCTTCGCGACGTCTGCTCGTCGCTGCGGGCGCACGCCGGCGTGCTGGTGCTGCTGGTGCCGGCCGCCGCGTCGCTGGGCGGCAGCGGGGTGCTGGCCGGGCTGGGCGCGACGGTCAAGGGCGTCCTGGTCGGTTCGAAGGTGAAGATCGGGCTGGCGCTGGCGTCGACCGCCGCGGTGGGTGCCGTCGGCGTCGCGGCCGGGCCGGTGCTGTTCGGGTCGGGGCCGGTGCAGGACATCGGGTTGCCCGGTGGGGCGCCCGAGCTCGTCGTGGTGCCGCCGTCCGAAACGCACCACCAGCCGCCGCCGCAGGAGCCGCCGGAGCCGCGGATCGGCATCGGCGTGCTCAACGGCCGCGGCACCGGGGTCGCGGTGCCGCCTCGCGCGCGGAGCGGCGAGCAGCAGGTCGCCGCGAACGAGGTGCCCGGACTGCCGGTCGCCGGGGACGTCCCGGTCGCGGCCGTTGGCGGCGGTGCCGGTGACCGGCCTGCCCCGCGCGAAGACCTCGCCTCCTCGCCGTTCGTCGCGTCCGAGCACCCGGCGTCGGCGCCGCGGCTGGACTCGTCGCGGCCCGCCATGACGATGACGACCGAGTCCACCGACGCACCCGCGCCGGAGGACGCCGGCGCGCCCGAGCTGTCGCCGACCGGCGGCAAGCCGGTCCCGCCGTCGGGCCGGCCCACGGACCAGCCGAAGAAGCCGGCGCCGAAGGACGACGAGACCGGCGCCACGGAGACACCGACGGACGCCTCGCCGACCGACACCTCACCGACGGACGCCTCGACGACGGAGCCGCCGGCGACCGAGCCGCCGGCGACCGAGCCGTCAACGACCGAGCCGTCGACCACGGTGACGCCCACTTCGGAGAAGCCGTGCCCGAGCAGCGCGTCGTCCGACACCGGGTCGGGCGAACCGGCGGATCCGGCTCCGGCCGCGCCATCGGGTTCTTGATCAGCGGTGATCGGGTTCCGGCGGGCGAGTGGCCCGGCTCATCCCTCGCGCGGGTGAGCCCGGGCACGGTAACGTTGAGGTGCTCACCCTGCGGGCGCCCGGGAGGCAACTGAATGAACCGGCTGGTACGCGGCGAAGACGGCCGCGACTGGGTGGTCCGTGCCCAGATGGAATGGCGCGCACCGGCGACGGCCGACGACTTCGAGCACGACGTCGCGGGCAGTTACGGGCCCGGGATCGCGATGATCGTCGTCACCACGCTGCTGGCGGTGATCCTCGTCGTGTGGACGCCCGACCAGGTCAACGTGCCCGCGTGGGTGCTGCTGGCGCTGCTGCTCGTGGTCTTGTTCTTCCCGCTGCGGTGGATCCTGCGCCGTCCGTGGACCGTGGTCGCGGAGACCGAGGGCGACGTGACCGGCGATCGGCCGTCCGAGCGCTGGGTCGGCACGATCCGCGGCATGTTCACGGTGCAGGGCGAGGTCAAGAAGATCTCCAAGACCATCCAGCGGCATTCGCTGCCGGACTTCGACGGGCCACTCCACCCGGTCGAGTAGGACACTGGTGCCATGCCCGAGCTACCCGAGGTCGAAGCACTGGCTCACCACCTGCGCGAGAACGCCGTGGGCCGGACGATCTTCCGCATCGATGTCGCATCGCTGAGCGTCTTGAAGACGGCCACCCCGCCGTGGACCGAGCTGCACGGCCGCGAGATCACCGGCGCGACCCGGCACGGCAAGCACCTCGACGTCGTGGCCGGTGACCTGCACCTGGTCGTCCACCTGGCGCGGGCGGGCTGGCTGCGCTGGTCCGACGGTCTCGCCGCGGCCCCGCTGAAGCCGGGCAAGGGCCCGATCTCGCTGCGGGTGCACCTCGAGTCCGCCACCGGGCCGGGCTTCGACCTCACCGAAGCGGGCACGAAGAAGGGCTTGGCGGTGTGGGTCGTCAAGGACCCGCAGGAGATCGCGAGCGTGGCGCGGCTGGGTCCGGACGCGCTCGCCGTGGACGCCGCCCAGCTGCGTGAGCTGTTCGCCGGCAAGAACACCCGGCTGAAGTGGGCGCTCACCGACCAGTCGCTCCTCGCCGGGATCGGCAACGCCTACTCCGACGAGATCATGCACCGCGCGAAGCTCTCGCCGTACGCCACGATCGGCAAGCTCGACGAGGGGGCCCTGGAGACGCTCGCCGAGGCGATCCACGACATCGAGACCGACGCCGTCGAGCGGTCGGTGGGGCAGAAGGCGGCCCGGCTGAAGGGGGAGAAGCGGTCGGGCCTGCGGGTCCACGCGCGCACCGGGCTGCCGTGCCCCGTCTGCGGCGACACGATCCGCGAAATATCCTTCGCCGACAAGTCGTTCCAGTACTGCCCGACCTGCCAGACGGGCGGCAAGCCGCTCGCCGACCGCCGGATGTCGCGGCTGCTGAAGTAGCGCCTCTCGGCGTCACGCAGCGGCTGCCCGGAGGTAGCACACAGTAGCCGGAAGAGGAGTAAATCCGACTCTCGGTAGGGTTGTCCCAACCCTCGGTCAGCACAGTTGGACAGAAAGTGGGAACAGGCCTTGCACCCGGTTGGTCGAGCGCAGAGCATGGACGCCGTGTCCGGGTTCCCGCTTGCGCAGATCGTCCCGTGGGGTCTTGTGGTGCTGCTCGTCGCCGCGATGATCGTGCTGCTGGTGCGGCAGCGCAAGCCGGCCAGCGTGGTGGAGGACGCCATGCTGCAGGCGGTGCACCGGATGTCGAAGGCGGCGCCGAACCTGCGCGCCGGCCTCGACGAGGATGCCGCCGACAAGATCACCACGCAGCTGCTGCAGATGCTCGACTGCGTCGCCGTGGGCATCACCGACAGCGAGGGCACGCTGCTGTCCTGGGACGGCGAGGCCAACGAGCACTACGTCGACCTCGTCGACGCGATCGGCAACGCGATCCGCAAGCACCGCCGCGAGGTCGTGGCGCACGACCGGATGCCGTGCAACCACCGCGGCACCTGCCGGATGAAGACCGCGGTCATCGTGCCGCTGCTGGTGGAGGGCGAGACCGAGGCGGCGCTGATCGTCGTCGGCCGCACCCGCGGGCGGCTGGTGCAGATGGCCGACGCCGTCGCCCAGTTCGTCTGCACCCAGTTCGAGCTGTCCCGGCTCGACGAGTCGAAGCAGCAGCTCCAGCAGGCCGAGATCAAGGCGCTGCGCGCGCAGATCTCGCCGCACTTCGTCTACAACGCGCTCAACACGATCTCCGCGCTGATCCGCACGGATCCCGAAGAGGCCCGAGAGCTGCTTCAGGACTTCGCCGACTTCACGCGCTACTCGTTCCGGACGTCGGGCATGTTCACCTCGCTCGCCGAGGAGCTGCGCAACATCGACCGCTACCTGACCATCGAGAACGCCCGCTTCGGCGGCCGGCTCGAGGTGCGGATGAAGATCGCGCCCGAGGTGCTCAGCGTCGTCGTGCCGTTCCTGATCATCCAGCCGCTGGTGGAGAACGCGGTCAAGCACGGCCTCGCGAGCAAGCCCAGCGGCGGCTGCGTCACGGTGATCGCGCAGGACTACGGCACCGAAGCGCTGATCAGCGTCGAGGACGACGGCATCGGCATGGACCCGCGGCGGCTGAAGGACGTCAAGAACGCGCACAGCACCGGCGCGCACGTCGGGCTCGGCAACATCAGCCAGCGCATGCAGCAGGTCTTCGGCAGCGACTACGCGGTGATGGTCGAGACCGCGCCCGGCGCCGGCATGAAGGTCACGCTGCGGGTGCCGAAGTTCGTCCCGGGCGTCCGGCCGAACATGCCGGACTACAGCTCCGAGACCGACGCCGGCGAGGCCGACGTCCCGCCCCAGGGCGGCCCTGCTCAGCTGAACGGCACCGAGGTGAACGGCGTCAACGGCACGCGCTCCGGCATCCTCCCCATGAGCTGAATCCGGCTAGCCTGGCTTCATGAGCGTTACGGACAAACTGGCTTCGCGGATCCCGGTGCTCGCCGACCGGGTCGAGCGCAAGGACGTCGTGGCCGTGGTGAAGCTGCACGGCGTGATCACGCCGTCGCCGTCGCCGCTGGCCAGGGGCGCGATCAACCTCGCCGCCGTGGAAACGGCGCTGACCAGGGCGTTCGGGCACGATCGGCTCAAGGCGGTCGCGTTGCTGGTGAATTCGCCGGGCGGCGCGCCGACGCAGTCGGGGTTGGTGGCCGAGCGGATCCGGCAGCTGGCCGACGAGAAGGGCGTGCCGGTGCTGGCGTTCTGCGAGGACGTCGCCGCGTCGGGCGGGTACTGGCTGGCCTGCGCCGCCGACGAGATCTACGCGCACCGCACGTCGATGGTCGGCTCGATCGGCGTGATCAGCGGCGGCTTCGGGTTCACCGGCCTGCTGGAGCGCTTCGGCATCGAGCGCCGGCTGCACACGGCGGGCGCGAACAAGTCGCGGCTGGACCCGTTCTCGCCGGAGAAGCCCGAAGACGTCGAGTGGCTGAAGAAGATGCACACCCAGCTCCACGAGCTGTTCGTGAACTGGGTGAAGGAGCGCCGCGGCGATCGGCTGACCGACACGGAGGACCTGTTCACCGGCGACGTCTGGCTCGGCGCGAAGGCGCTCGACCTGGGCCTGATCGACGGTCTCGGCAGCCTCCGGCAGATCATCACCGAGCGCTACCCGGACGCCGAGATCTCGGTGGCCGAGCCGAAGAAGCCGCTGCTCGCGCGCCTCGGCCTCGGGGCACCGGCGGCGGCGTCGGCGGTGCTGGACGCGGTGACGCAGAAGGCGGCCTGGGCGCGCTTCGGCCTCTGACGTCGATGTCCGGTTCGGGTACTTCCGGGCAGAGTTTGTGACCTGGATCACTCATCTCGTGTAACGCCTCTGGAATCGGCGCAGGGCGTCAGGTCTCCTTGTCGACGGGCTTTGTTGTGAACGGCAACAAATCCGGTCGACAAGGAGGTCGTCCCCGATGCCCCACTCCCGCAGACTCGCCCTCGGTGCCGTGCTGGGTGCCGCGCTCATCGCCATCCCGCTGACCATCCCCGCCGCCGCGTCGATCCCGCCACCCGAGCCGGGCTGGACGACGGTGTTCGCCGACGACTTCACCGGCGGCGCCGGCTCGCTCCCCTCGAGCGCGAACTGGATCGTCGACACCGGCCACAGCTACCCCGGCGGCCCCGGCAACTGGGGGACCGGGGAGATCCAGAACTACACGGCGAGCAGCGGCAACCTCGCGCAGGACGGCAGCGGCAACCTCCGCATCACGCCGTTGCGCGACGGCGCGGGTAACTGGACGTCGGCGCGGATCGAGACCCAGCGCACCGACTTCAAGCCCCCGGCGGGCGGCGTCATGCGGATCGAAAGCCGGATCCAGATGCCGAACGTGACCGGGGCGGCCGCGCTCGGCTACTGGCCCGCGTTCTGGGCCCTCGGCGGCCCCTACCGCGGCAACTGGTGGAACTGGCCCGCCATCGGCGAGTTCGACATCATGGAGAACGTCAACGGGCTCAACTCCGTCTGGGGCGTCCTGCACTGCGGCGTCAACCCGGGCGGTCCGTGCAACGAGACCACCGGCCTGCCGAACAACCGGGCGTGCCCCGGGAGCAGCTGCCAGTCGGCCTTCCACACCTACCGCTTCGAATGGGACGCGAGCAGCAGCCCGCAGGTCCTGCGCTGGCTCGTCGACGGGCAGCAGTTCCACTCGGTGAGCCAGAACCAGCTCGACGCGACGACCTGGGCGAACATGACCACGCACCAGGGCTACTTCGTGCTGCTGAACGTCGCCATCGGCGGCGCCTTCCCCAACAACAACTCCGGCACGACCACGCCGGGGCCGGGGATCGTGCCCGGGCACCCGATGGTCGTCGACTACGTCACGGTGACCACCCGCGGCGGCGGCGGCACGACGACCCCGCCGACCACGACCACCACTCCGCCGTCCGGTGGCAGCAGCGCCTACCGCACCATCCAGGCGGAGTCGTACAGCCGGCAATCCGGTCTGATCACGGAGGCCACCACGGACACCGGCGGCGGCCAGAACGTCGCCGCGGTGGCCAACGGCGACTGGGCCCTCTATCCGGGAGTCGACTTCGGCGGCAGCGCGGCGACGAACTTCCAGGCGCGCGTGGCGTCCGGGGCCGCGGGCGGGGTCAGCGGGCTGGTCGAGGTGCGGCTCGACAGCCGGTCCAACGCGCCCATCGGCAGCTTCGCGGTGGCGAACACCGGCGGCTGGCAGAGCTGGCGGACCGTCCCGGCGAACATCGGCGCGGTCACCGGCGTGCACGACGTCTACCTGACCTTCACCAGCGGCCAGCCGGCCGACTTCGTGAACCTCAACTGGTTCACGTTCGTGCATTGAGAGCAGGAGGCCCGCGGCTCCGGTCGCGGGTCTCCTCACTTAAGGCGGACGGGGGCTGGACATTGCACTCGGCAATGGGCAGGATGCGTTTCACTGTGAGTGCTCACGATGACACCCGGAAGCTCGTGGTCCTGGCTGTGGACGACGAGCCCAACGGTCTTGACGAACTCGTCCACTGCCTGCGCAACAGCCCGCACGTGGCGAAGGTGTTCCCGGCGATCGACGCCTCCGAGGCGCTGCGGTTGCTGTCCACCGACGACCCGCGGCTGCGCGAGCGCAAGGACCGTGGCCTGCCGATCGTCGACGCCGTCTTCGCGGACATCGACATGCCCGGCCTGTCCGGGATGGAGATGTCGCGCGTGTTCGCCGCGCTGCGGCCCTCGCCCGCGCTGGTGTTCGTCACCGGGCACGCCGAAGAAGCCGTCAACGCCTTCGACCTCGGCGCCCTCGACTACGTGCTCAAGCCGTACCAGCAGGATCGCCTCGATCGCGCCATCTCGCGCGTGCTGGAAAAGCTGGCTGCCGCCGCGGCGCCCCCGCCCGGCGCGCTGGGCGGTGAGCCGGTCAAGAACGACGACGAGGTCATCCCGGTCGAGCTGGCCGGCACCACCAAGCTCATCCCGCGCTCCTCGGTCCGCTGGGTCGAAGCGCAGGGCGACTATGCGCGGCTGTTCACCACCGAAGGCAGCCACCTGGTCCGGATCCCGCTCGCCCAGCTCGAAGAGCGCTGGGAGAAAGCCGGCTTCGTCCGCATCCACCGGTCGTTCCTGGTCGCCTTGCCGCTGATCACCGAGCTGCGCATGGGCCAGGGCGGCTACCAGGTCGTCATCGGCAACGAGGAGAAGGTGCTGCCGGTGAGCCGGCGGCACACCCGTGCGCTGAAGGACCGGCTGGTCGGTTCGGGCCGGAACGGCTGAGCCGGGGCCGGCCATGACCGACGACTTCTACGAGCGCCGCTCGAACGGCGTCCGCGAACCGGATCCGACCCTCGGCAGGCGCGCCCGGCACCGGCCGCTGCCGCAGCCGGCCGACCGGGCCGTCGTCGAGTCCCTGCCGCCGGCGCCGGAGAACGAGCCGCCGCCGAAGCCGGAACACCACGCGAAACCCAAGCGGGAGCGCGTGATCCTCGCCGACCCGCGCCGTGGCGCCGGCAGCCTGCGCGCCCGGGTCGAGCTGGAGGAGCAGACCAGCTGGGGGAAGCTGCTCGTACGCGACCACCTGGTGAAGGTGCAGCTGCGGACGGCGTTGCTGCTCGCGTTGCTCGTCGTCGGCGTCTTCGGCTCGCTGCCCGTGCTGTTCTACCTGGTGCCGGGGTTCTCCCAGGCCAGCCTGCTCGGCATCCCGGTGGCCTGGCTGATTCTCGGCGTGCTGCCGTTCCCATTCCTGTTCGGTGTCGGAATCTGGTACAACCGGCTGGCCGAACGCAACGAACGCGCGTTCGTGGACATGATCGAAAACTAGTTTCGCACTGACTCGTGCGAGGATTCCTCCCGTGCAGTTGAACCCGTGGGCCTTGACCGGCATCGTGCTGGTCGCGGTGGTGACGCCCTACCTCGGTCACCGCTCCTCGCGGTCGGCGACGAGCACGCACGACTTCCTGGTCGCGCGGCGCACCGTGCGGTCCCGCCGCAACGCCGCCGCGATCTCCGGCGAATACCTGTCCGCGGCCTCGTTCCTCGGCATCGCCGGAATCGTGCTCAAGGACGGCGCCGACGCGCTGTGGTTCCCGATCGGCTTCACCGCGGGGTACCTCGCCCTGATGCTGTTCGTGGCGGCGCCGCTGCGCCGGTCCGGGGCCTACACGCTGCCCGACTTCGTCGAAATGCGGCTCGGCTCGCAGGGCCTGCGCCGGTTCTCCACGGCGTTCGTCGTGTTCATCGGGATCCTGTACATGGCCCCGCAGCTGCAGGGCGCCGGCCTGACCCTGGCGACGGTCGTGCCGGTGCCGGCGTGGGCGGGCGCCATCGTGGTCATGATCCTCGTGGCCTTCAACGTGATCTCCGGCGGGATGCGCGCGATCACCGTGGTCCAGGCGTTCCAGTACTGGCTCAAGCTGTTCGCGATCGCGGTGCCCGCCTTCGTGCTGTGCATGGTCTTCTTCACCGGCGGCGGCCCGGACGGGTTCCGGCCGCTCGGTGCGCCCGCGCCGCCGGTGTTCATCAACGACACCACGGTGGACGTGCAGACCGACGTCACGCTGCACGTCACCTCGGACACCTACCTCTACGCCTACGGCCGCACCGACAACGGCCCGGCGGCCGGGCCGACACACTGGACCCCGCTGGCGCCGCACACGGTTTCCGAAGGCACCAAGCTGAAGTTCGTGGCCGGCACGCCGGTCCCGGTGGTCAGTGACGCGAGCGCGGACAACGCGAACTGGCTGCACCCGGCATCGGGCAGCCTCACCGACCTGCTCCAGACGTACTCGCTGATGTTCGCGACGTTCCTCGGCACGATGGGCCTGCCCCACGTGCTGGTGCGCTTCTACACCAACCCCGACGGCAAGGCCGCGCGCCGCACGACCGTGCACGTCCTGCTGCTGCTGGGGCTGTTCTACCTGTTCCCGACGCTGCTGGGCGCGCTGTCGCGGATGTACGTCCCCGAGCTGCTGGTGACCGGGAAGACGGACGCGGCGATCCTGCAGCTGCCGTCGGCGATCCTGCCCGGGGTCGGCGGCCAGCTCCTCGGCGCGGTCACCGCGGCCGGCGCGTTCGCCGCGTTCCTGTCCAGCACGTCCGGGCTGCTGGTGAGCGTGGCCGGGGTGGTGTCGACCGACCTGCTGCCCGGCCGGGTGCGCGACTTCCGGGTGGCGGCCGGGCTGGTCGCGCTGTTCCCGATCGGGCTGGCGGTCGCGTTGCGGCCGGAGGACATCTCGCTCTCGATCGGGCTGACGTTCGCGCTCGCCGCGTCGACGTTCAGCCCGCTGCTCGTGCTGGGCATCTGGTGGCGCAAGCTGTCCTGGCCGGGCGCGCTGGCCGGGATGTTCGTCGGCGGCGGCCTGGTGCTGGCCGCGCTGATCGTCAACGTCGTGAGCGGCTACACCGGCGGCTGGGCACCCTGGTTCGTCAACCAGCCCGCGCTGATCACCGTCCCGGCCGCCTTCGTGACGACGTACCTGGTCAGCCGCGTGACCGGCTACGGCCGCCCGGAGCACGTCCACGACATCATGCTGCGGCTGCACGCACCGGACCCGCTCGGCTTCATGCGGGACAGGGCGGTCGCCCGGTTCGGCCAGGCCGAGGAAAAGACCCGCATCGCCGGCCGCGGCCGGCACCGCAAGTAACCCCGTGTCGTCCTCCTGATCACGCGAGATGCCCTCCCAATCACGCGTGATGCCTTTCTGATCACGGGAGATGCCCGAATCCGGTGTTCACACCTCGACCTCACGCGCGGGCAACGGGTGCACATGGCAGCATGGGAATCGTGGTGAGCCCTGCTGAACTGCCGACCGCCGAGGTCCGCGACCTGCCCAAGGACGGCCTCGTGCTGCTCGACGTCCGCGAAGACGACGAGTGGGCCGCCGGGCACGCGCCCGGCGCGGTGCACATCCCGATGGGAGAGCTGCCCGTCCGCGTCGACGAGCTGGCCGATCTGCCCGACGACCAGCCGATCCACGTGATCTGCCGCAGCGGCGGCCGGTCCGCGCGGGCGGCCGCCTGGCTCAACCAGAGCGGCTGGGACGCGGTGAACGTCGCCGGCGGCATGGGCGCGTGGCAGCGCGAAGGCCGTCCGATGGTCGGCGAGCACCCCGGCATCGAACCCGAAGTGATCTAGCCTTGCACCCGGGGCAGCCTCCCGCCGGGCAGCCGTACCCGCCCGGGTACTGGCCGCGCCAGGCGCCGCCGCCGACGGCCCAGCAGCTGCAGGGCCGGACGCTGGCCGCCCAGCCGGAGCCGTACCCCTACCACCGCCGTCCGGTGCACCGGCCGAAGCTGCGCTGGGTGGCCACCCCGCCGCCCGGAGCGTGGCCGCGCCGCCGCGTCGTGGCGCCCGAGCCGTACCTGGGCCCGCCGTCGTACCCGGTGCCGCCGCGCTGGGGGTTCCCGAACCTGGTCTGGCGCCGTCCGACGTCGGTGCCCGGCACGGCGTCCGACGAGGTCCGCCCGATCGACCGGGTGCCGGTGCTCAGCCGCAGCGTGGTCGTCGTCCTGTTCGCGTTCGCGGCGCTCGCCGTGGCCGCGGCGAGCGCGGAGATCTGGCGGTACGTGCTGCTCGTCCAGGGCCGCGAATCCGCGCTGTCCCGCTCGGTGGTGGCGTTCTCCGACGGCTTCGTGCTCACCGCGGGCCTGCTCGCCTCGATCCTCGCGCTGCTGCCCGCCGGGCTGTCGCTCTGGTGGTTGCTGGTCGCGCGCCAGGCGGCGGCGGACGTGTCGGGCGACGACCCGCCCCGCCCGGTGTGGCAGGTGCTGGTCGGCGTCCTCGTGCCGGTGGCGAACCTGCCGCTGGCGCTGTCGGTCGTCGGCGAACTCGAGCACGCGGTGCTGGGCCGCTCGCGGGACGTCCGGCCGAAGCCGTCGCGCCGGGTGCTCGTGTGGTGGGGCGCCTGGCTGCTCAACTGGGTTCTGCTGGGGGTGTCGATCTGCTGGCGTTTCCGCGACGACGTGCAGTCGATGGCCGACAGCGTCGTCCTGGTCGCGGTGACCGACCTTTCCGCGGCCGCGCTGGCGGTGATGACGGCCTTGGTGGTGCAGCGGTTCTCCGCGCTGCTGGCGCCGTCGGAGGCCCTTGCCGTGCGCGAGATGCGCGTGCTGAAGGTCCGGGGTGCGCCTGAGCCGGAGCTGCGGGCTTCGCGGCCGGCCGGCGCGGCGCGCTAGTAGCCGCCGTAGGCCGGTTCCAGCTGGTCGAACGCCTGTTCCGCGATCGGCCAGAGCTCCTCGACGATCGCTTTTTCGTTCTCGAGGGTCCGGTCGAAGACCTCCTGGAAGAGCACGCGCAGGACCGTCGCCAGGTGGGCGGCGGCGAGCGTGGGGCTGAGTTCTTCTTCGGGGTGGCGGCGGATGAGGAGGTCGACGAGCGCCGTCTCGCGCTCGCGGTGCATCTCGTGCAGCGCGTTCGTCAGGATCGGGCTCTCCTTGATCATCCGCACGAAGCCGGGGCCGGAGAAACCGACCAGCGCGTGTTCGGCGCCCAGCGCTTCGAAGTAGAGCTCGCGCGTGTCGTGGAAGACGCTGTCGCGGATCAGGGCGGCGGGCCAGGAGGTGAAGTCTTCCCGGATGTCGAAGACCAGGTCTTCCTTGCGCGGGAAGTGGTTCGTCACGGTCATCTTGGCGACCCGCGCCTCGGCGGCGATGTCCGCGATCGTCACGTCCTCGAAGCCGTTGCGGATGAACAGCCGCGTGGCCACGGCGGAGATGGTTCTCCTGGTCTCGTGCTTCTTCCGGTCGCGGAGTCCCTCGCTCATGGCGTCACTCTACTGGGTCGGACCCAAGATTGTGCTTGACCCAACGAGTGGGTCGGACCTAATCTGAGGTTCGACCTAATCACCTGGGGGTGTGCATGACAACGGCAGTCCGGCCGGATGCGGCGCTGTGGCGGCTCGGCGGTGTGCTGATCATGGGCGCGGTGCTGTCGATCCTCGACGCGACGATCGTGACCGTCGGGATCGGCTCGATCGCCCACGACCTGGACAGCCCGCTGACCACGGTGCAGTGGGTGGCGAGTGCGTACCTGCTCGCGGCCTCGGCGGCGATCCCGCTGTCGGGCTGGCTGACCGACCGCTTCGGCGGCCGCGCGGTCTGGCTGGCGGCGGTGGCGATCTTCACCGCGGGCACGCTGCTGTGCGGCTTCGCCTGGTCCGCGCCGGCGTTGATCGCGTTCCGGGTGCTGCACGGGCTGGGCGGCGGGCTGATGCAGCCGGTCGGGCAGGCGGTGTTCGCACAGGCGGCGGGTCCGGCGCTGGGCCGGATGATCGGCGTGATCACCCTGCCGGCCACGGTGGCCCCGGTGCTGGGCCCGATGCTCGGCGGTGCGCTGGTGGCGGGCTTGGGGTGGCGCTGGATGTTCTTCGGCATCGTCCCGCTGGGCGTGGCGACGTTCCTCTGCGCCCGGCGGCTCCTCCCGGCTCCGGCGCCGGGCGGCGTGCCTGCCGCGTTGGACGTCCGGGGGCTCGCGTTGCTCTCGCCCGGCCTCGGCGCGTTCGTCTACGGCTTGGCCGAGGGTGTGGTCGTCGCCTGGGTGGCCGGGGCCGCGCTGCTGCTGGCGTACGGCGTCCACGCGTCCCGAGTGGCTTCGCCGGTGCTCGAGCTGGCGCTGTTCCGGAACAAGGGGTTCGCGGTCGCGAGCGCGAGCACGTTCCTGCTGGGAGCGTCGCTGTACAGCTCGATGCTGCTGCTTCCGCTGTACTACGAGCAGGTCGAGCAGGCGAGCGCGTTGCGGGCCGGCCTGCTGCTGGCGCCTCAGGCACTCGGCTCGGCGGCAGTCATGCTGGCGAGCGGCCGGCTCTTGGCCCGCTTCGGGCCGCGGCGCACGATGCTGGCCGGGATCGCGCTGTCCCTGCTGGGCACGATCGCGTTCACCCAGCTTGGCTCGGCCCCCGGCGGTGCCCTGCTGACGCTGTCCCTCCTGATCCGCGGCGCCGGGCTGGGCGCGGCGACGGCACCCGGCATGACCACGCTGTACGGCTCGCTGGAGCGGTCCCACATCCCCCGGGCGGCGAGCGCGTTCAACGTGGTCAACCGGATCGGCGGCTCGCTGGGCACCGCTCTGCTGGCCGCGATCCTCCACAGTGAACTCACGGCCGCCCCGGCCCCGGCGGCGTTCGGCACCACGTTCACGTGGGCACTGGCGCTTTCGGCGCTGACCTTGATCCCCGCACTTTTCTTCCCCCAGAGGAGCACCCGGTGACTTACCGCCTGTTGAGCGTCCACGCCCACCCGGACGACGAGTCCAGCAAGTGCGCGGCCACCCTGGCGCGCTATGCGGCTGAAGGCGTCGAGGTCCTGGTCGCCACCTGCACCGGCGGCGAACGCGGCGACGTCCTGAACCCGGCCCTCGACACGCCCGAGACGTGGGCGGACCTCCCGGCGATCCGCCGTCGCGAGATGGCCGCGGCCGCCGAGATCTTGGGCGTCCGCCAGCGTTTCCTCGGACTGGTCGATTCCGGCCTCCCCGCCGAGGGCGAGCCCTTGCCCGAGGGCTGCTTCGCGGCCCTGCCGCTCTCGGAAGCGGCGGCGCCGCTGGTGGCGCTGATCCGCGAGTTCCGCCCGCACGTGGTGATCACGTACGACGAAACGGGCGGCTACCCCCACCCGGACCACATCCGCACCCACGAGGTGACGGTCGAGGCTTTCACCGCGGCCGCCGACCCCGCCCGCTATCCCGGCACGGGCGAGCCGTGGCAGCCGCAAAAGCTGTACTACCAGGCCACTCTGAGCCGCGCCTGGTTCCAGGCCCTGCACGAGGCAACCCTGGCCGCCGGCCTGGAATCCTCAATGGCCGAGGTCTTGAACGAACTCCCACCCGACAAATTCCCGGTAACGACCAAAATCCGCTGCGAGGCCCACTTCGCCACGCGCGACCGAGCCCTCTTGGCCCACGCCACCCAGGTAGACCCGGCCCACCCGTTTTTCGCCCACTCACGCGAAATCGAGCGCCAAGTCTGGCCCCACGAGGACTACCACCTCGCCCACCCCGCCCCAGGCCCCCACCTCGAAGAAGACCTCTTCACCGGAGTAACTCCATAAAACCCCCGCCACTCCACCAACCACCCGTAATGCCCCGCCAATCACGTGAGATGCCCCTCCAGTCACGCGAGATCCGCGCCCAATCACGTGACTTCCGCCTTCGATCACGCCAGTTCCACTCCGCATCAAGCGAGAGCCGTCCGGAATCACGCGAAACCGGAGCCGGCCCCCGTCACACGGTGACCCGAAGCTCCCGCAACCCACGGATCACGAACTCCGGCCGCCTCGGCGGAGGGCCGGCCAGGCGCAACCCCGGCAGCTTCTCCGCCAGCGCACTCAGCGCGGCGGCGATCTCCACCCGAGCGAGAGGAGCACCCACGCAGTAGTGGATCCCCAGGCCGAACCCGAGGTGGGCGTTCGGCGTCCGGCCGATGTCCAGACGGTCCGGCTCGTCGAACACCTTCGGGTCGCGGGCCGCGGCACCCAGGAGTGCGCCGATCTTCTCGCCACGCGAAACGACATATCCGCCAATCGACACGTCCTCGGTCGCCGTGCGCTCGAACAGCTGGAGGGGCGCGTCGAACCGGATCAGCTCCTCGACACACGAATCCAGAAGGGCAGGTGAGGCCAGCAGGCGCTCCCACTGATCCCGGTGCGTCAGCAGGGCCGTGATGCCGTTGCCGAGCACGTTGACCGTCGCCTCGTGGCCGGCCATCAGCAGCAGCACCGCGGTGGCCACCAGCTCGTCCGGCGTCAGCTCGCTGCGGAGGAGGTCGCTGATGATGTCGTCGCCCGGTGCGTCCGCGCGGGTCGCGGCGACCGAGCGGACGTAGTCGACGAACTCGGCCGCGGCCTGCTCGGCGGCGTCGCGTCCTTCCTCCGGCAGGTCGAACTCGTACATCTTCACGATGGCGTTGGACAGCTGGACCATCCGCGGTCCGTCGGTGCCGGGGACACCCAGCAGCTCGGCGATCACCGCGACCGGCAGCGGCTGGGCCAGGTGCTCGAGGAGGTCGGCACTGCCGTCGGCGGCGATGGCGGCCGCCAAGTCGTCGACCATGTGGGCGGCGAGCGTCGCGACCATCGGACGCAGCCGTTGCACGTGGCCGCGGCCGAAGGCGCCCGCGATCAGGCGACGCAGGCGGGTGTGCGCCGGCGGCTCGTTCTCCAGGAGGGAATTGCGGTGCAGCAGGTTGAACGAAGCGAACCGCTCGAGCGGCTGGGCGTCCTGCCAGATCCGGCCGAGGCCGCGGTGGCGCAGCACCGCCGACGACGCGGCGTGCGACACCGCGATAGCGAGGCCGAGCCCGTCGTGGAAATGAACCTCGCCACGTGAGCGGAGTGCGGCGAACGCCGGGTACGGGTTTTCGAGGAACGCGGGATCGCGGGGGTCGAACACGTCGGGAGACTAACCCTTCGATAGCGTCTGAAGCCGAGCCAGAGGAGGCAGCAGTGGGCAAGGGCGCGCGCAAGAAGGGTCCCAAGCAGGCATCGGACCGCAAGCCGAAGGTGCGCGACGTCTTCGTCGGCCAGCCGTTCGAAGGGCTGGCGGCGGAGCCCGAGCTGATCGCGCTGCGCGAGTTCGTGCCGTCCGCGACGGCCCAGCTCACCCTGGCCGACGGCGGTGACGTCACCCTCGGGACCGTGCTGCCCATGGCGGCGGCCGCGTTCGTCCGCTCGGACGGCCGGCGCTACCTCGGCCTGCAGGTGCAGACCCGTTCGTCCGACATCAGCCGGGACCTCGGCCGGTCGCTGAAGTGGCTGCTCGACGCCAAGGAAGGCGACGTCCTCGGCGTGCCGGACACCACCACCCCGCCGTCCGCCGACGAGCACGCGCGGCTCCAGGACCTGCTGACCCCGGGCGCCGAGCTCGACGTCACGCTGCACCAGGACTTCGGCTGGTGGCTGCCGGAGGACGCGGACGCCACCGGTGACGTCGCCGTCTCCCTCGAGCGCGCCAACGCCGCGATCATGCCCACCGAACGGCTCGGCTCGGCTGCCTACTGGGTCCTCGCCGGCGAGAAGGCGCACCTGCGCTGGGTCCGGCCGGAGCCGGAGAACCTGCTGCTCCAGGCCCTCGCCCGGCTGTCCGCGGCCGGCGAGCTCGGCCTCGGCGAGGGCTCGCGCTACGCGGGCTCGTTCCGGGCGCACGGTCTGCTCGTCCCGGTCTGGGACCTCGACCCCGAGGCCCACGCCCGCGAGTGGGCGGAGGCGAAGGACGCCCTCGGCGCCCGGCTCGAGACGGCGTTGAAGTCGCTCGACGACGAGCCGCTGAACGCGACCGAGCGCCGGGCGCGGGACGGCCTCATCGGCCGGCAGCTGACCCTGCGCTGACCGCCCCGGCGAGCGGCTGGCCTCGCGCCAGCCGCCGTTGGCGAGCGGCTGGCCTTGCGTTGACCGCTGCCGGCGCGCGGCTGACCCTGCGCTGACCGCCGTCGGCGAGCGCCGGACCACCGGGCTGACTCGCTGTCGGTGGTGCCGGACGAACGCGTTGGCCGCCGTCGGCGAGCGTCGGATCGTCGGTGCACGCCGCGGTCCTCCGCCCGCTCGATGAGCGTTCAACCAGGCATTATGTGGCGCACGAGACACCGCCGCCGGATCGCGGCGGTGGGACGATTCTCTGCGTGATACTTCACATCTGTGGGGCGGCCGAGTGGGCCGAAGTGGCTGAAGACGGCGAGTACCGGCCGTCTTCACTGGGGGAAGTCGGGTTCATCCACTGTTCCGACTTCGGCACAGCCAACCTGCCGGCCAACATCCGCTACCGGGGTCGCACCGACCTGGTACTCCTCGAGATCGACCCGGCGAAGGTCGGCTCGCCGGTCCGCTGGGAAGACGGCGTTCCGCCGCATCCGGAGGGGATCTGGTTCCCGCACGTCTACGGCCCGATCCCGCACGCGGCGGTCGTCGGCGTGCACGAATTCCGTGAGTCCGAAGGCGGCGGTTTCCGGCTGCCCGACTCGCTCGCCCACCGCTGACGTGGGCAGACAATCACCCGGCCGAGCGATCACGAACTCGGCTGGGAACGCGGGCAACCTGAGGGGGCTGTGATGCGTGTTGGGGAGGAAAGCGGTTCGGCTTCCGGCTACCCGACCCCGATGGGAGGCGATACGGTGACCGCTGCGGCACCCGTCTTCACCGGGGGAGATGCTGTGTCGACCGGTGACGATCCGACCGGCAGCCACGGCGGAACGGGTACCGGTGAGTGGATTGACGCCGGGCCGTGTCCGCCTGCTTTCGGCCGGATCGTCACCCCGGTGACCAGCGCAGGCCGAGGGAGGGCCGCGACGTTGCCTGGCGAGTTCGTCGACTTCGGCGACTTCGTGCAGGCCACCTTGCCGGGCTTGCTGCGGTACGGCCACGCGCTCACCGGAAACCCGCACGACGCGGCGGATCTGGTGCAGACCGTGCTGGAGAAGATCGGTTCGCGGTGGACCTACGTCCACGAAAAGACGGGCGACCCGCTGGCCTACGTCCGCCGGTCGATGGCGAACGCGCACGTGAGCCGCTGGCGCCGGACGCGCCGCGAGAACCTCGTCGCGGACCTGCCGGACACCAGCCCGCACGTGCCGGCGGACCCGTTCGAGCACGAGCCGCTGTGGCGTGCGTTACGAACGCTGCCGCCGAGACAACGGGCCGTGATGGTGCTGCGTTACTACGAAGGTCTCTCGGAAGCGGAGATCGCCGGGGTCCTCGGAATCACCCAGGGCACCGTGAAGAGCCAGGCCAGCAAGGCGATCGCGTCGTTGCGGATGAAGCTGAAGTCGGTCGACGGCGAAGGCGAAGGGAGTGGTGCGGGTTGAACATCTCCGAGGACGAACTGGAGCAGCGCCTGCGCGCGCTGTTCGCCGACGAGCGGCTGGACTTGCCCCCGCCGCCGGACGCCGGCACCGTCATCGTCACCGGTGCGCGGCGCCGTCGGCGCCGCCGCCACACCGTGCAGGCCGTGGCCGGGGTGGCGGCCGCCGTGGTCGCCGTCGCCGGTGGGCTGACCATGTTCCGGCTCCACACCGAGGACGGCACCGCCGTGATCTCCGTCCCGGGCACCGGAGCCGACTCCAAGCCACCCGAAAACCTCACGCAGGGCCGGCCGCCGGAGCCTTCGGCGCCCGGCCCGACCGGAACTCAGAGCATCCAGGCTTCCGCACCGCCGGGAGCGTCGACGTCGTCTCCGCCGCCGAAGCGGCCGTCGTCCGCCCCGTCGCCGTCCACGCTCGCCGCCGTGACCAGCGGACCGCTGCTCGCGGCCGACGGCTTCGGCAGGCTCAAGCTCGGCATGTCCGAGGCCGACGTGGCCGCGCAGACCATCACGCTCAGCGACGCGCAGGCCGGAGCCGGCTGCACCGTCTACAAAGCACAGGGCAGCGGGCTTCCCGCGTCCGCGAGCGTCGTCATTTCGAAGGCGGCCGGGCTCGTCGTCGTCACCCCGGACGTGGCCGCGCACACCGCCGAGGGCATCGGCGCCAGGTCCACCAAGGACCAGATCCTCGCCGTCTACCCCGCGGCCGAGGAAGAAACCGGCGGCGTGGTCGCCCCGGCCGGCCCTGCCGCCGAATACCACTTCCGGCTCGACCAGACCGGCGTCGTGCAGACGAGCCTGACGAGCCTCACCCAGGACTGCGCCGGCTGAGAGCCGGCCGCATGCAGAAACCCGGGCTGTCCACAGGGGGAGAGCCCGGGTTTCGTGCTTCGTGTGTCAGAGCTTGCCGCCGGCCACCGGCGGCATCTGGGAGTCGGTGCCGCTGTCGCCGACGGACTCGCGGGCCAGGTGGTTCTCGACCTCGAACAGGTTGCCGTTCGCGCGCTTGACGACGTTCAGCAGCGTGTTCATCTGCGAGATCTCTTCGACCTGCTCCTTGAGGAACCACTGCGTGAACTGCTCGCTGATGTAGTCCTCTTCGGCGCGCGCCGCCTTGACCATCGCGGAGATGTCGGCGGCGACCTCCTTCTCCTGGTTCAGCGCGAGCTCGATGAGCTCGGTGACGCCGGAGAAGTCGTTGCGCACCTCCCCGGTGCCGGGGATCTCGACGTGGTGATCGCGGTCGAGCATGTACTGCACGAGCGCCATCGCGTGGTTGCGCTCCTCGACGGACTGCTTGTAGAAGTGCTTCGCCAGCTGCGGCAGGTCCTCGGCGTCGAACCACACCGCGAGCGCGATGTACTGCTGGGACGCGTTGAACTCGTTGTGGATCTGCGCCTGCAGCAGTTCGAAGAACTTCGAGCGCGGCTCTTTCTTCTTGGTGAGGGCCATGACCACCACGATACGGCAGAATTCGATTTCCGACCACTTCCGGCTGGTGATCTTCCCCCTATTAGGTTTACCATTCCTAAAGAAGACTCACCTAATTTAAGTAAGCCTTCCCTAAAAGCCTGCGCTCTTTAGGGAAGGCTCCCATTACAGCGGATCGCGGCGGACCGGGCAGGACATGCACCGCGGCCCGCCCCGGCCGGAGCCGAGTTCGGAGCCCGCGATCGGCAGCACCTCGATGCCCGCCGCTTCCAGCCGCTCGTTCGTCTCGGCGTTCCGCTCGTAGCCGACGACCACGCCGGGCGCCAATGCGAGGGTGTTGTTGCCGTCGTCCCACTGCTCGCGTTCGGCCGTCACGGGGTCGAGCCCGGTGTCGATGACGCGCAGCCGGTCGATCTCCATCGCTTCGGCCGCGGCCACCAGGAACGGCGCCGGGCCGGCCACCTTCACCCCGCCGTCGCCGGTCGGGCGCAGCGTGAACGCCGTCAGCGAGTCGCGGGCGAGCGGGTACATCACCACCGCGTCGGCGTCGACCATCGTGCACACGGTGTCGAGGTGCATGGTCGCGCGGGACTGCTCGATCGGCACCGCCAGCACGGTGTGCGCGATGCCGTCGGCGAACACCGACCGGGCGAGCGACTCCGCGCCGGCCGCCGTCGTCCGCTCGCCGACGCCGATGGCGAGCACGCCCGGCGCCAGCAGCATCACGTCGCCGCCTTCGATCGGCGCGGAATGGGCGCCGTACGCGCGGGCCGCGTGGCGGAACTGCGGGTGATAGGCGTAGACCAGGTCGAGCACCGCGGTTTCGCGGCGGCGTGCGGGCATGGTCAGGGACGAAATCGCCACCCGGTCGGCGATCCACACCGACGAGTCGCGGGTGAACAGCAGGTTCGGCAGCGGATCGACGGCGAAGTCGTGCGGGTGGTTCATCATCCGCACCAGCGACGCGCCCTCCGCCGACGGCAGCTCCTCGAACGTCATCCCGGCCATCAGCACCTCGGCGAGGCCGGCCGCGTCGACGCTCGACAGGTGCGAACGCAGGGAGTCGGCCAGGTCCCCGCCGAGCCGCCGGTCGTCGACCGCCGCGTGCACGCCCGCCGCGTGCGCCCGGTCGTCGTCCAGGGCCGTCCGCAGCGCGTCGGCCAGCAGCAGGACCTCGACGCCGCGGTTGCGCAGCACCTCGGCGAACGCATCGTGCTCGGCTTGGGCGCGGCCGACCCACGGGATCGAATCGAACAGGAGCTGGTCGTTGTTGCGGGGCGTCAGCCTTTTGAGCTCGTTGCCGGGCCGGTGCAGCAGCACCGCGCGCAGGGGTCCGACTTCGCTGTCCACCCGGGGAGGTGCCGTTTCGTCGATCACCCCCCGGATCTTAGTCAGGGAAGCCAGGAAACGTGCCCCTTCAGCAGGGCATATCCGACGAAGGACACGAAGTCGAACAGCGTGTGCGCGGCGATCAGCGGCCACAGCCGGTTCGTCTTCTGCCACAGCCGGCCGAACACCAGGCCCATGATGAAGTTGCCGACGAACCCGCCGAACCCCTGGTACAGGTGGTACGACCCGCGCAGCACGGCCGCGCCGAACACGGCGTTGTTCTCCCGGACGCCGAGCTGGCGCAGCCGCGTCAGCAGGTAGCCGATGACCAGGACTTCCTCGGCGAAGGCGTTGCCGAACGCCGACAAGGTCAGCGTGATCGGCCGCCACCACGTATCGCCCAAAGTGGACGGTTGTACCGCCAGGCTGAACCCGAGGTGGTAGGAGACGAAGTAGAGCGCGAGGCCGGGGATCCCGATCGCCGCGGCCAGCCCGAGCGTCAGGAGCGTGTCGTAGCCCGCCGACCGGCGGTCCAGCCCCAGCCGGCTGATCTTGATGCCCGCGCGCCACAGCAGGTACAGCCCCAGCGCGCCCCAGCCGACCAGCTGCGCCGCCGACAGCAGCTGCTTGAGCAGGTCGATCAGGCTGGCCGCGGCCTGCGGCACGTTCAGCTGCGCCTGCTGCTGGGCCAGCGGCACCGGCTGCAGCAGCGAGTCCACAAGGGACAGCAGGCTGCGCACCCCGGACAGGCCGAGCGTGATGCCGAAGACGATCAGCAGCTCGAGCTTGATCGCGCGGCGCTCGGCCGGGTCCTCGACCGTGGCGGGGAACTCGGGGCGGTCCGGCGCCAGCCACGATCGCGCGGTGAACGTCATGGACGCACGCTACCTTCGGGGTATGCCGAGGAGCATCGCCACCAACGAAACCGTCGACCGCGCCGCGCTGGTCGAGTTCCTGTCGACCCGCCACCGCGCGATCCTGCTGACCACGAAGGCCGACGGCGGCCCGCAGCTCTCGCCGGTCACCTGCGGCGTGGACGCCGAGGGCAGGCTGGTCGTCTCGACCTACCCGAAGCGCGCGAAGGTCGTGAACGTCAAGCGCAACCCGGACGTCTCCGCCTGCATCCTGTCCGACGAGTGGAACGGCCAGTGGGTGCAGCTGAACGGCACCGCGGAGGTGCTGGACGTCCCGGATTCGGTCGAGCCGCTCGTGGACTACTTCCGCAGCATTTCGGGCGAACACCCGGACTGGGACGAATACCGCGAGGCCATGGTCAAGCAGGGCAAGAGCATCATCCGCGTCACCATCGAGAGCTGGGGGCCGATCGCGAAGGGTGGCTTCCCCGCCGAACTAGCCTGACCGCCCGCGCAGGAACGGGCAGCCGACCAGCCGGCGCAGTTCCGACGCGAGCTGCGCCGGGCTTTCGACGGACTTCGAGAACGCCAGCCGCACGTCGTGGTCGCCCGTGTCGGATTCGACGCGCAGCCGCAGCCCGAACCGGTCGAGCCCGAGCGGGCGGATCCGGCCGCCGCGCAACGCCGACGGCAGGTGCTTCGCCAGCTGCTCGACGACGTCGGAGTGGTCGCTCTCCAGGTGCCGCAGCCACCCGGCTTCGTAGTCGTGGAACGGGTCGGGCGGCGCGGCGCTGAACATGTGCGGGCGCAGCGAGTGCGTTCCTTCGGCGTC
Source organism: Amycolatopsis mediterranei (assembly GCF_026017845.1). NCBI lineage: Bacteria > Bacillati > Actinomycetota > Actinomycetes > Pseudonocardiales > Pseudonocardiaceae > Amycolatopsis > Amycolatopsis mediterranei. Next base: position 138,729 of record NZ_CP100416.1, read on the forward strand.
GGCGAGCACGAGCGAAGCCGGGGTGAGCCGCAGCAGCGTGACGCCGTGGCCGACGTCGAGGAGCCGCTCGTCCGGCCGCGTCTCGGCGATCGCCACGGCCCGCGCGCGGGCCGAAACCGGCGAGAGCGGCCGCAGCCAGCCGGTGATCCACAACAGCCCGCGGATCGGTTCCCGCAGGTCGACCGGCGCCTGGTCGGCGACCTCGACCATCACGGCCAGCTCCCCGCGCTGGGCCTGCTTCGCCGCGCGGACCATCGGGTGGTCGTCGGCCAGCAGCACGCTGACGCTGCCACTGCGGTGCACGTGGTGCAGGACGGGGACGACGCGCTCGCCGTTGAGGTCGGCGCGGTCGCAGGTGGGCAGCAACGACGCGGGGCCGTTGCGGGTCGCGATCGTCTTGGCGCGCTCGGCGGGGTTCGGTGCCGGCGGGCGGCGGACGGATGTGGGGGCCTCGGTCACGGCTCACCTCCTACTTAGGTGAGCCTAACCTGAATCAACCGGTCTGGATAGTCGTGGCGATCGCGTCCTTTCCGCTGATCGGCGCATTTGGTAACGCCGGTGCCCACTTCGTCGAAAAGGCGGGTATCAGTGCCGACCCGGGTGGGGGCTCAGCGTGCCGATCGTCCCGCTTCCCGAACGCGTGCGCGCGTTCGAACTCGACCCCGCCATGCCGTCCGGCGCGCTGCCGATCTTCGGCGAGTACCTCGACCGCCTCGGCGACACCGCGAACCGGCGGCTGGTGGCCGGGTTCTTCCTGGTGTTCGGCATCGCCCAGTTCGTCGCCGGCGCGGGAGTCGCCCTGCCGGTCGGCACGTTCGCGCTGGCCGGCGCGATCGAAGGGTGGTGGCTCTACCGGGCGTACGACCGGGTGCCCGAGAGGCGGCTGAAGCGCGAAGCCTTCCGGCAGGTGGACGTCACCGCCGACGGCCTGGTCGCGGCCGGCCGGACGGTCGGCGTGCGCCTACCGGACGGCCGGTGGCTGCGCGTCCGGCTCGACGAAGCGCACCGGCTGCTGGTGGCCGGGCACCGGCGGGTCTGGCTGCTGGGGCGAGGCCCGAAGGTGTTCGTCGGCTTCCCCGGCGTGGTGCGGCTGCGCCGCGCCGCCATCCACGACGGGCCGCCACCGGGCGCGGCGCCGATCCCGGAACCGGCCGGCTCCGGTTCCCCGAGGCTCGATCCGGTGCTGACCGCCCACCGCCACCAGCTCGCCCGCGACCTGCGTCTGACAGCGGCGTTCCTGCTGGTCCTGGCCGCGTTCGCGGCCTGGGTCGGGCTCGACTTCCCGGTCGTGGGCTGGGTCGCGTGGCCGTTCGGGGTGGGCGTGCTGCTCGGTGCGTCGGTGACCGCGTTCCGCGCGATCGCCTACCGCCGTCCGCTCCCGGCGGACCACTGGACGGAGCTGCGCGCGGTCCTCGACGGCCCGGTCCGCATGAGCCGCCACGGCGCGGCGAGGCTGAGCGGCTTGACCATGCTGGCCGACGGCCGCGTGGTCCCGTTCCGCCTCCCCAAGGCGGACCCGTCGATGGCGGCGAACATCGCGGCGACGGGCCGCCTGTGGATCGCGGGTGCCCCGCGGCCGGGCGCGGCCAAGACGGGCCTGCCGGGCTACCCGGTGCTGGGCACGGTCTGGCTCGGCTGAGCGGCCCAGCCCGGCTGCCACGCGCCGGAGACGCGCTCGCTCGTCGCGAGGTGCCGCCGAGGGCGGCGAGGCCGGGGTGCGCGTTGCCCCGGCGCCACAGCAGGGAATGCGGGTACACCGGCACAGGCGCCTCGATCGGCACGCGCCGCAGGTCGTGCCCGGGCGGCCACCACACCCGGCTGCCCGCTCCGACCAAGGTCACACTTCCGCTCCAGCACGACCTCGGTGCCGAAGTTCGGCCTGGCCGCGTCGATCCCCAGGTCGAACGCGGCCGCGAATGCGGCGTAGCAGGCGCCCCACTCGGTCCCGGGCATCACGCCGGGCAGCCGGATCCGATGCCCGGCGAGCTCGGCCGGAGCCACCGAAGGCGCTCCGGCCCGCGGATGCCGGGAGCCGCACAACAGCTGGATCGGCTCGTCGAGCACCCACTGGGCATCGAGGTCCTCCGGCACCGCGACGACCGCGCGGAAGGAGGCATCGATCGAGCCTTCCGGAGCGCGGCGATCGCGGTGCCGAAGAGCGTCGCGACCTCCAACGGGACGGCCGGGTGCGTCTCGTGGAAGCCACGCAGCAGCGTGGCCGGGCACAGCCGCCGGCCGATGACGTCGACCCGGAGCGGCCCGCCGCGCACCGAGGCGAGCGCGCGCAGCTCGGCGGACAGCAGTTCGCGGGCGTAGATCAGCGCATCACCCAACGGCCGGGCGGCGAGCGGCTCGAGCAGCTGCGCCAGTCGGCCCTCAGAGGGTCCAGACATCCCCCGCCACTCCCAGGGGGGCGTCCCCAAGTCCAGTCTATCGGCGGATACCGACGGAAGGCCGAAAAGCCGACTCCGCAAGCAACGTTGTCCACATCCGGTGGCACGTGTGGACAACTGTGGTGCGCCGCGGCATATGGGGTGCGTCGCGGCATGTCGGTTGCCCTGCGTGGCCGTTGGCCGCTTTGATCTCCCGGTGATGCGCGGGCGGTCGCTGGGGCCGCGGTTCAGGTGGCTCTGGTCGGCTTACGCCGTGAGCGCGTTCGGGACGTGGCTCGGCTTCGGGGCCTTCCCGATGCTCGCCATCCTCATCCTGCACACCGGGCCCGCGGGCGTCTCGGCGCTCGCCGCCGTCGGGCCGGCCGTCGGTGCGCTCGTTGCCGTGCCGCTGGGGCCGTGGGTCGATCGGCGGCGGAAGCGGCCGGTCATGGTGGGCATGGATCTGGTCCGGTTCGGCGCGCTGGTCAGCGTTCCGGCCGCCTACGCCCTCGGCGTGCTGAGCTTCGGCCAGCTCCTGGCCGTCTCGGTGGTCGTCGCGGCCGCGGACATCACCTTCACCTCCGCCAGCGGTGCCTTCCTCAAGGGGCTGGTGCCGCCCGAAGACCTGCTCGTCGCGAACGGCCGGTTCGAGTCCACGAACTGGACCGCCACCGCGCTCGGGCCGCCGCTCGGCGGGGCCGCGTTCGCGCTGTTCGGGCCGGTGACGTCGGTGGTCGCCAACGCCGTCAGCTTCCTGCTCTCCGCGCTCGGGATCCGCGCGATCGGCGGGGACGACGAGCCGCGTCCGCGCACCGCCGGCCGGCCTCGCCTGCGCGACCTCGCCGACGGGTGGCGCTTCCTGCTGGCCCACCCGGGACTGCGGCCGCTGCTCTTCAACGCCATGGTGTTCAACGGCCTGGTCATGGCGATCGATCCGCTGCTGGCCGTGCTGATGCTGAACCAGCTCGGGTTCACGCCGTGGCAGTACGGGCTCGCGTTCGCCGTCCCGTGCCTCGGCGGGCTCGCCGGCTCGCGGCTGACCCCGCGGCTCGTCGAGCGGTTCGGCAGACACCCCGTCCTGCTGACGTCCGGCGCGGTCCGGGCGGGCTGGCTGCTCGCGCTGGCCTTCATCCCGGCCGGCCCCGGCGGACTGGTGTACGTCATGGTCGTCGAACTCGGCGTGATCGTCAGCTGCAGCGTCTTCAACCCGGTGCTCGCGACCTACCGGCTCGAGCAGCTCCCGCCGGACCGCATCGCCCGGACGCTCTCGGCGTGGTCGGTCAGCACGAAAGCGGCGATCGCCACGCTGACCGCGGTCTGGGGTCTGCTCGCCGGCCTCACCGGCCCGCGGGTGGCGATCGGCGTCGCCGGGGTCCTCGTGCTGGCGACGCCGCTGCTGCTGCCCCGCCGCGACCGGACGCCGGTGGCCGCCTAACCCAGCGACTTGCGCGTCGCCTGTTCGGTCTCCAGCACGCCCTGCCGGATGCCCTCCAGCTGGTCGCTCAGCTCCCGGACCGCGCCGGTGTCCACGGTGACGTCCGTCGTCGCCGCTGTCAGCTCCGCGACCCTGGCCACCAGGCTGTCCAAGCCGAGCGCGCCGGACTGCAGCTGGGCCAGCAGCTTGTCCCGGGCGCCGGACAGGCGGGCGTGCACGTCCGCCTGGGCCTGGACCGCCGTCAGTGCCTGCTCGAGGTCGCCGCGGACGTCGGGATTCGCCGTGCGCAAGTCGCGCTGCAGCCGACGTCGTTCGTGCGCGACGGCGTCGAGGTCGACCCTGGCCAGCGCCTGGCCGGTCGCGGACGCGCGGCCGGCCAACCGGCGCAGCGTCGAGAGCGTCTCCCGGACCACCGGCTCCATGTCCGCGACGCGCTCGGCGAGCGGGCCGGCGGCGAGGGAGGCGCTCAGCGAGCCGAATCCCTCGGCCGCGCTCTCGGCCCGGCGCAGCCAGTTCTCCTCGGCCGACCCGGGCGCGACGTCCAGCACCCGTGCTTCCCGCGCAGGAGGCTCTTCCTTTTCGCCGCCCAGCACCGCCACGCCCGCCCGCGCGGCGAGCACCGCCACCCCGACCCCGACGGCGGCGACGACCGGCAGCTGCACGGCCCACGCCACCCCGGCCGACGTGGCGGCGAGCAGCAGCCCCCACGGTTCGGCGAGCTCACGGGCGAACTTCATCAGAAATTGGAAATCACGGAGGTGAACACCTGGTTGATCGAGTCCGGTTTGGACGAATCGTACTCCGATCCCGCGGTCGCTTCGGCGATCTGCTTCAGCACGTTCTGATCGGCGTCGCCGCCGTAGGCGATCGTGAACAGCCGGACCGACTCCGCGTTGCCCTCCGGCCGCAGCTGCGGCACCAGGTGGTCGAGGTCGACGCCGCCGGGGTCCTCGTTGCGGCCGTCGGTGAGCACCACGACCGCGTTGATCGCCGACGGGTCGAGGTGCGCCTTCAGGTACTCGTACGCGGCCAGCGACGAGTCGTACAGCCCCGTGCCGGACTGGGGCGTCAGCCCGCTCAGCCGCGACGCCAGCGTCTCCTTGCCGTTGCTGCCGAGCGGCTGCACCGGGAGCAGTTCCTGGTAGTCCTTGTCGCCGTCGAGGTGGGTGGCGAACTGCCAGAGCCCGACCTGGTCCCGGGGCACGAACTGGCCGAGCGAGTCGATCGCGGCCTGCTTGGCCAGGTCGATCTTGCTCTTGCCGGTGCCCTTCACCTCGTCGCCCATCGAGCCCGAGACGTCCACGACCAGTAGCACGTTCGCCTTCTTGCGCAGGTCGGTCCACGTCGTCAGCAGCTTCGCCAGCACCGTCGGCGACGGCGGCTGCAGGAAGCTGATCTTCGCGTCCGGCTGGACGCCGTTCGCGGTGCTCGCCTGCGGACCCGGCTTCCCGTCGAACGACCGGAAGCCCAGCGCGGCGAACCGCTGCTGCGTCTCCGGCCCGCGCAGGTAGCCGAGGAAGTCCGCGGCGATCTGCTTGCGCGTCGGGTCGGCCCAGTTCAGCGTGACGAACGGGTGATCAGAGTTGAGCGTGCCGTCCGCCGGGTAGATCGCGACGATCGGCACCTTCGGCGGCGCGTGCTGGCCGACCTTCGCCGGGTCGTTCGTCGGGTTGCCCTGGTTGTAGCCGATCAGCGAGCTCTCCTCGACGGTCACCGCCGAGATGTAGGACAGCGCCGCACCGCGGTCGTCGGCCTTCTGCAGGTTGGTCAAGAAGGTCAGCGTGTTGTCGCCGTAGTGCACGATCGCCTGCTCGATGTTCGAGACGAATTGCTTGGCCTCGGGCTTCTCGAGCGCGGCCGCGGTGAGGTCGGACGACGTGCCGGTGGCCGCGTAGTACGCGCCGATGGTGGCGTTCAGCCCCGCGGTCGAGATGTTCGGGTTCGTCTTGCCGAGCCGGAACTTGCCCCACTCCGGGTGGCCGTACTTCGCCCAGCCCGCCGGGTCGGTGGCCAGCGCCGTGATGTCCTTCCAGCCGAGCGGCTTCGCCGGCCAGCCCAGCGCTTCGGCCATCGGCTTCGGCATGGCGATGGTCAGCGGCGAGTTCGCGATCGACTGCGGGTCGCCGTCCGGCACGATCGACGCCGAATCGCCCTTGGCGTTGACGCGCAGCAGGTTGACCCAGCCGCTCGCGGCCGGCGTCCAGACATCGGGGCGCGGCCCGTCCGTGGCCTCGTTCCAGCCGTTCGCCAGTGCCTGCATCGCCACGCCCGAAGACTTCGACTTCACGATCACGTCGACGCAGTGGCCGGCGACGGACCGCCCGGAGTAGGCCTTCGCGGCTTCTTGGACGATGCCGACCTTTTCCGGTGAAGAAGCGACGTTGAGCGCGATCGCGTCCGCGCCCGAGCATTTCGGCGCGTCGGCGTCGTCGCTCGAACCGCTGGTCCAGTACCGGATTCCGATGATCAGCGCGATGGCGACCACGATCGCGGCCAGGAAGGGGAGGATTTTTCTCCGGCGCCGTGCTGGTTGGGAATTGATCATCGAATCCTCCCCGTTCCGCCACCCGGAGTGCCATTATCCGGTCGGCGGAACGGGGCCGGGGCCGCGTTGCCGAAACTTGACTATGTCTTAGGGCCGCGGCGGGACCACGTCCACGCGTAACCGGGGTCTTCGGACGCGTCGGCGGCCTCGCCGAGCTCCAGCGGCGCGAACGTGTCGACCATGACCGCGGTCTCGTCGAAGAACTCCGCGCCGATCGACGCCTCCGCCGCGCCCGGCTGCGGGCCGTGCGTGAAGCCGGACGGGTGCAGCGAGAGCGAGCCGATCCCGATCCCCGAGCCCTTCCGGGCCTCGTAGTTGCCGCGGACGTAGAACATCAGCTCGTCGGAGTCGACGTTCGCGTGGTTGTACGGCACCGGGATCGCGCCCTCGTGGTAGTCGACCTTCCGCGGGCAGAAGGAGCAGACGACGAAGTTCGGGCCCTCGAACGTCTGGTGCACCGGCGGCGGCTGGTGGACGCGGCCGGTGATCGGCTCGAAGTCGTCGATGTTGAACACCCACGGGTAGAGGCAGCCGTCCCAGCCGACGACGTCGAAGGGGTGCGTCGCGTACGTGTAGCGGGTCAGCCCGGCGCGGTGGCGCACGAGCACCTCGACGTCCTCGCCGTCTTCCAGTAGCGGCTCCGACGGCCCGCGGATGTCGCGCTCGCAGTACGGCGAGTGCTCCAGGAACTGGCCCTTCGCCGACAGGTAGCGCTTGGGCGGCCCGATGTGGCCGCGCGCTTCGAGGGTGAAGAGGTTGACCTCGCCGTGGGGGACGACCCGGTAGGTGCAGGACGTCGGGATGACGACGTAGTCGCCGTCGCCGACCTCCAGCCTGCCGTAGATCGTCTCGAAGGTCGCGGAGCCGCCGTGGACGTAGAACAGCTCGTCGCCGGCCGCGTTGCGGTACAGCGGGCTGGGCGCGGTCGCCGTGACGAACCCGATGGTGACGTCGGAGTTGCCGAACAGCCGGCGCCGGTCGGTCACCGCGTCGGCTTCGCCGCCGAACTTGAGGTCCCGGGTCTGGAACGCCCGCGGCTTGAGCGGGTGGTTCGGGGTGAGCGAGCCGCGGTCCTCCTCGACCGCGACGGCGTCGACGATCGCCGTCGGCAGGCCGCGGTGGTAGAGCAGCGCGGAGTCGGCGGAGAAGCCCTCGACGCCCATCAGCTCTTCGGCGTAGAGGCCGCCGTCCGGCTTCCGGAACGCGGTGTGCCGCTTGCGCGGGAGCTCGCCTACTCGCCGGTAGTAAGGCATCGACGTCCCCTTCTGGCGTGTCCGTTGTGCGAACGATTTTGTCCTGATGTCGTACGCTACTAGCGTGTCAGTCGTGTCAAGCGCTGTGGAACTCACGCCCCCCGGCCCCCGTGGAATTCCTCCCCTGTTCGCGAGGCTCGTCGACGACTCGGCGCTCTTCCCTCCAGGCGATGCGGCCATGCCCGAAGCGCTGCGCGCGCACTTCGCCGGCCGGGACTCCGAACACGCCGGTGTACTGGGGGTTTTCCTCTGCCAGGCGTCGCGGCTGCCCGAGCTCATCACCGAGCTGATCAAGATCAAACCGAAGCAGCCGCTGCCGCTTTCGCTGATCATCGACACCGGCCTCGGCGGTGTCCCGAAGGCCATCTCGATCGTCGAGTCGCGCAGTGAGCTGCTCGCGTTGCGGATGGTCGAGATGCCCGCGCCCTCGGACGTCGACGAGGTGTGGCTGGAGCGCGTCTCCGAGTTCGTCCCCGAGGACGTCATCCGGGTGGTCGAGCCGCGGCGCGGCGTCGGCTGGCTCGAGGGCGTCCGGAAGGTGATCGAGCACGGCAGCTGGCCGAAGATCCGCTGCGGCGGGCAGGCCGGTGAGAACTTCCCCAGCGTCGACGAGGTGGCGGACTTCCTCGCCGTCGTCAGCGGGTCCGCCGGGGCGTCGTTCAAGGCGACCAACAGCCTGCACCGCGCGGTCCGGCACACCGACCCGGGCACCGGCTTCGTGCACCACGGCTTCCTCAACCTGCTCGTCGCCTCGGCGCGCAGCCTGGCCGGTGGCGACGTCCGGGCGGCGCTGGAGTCGACCGACGCCCAGGCGCTGGCCGACGAGGCCCGGGCGCTGTCCGAGCCGGCCGCGAAAGCCGTGCGGGCGCTCTTCGCGTCCTACGCGGCGGCGTCGTTCGAGCAGCCCGTCGCCGACATGGGCGAACTCGGCTTGCTGTGACCAGCCGGGAGGGGTCGCTGACGCTCGACCGCGGCTTGGCGCTGCTGCAGGCAGTGGCCGACGCCGGCGGCGACGCGGCGACCATCTCCGAGCTGGCGGTGGCCATCGGGGCCAGCCGCGCGGCCGTCTACCGGCTGCTCGTGCCGCTGTCCGAACGCGGCCTGGTCTGGCGGGACGGCACGAAGGTCCGGCTCGGCGTCGGGCTGCTCCGGCTGGCCGGGCAGGTGCTCCCGCAGCTGCGGGACGCGGCGGGCCCGGTGCTGCGCGAGCTGGCCGAGAAGGTCGGCGCGACCGCGCACCTGTCGGTCGCCCAGGGGACGCAAGCGCTTGCGGTGGCCGTCGTCGAGCCGTCGTGGACGAGTTTTCACGTCGCCTACCGCGTCGGCAGCCGGCACCAGCTGACCGCCGGTGCGGCGGGCAAGGCGATGACCCTGCGTCCCGGCGGCGACGGCTGGGTGACGTCGGCGGGCGAGCTCCAAGCGGGCGCGTCCGGCGTCGCGGCGCCCGTGCGCGGGGTGCCGGGGCTGCGGGCGAGCGTCGGCGTCGTCTCGATGGAGCCGCTGAAGGCCGCCGAAGTGGGTCCGCAGGTCGTCGCGGCCGCCACCCGGCTGGCCGACATCCTGAAGACGGACGCCCCCTAGCGCCGCGAGACCGCCAGCAGCGGCCGAACCATCGTCAGCAGCAGGGCGACGTCGACGGTGAACAGGAGGCGCTCGAAGAGGCCCAGCGTGATGTCCTGCTGGGCCGGCCCGAGGACGAGCGTCAGCACGAACCCGCCGAGCACCACGCCGACGCTGGCGAAGCTCGCCGTGGCCAGGCGCCGGATCGTCGTCCGGCGGGGTTCCCACGGGCAGCGCTCGCGGTCCTTCTTCGTCAGCACGAACGCGGCCGCGGGCAGCGTGATGAACGCCGTCAGGGCGGCGATGTTGTGGACCTGCCCGGCGAGCGAACGCGCCTGCCCGTCCGGGTCGACGGGCACCAGCCCGCAGACCAGCAGCCCGGCCGACCAGACGCCGAGCAGCACGCAGACGGCGGTGGTGCCCGGGCGGTGGGCCTTGGCGATCCCGGCGAGCAGGGCGACCGAGCCGAGGGACAGCGCCAGGCACATCACGCTGAACAGGGGAGCGGCCGAGGAGGTGCCGAGCTTGCCGTAGACGTACTCGGAGAGCGTCTGCCAGATCGGGCTGACCTGGGCGGACAGCCGCAGGTGCAGGTCGATCGAGATGGTCACGGCGAGGCCGATGCCGCCGAGCGCGACCCGGCCGTGCAGCGGCGAGACCGCGTTCGAGGGCTTGTTCACCTGGTGCTCTCCCTTTCGTTTCCGAAAGGTTACCGGGTGAACCTGTGAAAGATCGGTCAGAAGGCCAGTTGCACCAAGGCGAACGCCGCGAAACCGGCAAACGCGAACCCGGCGCAGCGCTGGATCAGCTTCGGCTTGATCCGGCTGCGGATCTTGGCGCCGATGAACACGGCGAGCCCGGCCACCACGACGAGCGCGGTGAAGGCGCCCACACCGACCGCGAAGGGGTTGCCGATCCGGGCGGCGAGACTCGCCGTCGCGAGCTGGGAGGCATCGCCCCACTCGGCGGCGAACAGCACGCCGAACGACGTCATCGCGGAGCGGAGGAAGGACTTCGGTGCCGGCCCGACACGCGACGCGTCGTCGCCCGCTTCGTCGGCTTTGCTGAATCCCTCGCGAAGGAGCATGAAAGAGCCGAGGCCGAACATCGCGGCGACGACCAGCGAAAGGACCACGTCCGGTAACAGCGTCAACACGCTGCCGAACGCGACCGCTATGACGCATTGCACGGCGAACGCGGCGCACACCCCGGCGAAAACCGGCCAGCCGCGGAAACGGGTGGTCAGCACCAGGGTCGCGACGAGCGTCTTGTCCGGCAGTTCCACGGCGAGGACCAGGCCGAACGCACTGATCAGCGTCACCACAGCGGGAGTCATGAGTACTTTTCGCCCCTTTCACTGCAACGATAAAGGGGCGATCAGGAAAGCCGCAAGCTGATGGCGAGCGCGAAATTGCCTGATCGGCGGCCATGAATTTGGCATCCAGGGGAGTCGCACATATTTTTTCGGTGTGCCGAATTTCCGGTTGTGGCCTGCGGTAGGTTCACCGGCATGGGGTCACAGGCGCGTGCTGCGCAGGTCGAAGAGGTCATCCGCCGGTTGGAAGCTCACTACGTTTTCCCGGACGTCGCCGCCAAGCTCGCGGAGGTCCTTCGCGCACGCCTCGGCGAAGGCACGTACGCCGACCTCGGCGACGCGGACTTCGCGACGGCCGTCACAGCGGACCTCCAGTCGGTGAACGACGACAAGCACCTGCGGCTGCGCCACCACGCCGGCCCGGTGGCCGAGGACGGTGACGCGGAACACGCGTCGGAGGACTTCCGGCAGACGGCCGAGCTGGAGAACTTCGGGATCGCGTCGGCGCGGCGGCTCCCGGGCAACGTCGGCTACGTCGACACGACCCTGCTCTACCCCCTCGACCTCGCGGCGGCGGCGGTCTCGGCGGCGATGACGCTGGTCGCGCCGGCCGACGCGCTGCTGCTCGACGTGCGCCGCAACCGGGGCGGCACCCCCGACACGAGTGCGTTCCTGCAGAGCTACCTCGTCGACGAGCGGACCCACTACCTCGACATCTACGAGCGCGAGGGCGACCTCGTCACCCAGATGTGGACGCTGCCGTACGTCCCGGGCCCGAAGTTCGGCGGCACCAAGCCGATCTGGGTGCTCACCGGCCCGGCGACGTTCTCCGGCGGCGAAGACCTCGCCTTCTCGCTGCAGCGGCAGGGGCGCGCGAAGACCGTCGGCGAGTCCACCCGGGGCGGCGCCCACCCGCGTGAACAGTACAAAGTGGACATCTATCTGGACGTGACGGTGTCGATCGCCCGCTCGTACGACCCGAAGTCGGGGGAGAACTGGGAGGGCATCGGCGTGCGGCCGGACATCCCGGTCGCCGCGGACAAGGCGTTCGACACCGCGTACGAGCTGGCCCTGCGGCACGTCCTCGAGCTCGGCGACGCGGGCCCGCGGCGGGTCGTGGCGGACGAGGCGCGGGCGGCGCTCGACGAGCTGTAGTCACCCAGGACGTTGGTCCCGGCCCGGACGGGACCAGTTGATCTGGCCGCGGCCGGGCCCCCGGAGCAGGCTGGACCACGTGGAGGTCCTTGAGCTAGCGCGGTGGCAGTTCGGCATCACCACCGTCTACCACTTCCTGATGGTCCCGCTGACCATCGGGCTGTCGATCCTGGTCGCGGCGATGCAGACCCGCTGGGTCCGCACCGGCGAGCTGCGGCACCTGAAGATGACCAAGTTCTGGGGCAAGCTGCTGCTGGTCAACTTCGCCATGGGCGTGGTGACCGGGATCGTGCAGGAGTTCCAGTTCGGGATGAACTGGAGCGCGTACTCCCGCTTCGTCGGCGACGTCTTCGGCGCGCCGCTGGCGATGGAAGGCCTCGTCGCGTTCTTCGTCGAGTCGACGTTCCTCGGCCTGTGGATCTTCGGCTGGGACCGGCTGCCGAAGAAGGTCCACCTGGCGTGCGCGTGGGCGTTCTCGCTGGCCACGATGGCGTCGGCGTACTTCATCCTGGCCGCGAACTCGTGGATGCAGCACCCGGTGGGCGTGACGTTCGAGAACGGCAAGCCGACCATGAACTCGATCTGGGCGGTGCTGACGAACAACACGGCGCTGGCCGCGATCCCGCACACCCTGGCCGGCGCGTTCTCGGTGGCGGCGGCCTTCCTGGTCGGCGTCGCGGGCTGGCACCTGTGGCGCCGCGGTGACCATGCCGACGTGTGGCGCTCCTCGCTGCGGCTGGGCGGCTGGGTCGGCGTGGCGGCGTTCGCGGTCCTCGCGATCACCGGCGACACGCAGGGCAAGCTGATGTTCGAGCAGCAGCCGATGAAGATGGCCTCCGCGGAAGCGTTATGCCATACGGAACAGCCGGCGAGCTTCTCGATCATCGCCATCGGTGACGTCGCGGGGTCGAACTGCGAGGACGTCAAGACGTTCAACGTGCCTGCATTGCTGTCGTTCCTGGCGCACAACGACTTCAAGACCGAGGTCAAGGGCGTCGAGGACCTGATCACCGAGTACCAGGCCAAGTACGGCACGAACTACCCGGACGACCCGGCGCTGGGTTCGCTGGCGGGCAAGCCGATCGACTACGTGCCCAACCTGCCGGTGACGTACTGGGGCTTCCGCATGATGATCGGCTTCGGCGCGGTCTCGGCGGGCATCGGCGTCCTGGCTCTGTGGCTGACCCGGCGGGGCCGCGTCCCGGGCAGCCGCTGGTTCCCCTGGCTGGTCCTCGGTGGCGTCGCCACGCCGTTCCTGGGCAACAGCGCGGGCTGGATCTTCACCGAGATGGGCCGTCAGCCGTTCGTGGTCGTCCCCAACCCGACCGGGGTGGACGGCGTGTGGATGTTCACCGCCCAAGCCGTGTCGCGGTTGACGACGGGGGAGGTGTGGACCTCCCTGATCGCCCTGACCACGGTGTACGCGGCCCTCGGCGTGGTCGAGCTGTACCTGATGCGCAAGTACGTCCGCGGCGGCGTCGATGCGGTGATGCCCCCGAAGAAGCCGGACGACTCCGACAAACCGGGCGAGGACACCCTCGCCTTCGCCTACTGAGGTGCTGACGATGAGTGTCAACGCGACCACTCTCGCGAGTTACCCACAGTTCGTCTGTGGACAACTCGACTCCTTGTGGATAACTCACAGCCACCGGCTGACCGGAGGAACGCGATGAGCCTCGAAATCGCCTGGTTCGTCGTCATCGCCTTCTTCTGGCTCGGCTACCTCTTCCTCGAAGGCTTCGACTTCGGCGTCGGCATGCTGCTGCCGGTGCTCGGGCGCGACAACACCGAGCGCCGCGTCATGGTCAACACCATCGGGCCCGTCTGGGACGGCAACGAGGTCTGGCTCATCGTCGCCGGCGGGGCGATGTTCGCCGCCTTCCCCGCCTGGTACGCGGGCCTGTTCTCGGCCGCCTACCTGCCGCTCCTGCTGGTGCTGCTAGCCCTGATCGGCCGCGGCGTCGCCTTCGAGTACCGCGGGAAGGTCGACTCCGACCGCTGGCGGCGCACCTGGGACCGCGTCATCATGATCGGCTCGTGGATCCCGCCGCTGGGCGTCGGCCTCATCCTCGCCACCACCGTCCTCGGCCTGCCGCTGGACGCCGAGGGCAACCGCGTCGGCTCCGCGTTCGCCGCCATCCGCTGGGACACCCTGCTCGGCGCGGTCGCGATCGCCGCCTTCTCGATCACCCACGGCGCCGCGTTCCTCGCCCTCAAGACCAGCGGTGACCTGCGGGAACGTGCCCGCACACTGGCGCTGAGGCTGCTGCCGATTGCCATGGTGCCGGTGGTCGCCTTCCTCTCGGTCGTCCAATGGCGCGCGGGCACGTTGTGGACGCTCCTCGCGTTCGGGATCAGCGCGGTCGCCGCGGTGGTCGCCTGGCTGCGGCTGCGCGCCGACCGCGACGGTCAGGCCTTCGCCGCGCTTGGCGTCGTCATCGCCGGGGCCGCGGTGGTCATGTTCGGCTCGCTCTTCCCGAACGTCCTGCCCTCGACCCTCGACACCGCCAACACGCTCACCATCGAGGGTGCCGCCTCGAGCCCGTACACGCTGACCGTGATGACGTGGGTCGCCGTCTTCGGCGCCCCGGCCGTGCTGATCTACCAGGGCTGGACGTACTGGGTGTTCCGCAAGCGTATCGGCACCCAGCACATCCCGGCGGTCCACGCGCCATGACAAAACATTTCGGGGGCTCCCGGTGGCGGAGTCCCCGGTTGTCACAGCTTCCTGGCCGCGCTCCTCTTCCCGCCTCGGAGTCCACAATGGACTCGGCGCGGCCGGGAAAGGGCCCGCTCGGCGCATTGCCGGCCCTCGTGCCGGCCGTGCGCCGAGCGCTGGCCCTGGTGGGCTTCCTGTCGTTCGTCAACGCCGCCGCCCTGGTGGCACAGGCATTCCTGCTCGCCGGCGTCCTCGCGACGATCGTCGGAGCAGGTTCCGGGGGGCGCACCGCCCAGCTGGCCGCGCTGCTCGCGCTCGTCGCGACGCGCGCGCTGACCGGCTGGGCGGTGCGCACGGTCTCCGCCCGCGCCGCCGCGACCGCGCAACGCGAGCTTCGCGCCAAGGCCGTTGACCACGCGCTGCGCCTGGGTCCCGAGTGGATCGCCCAGCGTGGCCACGGTGAGCTGACCGCGCTCACCACCCGCGGCCTCGACGCGCTCGACGCCTACTTCCGCGAATACCTCCCCGCCCTGGTGACGGCGGCCGTCGTGCCCCTCGGCGCCGGCGCGGCGATCCTGTTCGCCGATTGGCCGTCCGGCGTGATCGTCGCGCTGACCGTGCCGCTGCTGCCGGTGTTCGCCATCCTCGTCGGCAAGTACACCGCCGACCGGGTCGCCGGCGCGACCGACGCGACGCACCGGATGTCCGGCCGGCTGCTGGAACTCGTGCGCGTGCTGCCGGTGCTGACCGCGTTCCGCCGGGCCGCGGCGCAGGCCGAGACCGTCCGGCGGCTGTCCGAGCGCCACCGCCGCGCGACGCTCAAGACGTTGAAAGTCGCCTTTTCCTCGGCGTTCGTGCTCGAACTGCTCGCGACGCTGTCGGTGGCGCTCGTCGCGGTCGTGATCGGCGTCCGGCTCGCCGGCGGTCACCTGCCGCTGGCCATCGGGCTCGGCGTGCTGATCCTCGCGCCGGAGTGCTACCAGCCGCTGCGCGCGGTCGGCGCCGCGTTCCACGCCAGCGAGGACGGCGTCGAAGCGGTCCGGCGGGTCGCCGACCTGCTGGCTCTGCCGGTGCCCTCGGCGGGGACCGCGATCCCGGCTCGCGGCGAGCTGCGCGTGTCGTCCCTGCGCGTCGCGCGTCGCGGCGGCTTCGCTCCGGACGGCGAGTCATTCGTGGTCCGGCCCGGCGAGACGGTCTGGCTCCGCGCCCCGAGCGGCGGCGGCAAGTCGACGACGCTCTCGGCCCTGCTCGGCTTCGTCCCGGCGCACGACGGCGCCATCACGGTCGGCTCGACGGACCTCGCCGACGCCGACCTCGCGCGCTGGCGCGAACAGGTCGCGTGGGTGCCGCAGTCGCCGGTGTTCACCGGCGGCACGGTCCGCGAGGAGGTGGGGTCCGCCGGTGCGGTGCTCGCCGATCTCGGGCTGGCCGGGCTGGCCGACCGGCCGGTTTCCCAGCTGTCACTGGGCCAGCGTCAGCGGGTCGCCGTCGCCCGGGCGTTGCACCGGGTGCAGGGCGGTGCCTGGTTGCTGCTGCTCGACGAGCCGACGGCCCACCTCGACGAAGCGAGCGCACGCCTGGTGCTCGACGCGGTCGAGCGGGCTGTCGACCACGGCGCGGCGGCCGTCATCGCGGCCCACGAGCGCACCCCGGCGGTCGACCTGCCGTCCTCGCCCGCGGCCCCTGCCGAGACGTCCACAGTGGACTCTTCGGCTGCGCCGCTCAGGTGGCGCGCGCTCCTCGACGGCCGGCTCTTCGGCGGGGCCGCGCTGGGCGCGCTCGCACTGCTCGCCGGGGTCGCGCTGACGGCGACGTCGGGCTGGCTCATCGCCAAGGCGTCCCAGCAGCCGCCGATCCTGACCTTGACGGTGGCGGTCGTCGGCGTCCGCGCGTTCGGGCTCGGCCGCGCGGGGCTCCGGTACGTCGAACGGCTGGTCACGCACGACGCCGCGTTCCGCATCGCCGGCCGCGTCCGGGTGCGGCTGTGGAACTCCCTGGTCCGGCTCGGGCCGGCGCGCAGCCTGCGCGCGGGCGAGGGGCAGCGCCGGCTGGTCGGCGACGTCGACACCGTGCGCGACCTCCTGCCGCGCGTGGTGTCGCCGCCGCTGGTGGTCGCGCTGGTCGCGGCCGGGGCGATCGCCGTCCAGACGTGGGTGCTGCCGGCCGCGGGGGTGACGCTGGCGGCGGCCGTGGCACTCGGGCTGTGCGCGCCGTGGGTCGCCCTGCGCGCCGAGCGCCGGGCGACGTCCGCGCTGGCGGCGGGCCGACGCGAGGTGGCGGCGCGAGTCTTGGTGACGTTCGAAGCGGCGGCCGAGCTGCTCGCGTTCGGCGCCGAGGGGAACCATCGCCGCGCGCTCGCGGCCGCCGACACGCGGCTGGTCACGCAAGCGCGTCGGCAGGCCTTCGGCGTAGGCGCGGCGGAAGCGCTGGTCACGCTGGTGTGCGGAGCGGCGGCGGTCGTCAGCACGGCGCTCGCCGCGGCTGCGGTCGCGGGCGGACGGCTCGACCCCGTCCTGGCGCCACTGCTGGCCCTGGTGCCGCTCGCGCTGGCGGAGGTCCTGGCGCTCCTGCCGCCGGTGGCGCAGCACTGGGACACGTTGCAACGCGCGCGTCGCCGTCTCGCCGACGTGCCGGAAGCGCCTGTGCTCACTTCGCGCGGGGACCGCGTCGAGCTGCGGGGAGCGGACCTCGGCTGGCCGGGCGGACCGGTGGTGCTGCACGACGTCGACGTCGATCTCGCACCGGGCACGTACACGGCGGTGGTCGGCCCGAGCGGAGCGGGCAAGTCGACGCTCGTCGCCGCGTTGCTGGGGTTCCTCCCGCCGCGGCGTGGGGTGGTCGCCGTCCCGGAGGGGGTGGCGTGGGCCCCGCAGGAGCCGATGCTCGCGGCGACGACGATCGCCGAGAACCTCCGGCTGGCCCGCCCGACGGCGACGGAGGAGGAGCTGCGGTCGGCGTTGCACGGCGCGGCGCTGACTGATGTTTCACCGGAGACGGTGCTCGCCAGCGGCGGCACCGGACTGTCCGGCGGCCAGGCGCAGCGGGTGGCGCTGGCGCGGGCGCTGCTCGGGGCGCCGTCGGCGGGGCTCGTGCTGCTGGACGAGCCCACCGCGCACCTGGACGAGGCGACGGCTCAGGCGGTACGGGCGCACTTGCGGGAGGCACTGGCGGGTCGCACGGTGGTGCACGTGACGCACCGGGCGGACGAAGCGGACGGAGCGGACGTGGTCCTCGAGATCCGCGACGGCCGGGTCGTCACCCGGGTGCCGGTGTCGTGATCGATTCCCGCTGTGTCCTTGCCGCGCCGCCCCCGCACCGCGCGATAATGACGGAACTCATGGATCCGACGCTTGCCGCGCGCGCACTGTCCGCAGCCACCGAGATAACGAGCACCGCCCTGTCCGGCGACGACCCGGGAGCGGTGCTGGACACGGTCGTGGCAAGAGCGGCGGAGCTGGCCGACGCCGACCTGGGCCTGGCCATGGTCAGTACCGAGGACGGCCGAGTGGTGGTCGAGGCCGCCCACTACGCTACAGCCCACCCGGCAAGTGAGGGCATAGCCCACCCGCTCGCCCCCGCCCGACAGGCGGGCGATGGTCCGGTTAGTGGCCCGGCGTTGGATACCGACCGCGGCGGCAAGCTGGCCGACGGCGCGAGTGGCACCGGAGCAGTTCCGACGACCGGCGGCCGGCGTGACACCGCAGCCACAGCCTCGGCAGCCGGTGAGGCGACCGCTTCCACCGCCCCCAGCGCACCGGCGGGCGATGCACGCGGCGACTCCCCCCAGCCATCCGGCAGCCCGGAGCCACTTCCTGGCCCAGCCTCCGCCGGAGACTCCTTGCGCGGCCTGGCTCTTCCCGCCGACTCCGCGGCCGGGCAGGTGGCCCGTGGTGGCGAACCCGTCTCCAGCGCGGACTTCACCGTCGACCCGCGGACCGCGCCCTATGTGCCCGCCGAACTTCATGGCTACGGGCCCTTCGCGGCCGCGCCGTTCGGGTCCGGGGGGCGGGTTCTCGGGTCGCTCACCGTCTACCGGAAGCGGGGTCGTGAGCCCTTCTCTGCCGGGACCGTCGAGATGCTCGTGGCCTTCGCCGCGCAAGCCGGCGTTGTCCTCGCGCTCGCCGAGGGCGCCAACGCCCGCCACCGGGTGGCTCTCTACGAAGAGCGCGAGCGCATTGCCCGTGAGCTGCACGACGTCATCGTCCAGCGGCTCTACGGTGCCGGGATGCAGCTGGACCGCGTCCGGCGCAACATGCGCAAGCGGTTCGCCCAAGCCGACGGGGCCCGGCTCTCCGACGCCATCGACCAGCTCGACCAGACGATCGAAGAAATCCGCGGCACGGTGCGCGCGCTGCGCTCACCGGAGCCTCGCCACGACACCGGCACGCCCGCCGACCTTGCCGAGTCGGCGCGCGGCGAGGTCCGCATCGCCGGCGAGCTGCTCGGCTACCCGCCGACCCTGGAGCTTTCCGGCGAATTCGCCGACGTCCCCGCGGAACGCGCCGACCACATCCGGGCCGCCCTGCGCGAGGCACTGTCCAATGTGGTCAGACATTCCGGCGCCAGCGAAACCCGCGTGACGCTGACCAGGGACTCCGGCGGAGTGAAACTCCGCGTCCGGGACAACGGTTCCGGCGTTCCCCAAGGCGTTGCCACCCGTGGCCTGCGTCATCTCGCCGAACGCGCGGACGCCGCGGGCGGGAAGTTCTTCCTGAACTCCTCACCCAGCCTCGGCACGCTCGTCGCGTTCGATCTGCCTCTCGACTGACCCCTGCTCCTGTGACTCACCCTTCTCGGGTCATCCAGTCCTCCCTTCCACGCCCTCGTCGTTGATCTTACCGGCTGGTCGAACATATATTCGACTCACGTTCGAGTGAATCTGTGGCCGAAACGGCCTGATCGACATGGCGGTCCGTGACCGGACGGAGAAAGGTTGCAGCGAACGGCGGATTGCGGACGAGCGGCTACTTCTCGCGCCGCACGATCCAGGCGGCGGCCTGCGTCCGGCGCTGCATGCCGAGCTTCGCCAGCACCGACGTGACGTAGTTCTTGACCGTCTTCTCCGCGAGGAACAACCGCTCGGCGATCTCGCGGTTCGACAGGCCCTGGCCGATCAGCTCGAGCACGTCGCGTTCGCGCTCGGTGAGCGTCGCCAGCTCGTCCGTCGGCGGGTGCCGCATCTTGTCCAGCACGCGCGCGGTGCTCACCGGGTCCAGCAGCGACCGGCCGGCCGCCACCTCGCGGACCGCGTTCACCACGTCCTGCCCCCGCACCTGCTTCAGCAGGTAGCCCGCGGCGCCGGCCATGATCGCGCCGACCATCGCCTCTTCGTCGTCGAACGCGGTGAGCATCAGGCAGGCCGGTGGGTTCGGCTTCGACCGCAGCTCGCGGCAGAGCGTGATGCCGTCGCCGTCGCCGAGGCGGACGTCGACCACCGCGACCTCCGGCTCGACGTGCATCGCCACCGCCAGGGCCTCTTCGACGCTGCTCGCTTCGGCGACGACCTCGATGTCGGGCTCGTCGCCGAGGAGGTCGCGGAGCCCGCGGCGGACCAGTTCGTGGTCGTCGACGAGCAGTACCTGGATCGGCATACCCCGAGGTTACGGGGTGCGTGGAGCCCGCGGTGGCGGCCGGTCGGCACCGTCACACGTGAATTACCTCAAAGGTGTGACCGCGTACCCCGTAACATTCCGCCCGGTAGGCATTCCTGAGGCACAAAACCGCAGGTCGAAGCGCAATCGGCGAAGAATCACCAGTCAGCCCGTTCTTCGTGGGACGCTGGCATTTCCGGAATTCCGGAATAGTCCGTAACGGCACCGCCGAGGCGGCGATAGTAACCACGCAATCGCCCCAGATTCCGTTCGGAAGGAATTCCGTTGTCCCTGTTTCGTCGTGCCTTGACGACGGCCGCCGCCGTCGCCGGGTTGGCTCTCCTCGGCCCCGTCCCCTTCGCCTCCGCGCAGCTCGCGACGCCCCTCGTCGGCGACCTGGACTGCAAGAACTTCCAGTACCAGGAGGAAGCCCAGGCAGTTCTCGACGCCACGCCGGGTGACCCCAACGACCTGGACCGCGACAAGAACGGCATCGCCTGCGAAACGCTCCCGCACCGTCCGAAACAGCCGAGCACTACCACGTCGACGGCGGAGAAGCCGGCCACCACAAAGCATTCCGCACCGAAGACGACCACCAAGAAACCCGCCACCGGCGGCCAGGTGAAGGTCAAGCCGGCCGGCGGCGTCGCCACCGGCGGCGGTGAGCCGGACGACGAGGTCCCCGGCTTCCTCGTGCTCAGCGGCACGCTGCTCGCCGCGACGGTGTCCGGCGGCATGGTGCTCTACCTGCGCCGGCGCCCGAGTTGAGGCACCCACGCCTGTGGCCGGCGGTCGCGGCGGTCGCCGCCGCGTTCGGCGTGGTCCTGGCCGTGGCCCTCGTCCTCGTCCTGTCGCCGAAAGCGCCGCAGGAGATCGCCCCGCCGAGCCCGGCCGCCACGAACCCGGCGGGCACCGCGAGCCTCGCGCATCCCTCGCCAACGGCCGCCGACGGCCTCCCCGCGGCGAAACCGGCGTCACTGACCATCCCGGCGATCGGCGTGCGGGCCGAGGAGATCAAGGACCTCGGCCTCACGCCGGAGGGCGCGCTGGAAGTCCCGGGCGACGCCACCACGGTGGGCTGGTTCACCGGCGCGCCGTCGCCCGGGGAGGCCGGCCCGGCGGTGCTGGCCGCGCACGTCGACTACAAGCACGTGCCCGGCGCCTTCTCCCGCCTGAAGGAACTGCGTCCCGGCGAGCAGGCCAAGGTCGGCCGCGCGGACGGCCGGGTCGCGGTCTTCACCGTCTACCGCGTCGACCACTACCCGAAGGCCACGTTCCCGACCGACCAGGTCTACGGCGACACACCGGACCCCGAGCTGCGGCTCATCACCTGCGGCGGGGCGTTCGACCGGGCGAGCGGCAACTACCTCGACAACGTCGTGGCCTACGCGAGGCTCACCGCCGTCGAAGCCTGAGCCAGGTCGATCCGGCTCAGTTCGAGCCGCCGGTAGGTGCGCTCCCGGAGGGACCAGACGTCCAGGACGTCGCCGTCGAGCTCGGGGTAGGCGATGACCAGGTGCTCGCCGCCGTACGCGATGTCGACCGGCAGCCCGGCTTCGAGCTGCCAGCAGAGCTGCTGCTGCTTCGGCGTGAGCCGGCCCGCGTAGCGGTCGCTCATCGCCCGCGCGAGCTGCCCGCGCAGCAGGGCCGGGCCGCTCGCCGGGGCGGCCAGCAACCGCTCGGCATGGCCGGCGGGATCGGGTGGCAACTCGCCGGGTTCGGGGTCGCGGACGGCCAGCGTCGGCTCGGCCTGGTCACGCGCGGGCAGCACGATGCTGCCGTCCGCGGCGTGGCGGGTCGGCGCGTAACCCGCGTCGCGCAACGCCTCCAGCGTGCGTGCGGCGTCCACAGTGGACGTCAACACGGTCGGCGCCACCGGGCGCAGGCCGAGTTTGGCGAGCTTCCGGTGCGCGGCGAGCTCGGCCAGCACGGCGGGTTCGCCGACGACGACGCTCGCGACGTCGTACACCTGCGCCTCGCCGTGCCTCCGCGCGACGTCGTTGACCAGGTACACCAGCGGCTGCGGCAGGTCGCCCGCGGCGATCGCCCGCAGGTCGTCGAGCAGTCCGGCCGTCGTCGCGCCCTGGTCGAACGCCCGCCGCACGGACGCCGGGGAGAACCGCCAGCTGGTCGCGGTGCCCTGCGCTTCGCGGTCGGCGACGCGGTCGAGCAGCGCCGCGAGCCGGGCGTCGGGTGAGCCGGGCACGATCGCCGTCAGGTCGGTGCCGAACAACGCCGTGGTGCGGGCCCGGGAGACCAGTTCACCGGTGACTTCGACGAGCCTGTCCGGGGCGAGCAGGGCGCGTCCGGCCGCGGTCACGGCACCGTGCGCGACGACGCCGAGCAGTTCGCCGTCGCCGAGCGCGTCCCGGACGTGTCCGGCGATGTCGTCGGTCGGCAGCAGCGGCGCGTGCCACTCGGCGAGCCGGATCAGCGCGTCGATGTCGAGCGCGTCGCCGGGAGCGAGCCGCGCCAGCAGCCGCAGGACCAGCCGCCGCATCAGCGCGTCGACGTCGGTCTCGAACTCCGGTGGCGCCGGGTCCCACCAGGTCGTCAGCAGCAAGCGGTACAACAGCGCCGGCGCCGGGCGCGCGAGGTCCGGATCCGGCGCGAGCGTGGGCGCGGGTGCCTTCTGCCCGCGACGCGGCGGCGGTGGCTCGTCGGCCACCAGCAGCCCGGCCTGCGCGGCGAGGTCGATGGCCAGCTCGATCTCCGCCGGGGTGGCCCCGGTGTCCTTGGCGAGCTTCTTGACCAGCCGGGTCCCGATCGAGCCGTCCTTGAGCAGCGGCAACGGTTCCGCGGCGGCCAGGTCGAGGACCGCCGACACGCGGTCGAGCAACCGCAGTGCCGCCGCCGCCGACGCCGCTTCGGCCGCTTCGGCACCGGTGTGGGTCACGGCGTACGCGGGTTCCCCGGGCGTGAACGGCAGCTGGTGGTCCGGGCCGCGCAGCGCGAGCGACACCTCGATCGGCATGGCCACCGTGCCGTAGTAGGTCCCGTACAGGAAGCCGTGGTCGAACGCCCAGCCCGCGGGGGCCAGGCCCTGCACCTCGGGAACGCCCTCGGCCATGTCCCGCAACAGCTTCTGCGTCTCCTCGGGCGCGGTGGCGAAGAGGTCGCGGACGGCATCGCCGTCCCGGAAGAACTGCACGAGCCCGAGCAGGAGCTGCGGCTTCCGTTCGGTGTCGGGCAGCCCGAGAGCCCGCGACAGCTTCGCCAGCCGGCTCGTGCCGAGCTCGCCGAGCAGGCCGCCGACGGGCTGGCCGAGCCCTTCGGCGGCGAAGCTGTTGCGGTGCAGCAGCTCCGGCAGGACGACGCCGTCCGCGGCCGGCCACAGCAGGGCACGCTCGGCCAGGTCGTCCACAATGGACTCGACGGCTCCGGCGTCCGTGCCGAGCAACCGGGCGACCTCCGCGACGGGTGCCGGCCGCTGCCCGAGCGCGTAACACAGCTGGACGGCCCGCATGACCTGCACCAGCGGCGTCGGCAGGCCAAGCAGCGCGGCATCGATCGACTCGGCGGCCGCGAGCCGGGCGGCCACGACGTCCAGCCGTCGCGGCCACGGGTCCTGCAGCACGTCCGGCCGGTGGGCCAGCACCTTCGCGAGGGCAGCCGTGTCCAGGCCCGCGAGCCTGCCGAGCAGTTCGTCGGCGGTCGTCATCGGCCCAGGCTAGATCACCGTTCGCAGGCGATGCCGTCGCCGTCGCGGTCGAGCGCGGGCCGGTAGCCGGGTTCGCCGCGGTGGAGCGGCGCCGCGTGGGCGGCCTTCGCCGCCGAGCAGTTCGCGTAGTAGACGCCGGGCGCCGGGGCGTCTTCGGTGGTCTCGACGGGCGCCGGCGGGGGAGCGGCCTTGGTGGCCGGGGCCGGCTTCGGAGTCGTGATCGGGGCCGGGGCCGGAGTGGGCGCCGGGGCCGGGGCGGGCGCGTCGATGGTCCCTTGGCACGGCGGTCCCCACAGCCCGCTGACGGCTTGCTTCGCCGCGGATTCGCCGGCGGCGAGCGCGGGCAAAGCGGCGGTGGTCGCGTACTTGAGATAGCCCTTTTGAATCGCCAGAGTCGCGTAGTCCTGCCCGTCGGCGAGCGTCAAGGCGATGCCTTGCGCAGTTTCCGCGCCGAGCTTGACCGCGTTGCCGGAAAGCGTCGAGGTGGCCCAGGCGAGCGATTCCGCCGCGTAGCAGCCGGTGCTCGCGACCGGGGCGATCACGCCCAGGACGTGCACCGTTTTGCTGGTGCCGTCGCTGCCGTTGACCACGACGGTCGCGCCGTCCGTCACGCTGCCGACGGTGTAGGCGACGGCCGCCGGCGTCGGTGCCGGAGACGCAGTTGTGCTGGTCGGCCGGGGTGCCGAGGTCGCCGGAGCGGCGGCGCTCGTGAGCTTCGGCTCGGGCGCCTTCCCGAAGACCGCTCCGAGCACGAACAGGACCGTGAAGGCGGCCAGGACGATCTTCAGCCAGTTCGGAAAGCGCTTCTTCGGCTGCATGCGGGATTTCCTCGTTCCTCGATCGACGTGCCGAGGGTGTACTCGGGAAATCGGCCGCCCTCGTTACGCGGTGGCTCGTGATCGACCACCAGTCGTTATCCGGCGGAATGTTGCCGTCACGATCACGTCACGAACCACGGCCGCACGCCGAAAAGCTGTCACAAGCGCCGGCCGGGAAACGACCTGCGGACGTGATCGAATCCCTCCCGCTGCTCGGCGCCGGCGGCTGTTCCGCCGCCGGCCTCGAGTTCACCGTCGTGGACATCCGGACCACCGGGCTGCGCTCCGGACGCGTCGTCGAACTCGCCGCGGTGCGGGTCAGCGCCGACGGCTCGTTCGGCGGGGAGCTGACGACGCTGGTCGATCCCGGACCCGGGGTGCCGCCCGGTCCGGCGCTCGTCCACGGCATCACGCGCGGCGAACTCGACGGTGCGCCGTCGTTCGGCGAGGTGCTGGGGCCGTTCCTCGACCTGTGCGCCGGCAGCGTGCTCGTGGCGCACGACCTCGCGTCCGCCGGCGCCTTCCTCGACCGCGAGATCGGGGCACTCGGGGTCCGGATGCCGGTGCTGCCGGGCGTTTCGACGCAGGCGGCCGCCCGTTCGGTGGTGCGGCTGCCGAACTACCGGCCGGCCACCGTGGCGCACGCCCTCGGGGTGCCCACCCGGCCCGGGCAGTCGGCGTTGTCCGGTGCGCGGACGGTCGCCCAGCTGGTGGTGGGCTTGTTCGGGCGGTACGGCCTGACGTTCGCCTCGCCACCGGTCCTGCCCGGCCTGCCCCGGTTCGCCGACGGCCGGCTGCTGCCCCGCGGCGAGGCGTTGCCCGCCGAGCCGGGGTGGATGGCCGAGGCCGTCGAGCGGATCCCCGGCGGCGGGGCCGGGGACGCCTACCTCGACCTGCTCGCCGGAGTCGTCGCCGACCAGCACCTCGCGCACGACGAGGTGGCGGCCCTGGCCGTGTTGGCGAGCGAGGCCGGCATGTCCGAAGGGCACGTGCGGGCGACGCACGAACGGCTCGTGACCGCGCTGCGGGAGATCGCGGAACGGGACGGCGTGGTGACCGCGGCGGAGTCGCGCGAGCTGCGGCAGGTGGCCACCGCACTCGGCGTCGCCGACGCCGGCGAGTTGCAGCCCACCGCGGCCGGGAAACCGACGCGGGTGCTGGTGCTCGGCACCACGGTGGCGGCGGACCGGCTGCGGGCCCGGGTCCTCGCCGAGGGCGTCCAGCTGGCCAAGAAGCTGACCGCGAGCGTCACCCACCTCGTGGCCGACGCGTCCGTGCCCGCGGACGAGCCCCGGCTGATGCGGGCCGCCGAGCTGGGCGCGGTCCTGCTCGACGTCGGCGTCGCCCCGGTGGCCCTCGGCTTCGAGCCGCCGCCCGCGCCACCGGCCGCGACGGCGGCCCGGATGCCGAAGCTCGTCGGCGGGCGGGTCCTGATGGGGATCGGGCTGCTGCTGATGTTCATCGTCGTGGTCGCGATGTTCGCGGGAACTCCGCTGGCCGCCGGGATCTTCCTCGCCGTCTTCGGCGTGGGTGCCCTGCTCGGCGGGTGGTGGCTGGCCGAGCCCGCGCCGCGCTAGTCGGCCGCGCCGGTCGCCGGTCCGGTGCCCCCGTGCGGCCGGCTCGAGCGGGACCCGGTTCACTGGAACCATGGCGGCAATTCCGGAGCTCGCGCTGCGGCAGATCGAACGGTGGTGCGCGCAGCGCGTCCCCGAGCACCTCCAGGACCGGATCCGCGTCGAGTGCCGGCCGCGCGGCCGCGCGGTGACCATCGTCGAACTCCGCGCGCCGTGGTCGCCGCAGGCCGGGCCCGACTGGAGCGAGCAGAAGATCGCGCAGCTGCGGTTCGACGAGTTCGGCATCTGGTCGGTGTGGTGGGCCGACCGGAACGGGAAGTGGCTGAGCTACCCGGACGCGCCGGTCGCCAGCACACCGCCCGCGCTGCTCGCCGAAATCGACCGCAACCCCGGCGGGGTGTTCTGGGGCTAGGCCGGCGGCGGGAAGCGGACCTCGTTGCGGTCGATCTTCGCGTGGGCCGCGGCGGCCAGGTCGACGTCGAGCCGGTCGGCCAGCTGCAGCAGGTACAGCGTGACGTCCGCGATCTCGTCCAGCACCTTCCCCTCCAGCGCCGGATCCTCGCGCCATGCGTCGGACTCCTCGGGGGTCAGCCACTGGAACAGCGAGGTCAGCTCGCCGACCTCACCGGAAAGCGCCATGACGAGGTTCTTCGGGGTGTGGTACGGCTCCCAGGCGCGGGCCGCGGCGAAACCGCGCAGGCGCTGGGTCACGTCGTCGAAAGTCACGGCCGCGATTCTCCCCGCGTAGTCACCCTGCGCTAACAGCCGTATGGCGGATTGGCGTTGACCGGTGAATCTCTCACTCAATAGGTTGAACTTCGTCGGGATGCTTGCGGGGACCAAGGCTGGGAAGGGAACGTCTTGAAGTACCTGCGATCCGTCCGCGGCCGCATGCTGGGCATCGCGTTCATCCCCGGTGGCGCGCTCGTCGCCGTGGCTCTCGTGATCGCGATTCTCCTGATCCACCAAGCGGTTCGGACGCGGGACACGGCCGTGGAGACGGCGGCGGCCGCGGACCGCACGGCCCGCGCGGTGGTCGCGTTGCAGGCCGAGCGAAGCGCGGCGATGGCCGTGCCCGAACAGCGCAGTGCCGCGTATGCGACTTACACACAGCGGATCGAGTCCGCCATCGCGGGCCTGCGCGACTACGCGCGCCACGCCCCGGACGCCGAATCCGCCTGCCAGCAGACGACCGCCGTGGAGCTGCTTTCCGTCGCCGAGGGCATGGATCGCTCCGATTCCCTCGCTCTGGCCGGGCTGGACAACGTGACGCGGGGATCATTCACCTCCGCCGTTGCCTCCTACCGGACCGAGCTGGCCCGGGTCGTCCCGCAACTCACCGAGAGTGGCCGGATGGCGTACGACTCGCTCACCCGTAGCGCCGAATGGAGCAGGCTGGCGGCCACCGAGAACGCGTTCACCGCCGCCGAACCGCTTCCGGTCCCCGAACCGACGTGGCGCAGTTCCTCCTACGCGGTGTCCGCGCAGCTCGGTCTGCTGTACACGCAGCAGAGCCAGTACGCCGTGCAGCTGACGCTCGACGACGGCCGCCGCACGCTCGCCGGTGCCCTGGCGGCGGGCACGGCGCTCCTGCTGTTCGCCGGGCTGCTGATGGTGGTGGTCCGGCGGCTGGTGGCCCGGGTTCCGGTGCCGGTCGTCCCGATCATGGTGCCGACCGTGCACGCGGCCATCCCGCGACCCCGCCACGCACGGTCACGACGGCCGGGCCTCCCGGATCCCTGGCCGCTGAAAGCCGTGTTCGACGACCTGCGCCGCCGCTGAGCCGCTCACGCAACGTGATGGATTACTCCGAAAAGAGCACGCGGTTGGCCCACACGCGTGGTGGTGGACGTCAGGCACACTGGTGCGCGTGAGTCCCCCCTCGGATCTTCGCCCCTACCTGCGCACTTTGGACGCGGAGACGCTGGCGGACCTGCTGCACGCCCAAGCCGAGCGCGATCCCGAGCTGCGGCACTCGCTCGAACTGCGCGCGGCCACCCAATCCGGTGACGTCACCGAGGCGGCGCACCGGCTGCTGGACACCGCGGTCACCGACGGGAACGTCGAGTACACCGCCAAGATCGGCGCGGTCCTCGACACGCTGCAGCGGATGCTCGACGCCGGCAGCCGCGCCGACCTCGCCCCGCTGGCCCGGCGCACGGTCGACGACATCAGCGAGGTGCTGGAGCAGTCCGGCGACCACGCCGGCGACCTGGCCGACCGGCTGGACCGGGCCGTCGAGCTGTACGCCCGCGCGTGCGCCGCCCGGCCGCCGGACCCGGAGAAGCTGGCCGACTGGATCCTCGAGGTCGAGTTCGACGGCCCCGGCCGCCCGGTGATCGACCTCGCCGAGTTCGCGACGGCGCTGGGTGAGCCGGGGCTCAAGCGGATCAAGTCCACTGTGGACGACGTGCTGGCGGCGAACGGGCCGGGCCACCGCCGCGACGTGGCCGAACGGCTGCGCGAGCAGCTGGCCGAGGTGCTCGGCGACGTCGACGAGCTGGTGGCGATCCTGTCGGCCAAGCCGCCGCGCGTGGACGTCAGCCTCAAGATCGTCCGGGTGCTGCGGGCCGCCGGACGGCACAGTGAGGCCATCGCGCACGCCGCCCGCGCGCTCACCCACGACAAGCAGCCGTCGCCTCCCGAACCGGAAAGCGAGACCTCTCGCCGTCGCAAGGAATTCGACGCCAAACCGGATCGCGAGACGTTCGCCGCCTTGCGCGAGGCCGCGACGGCCGACGGGAAGTGGACGGTGCAGCGCCGGGACGCGCTGGCGTGCCTGCGCGAACGTGCCGCCGAAGGGGTCCAGCAGGCCGACGAGCTGGTCCGGGTCCTGCTCGACGACGGCCGTCCCGACGAAGCCTGGCGCGCCTGTGTCCGGTTCGGGGCGTCGGCGGAGCTCAAGCTCGAGCTGGCCGAACAACGGGCCGCCGAGCACCCGGCCGAGACGATCCCGGTCTTCCGCGAGCACGTCGACGAACTCATCGAGCGCAAGGACCCGCAGGCTTACCAGGAGGCCGCTCGCCGGCTGAAGCTGTTGCGCACCTTGCACAAGCGGGCCGAGACGGCGGACGAATTCACCGCTTACCTGGCCGCGCTGGTGGAAAACCACCGGCGGAAAACCCGGCTGATCACGGAAATCCGGGCCGCCAGGATCGCCATGCCGAAAGCCGTAACCTCGCCGCGCACCCCTCGTTGAGCGAGGTGAACCGGTGTTACACGTGCACCGGGACATCGTGAGCGCGCCAGGCGTCGCGGTGGCCCAGTTCCGTCGTCCGCCTCGGCGCCTCCCCGCCGAGCTTCGGCGGGACCCGCGCCAGGGCCACCGCGACCGGCTCGCGGTGTTGAACCGGGGCCGCGCCCCGGGCCGGGGGCTTCGCCACCCGGACCCCCGCAAGAAATGGGGGAAGTGAAACCATGAGGCCATGAGCCCGGTCAGTCGCGCCCGCAAGAAGGCCCCGCAGCCCGTCACCCACAGCGTGACCGGCTTGTTCAAGGACGTCCTGAACGACTTCTCCGCGCTGGGCGCCGACCCCGCGCCTGCCGACGTCGAACTGCTCGCCTCCGAGGTGCTCGGCCAGTTCCACGACCTGCCCGTCGAGGACGGCGAAGAGCCGCTCGGCCTGGAACTCATCGCTTTCGCGCAGCGCAAGATCACCCCGGGCGCCGCCGCGCTGCTGGCCGCGCTGAAGGTCGTCGCCGAGACCGACGTCGAGCGGAAGGCCGCCGACGCCGGGCTGCAGGTCGTGCTCGGCCGCGGCATCCCCGCGCCCCCGTGGGCCGACGGGCTGGGCCGGGTCACCGCAGGCGAGTGCTGGCGGACCGGTGACGTCTACGGCGACGAGTCGTCCCTGCTCTGCGTCTTCTCCCACGGCGACCAGGCGTACGGCCTGCTCGCGCTGCTCGACTTCACCGAGGGCGGCCGGGTGCGGGACCTCGTCGTGATCGACCAGCCCGCCGACGTCATAGCCGAGATGCGGGAGCAGTCCGACGCCGACCCGGAACTGGTCCTCTTCGAAGCGGTCGACCCCGCCGAGGCCCACCGCCTGATCGCGGACGGCCTCGCCGCCACCGACCACCTCGACGAGGCCGACGTCAGCGAGGACTACGCCCGCTTCCACGCGGTCGCGCTGACGTGGTGCCGCGCGCTGCCGGAGCCCGCGCTCGTGCCCGAGGTGGCCGAGTGGTCCGACACCGAGCGCGCCGCCGTCGTCGAGCAGTTCGTCGCGGCGAGCGGCGAGGACGCCGACGCCGCCCGCGCGATCGGTGGCCTGCTGCTCGAACACGGCCTGCGCACCGACCCGGGCAACCCCCTGCGCGTCGGGCCGGAAAAGATCGCGCGGTTCCTCGAGGGCCTGCTCGGCGAGGAGTACGAGCTCGACGCCGACCACGAGGACGCCGTCGAGCCGGTCGTGCTGGCCTGGGTGCAGTGGACGGGCGAGCGGGCGCACCTGACCGAGACCGCGATCGCCGCCCTCGACGAGGCCGTCTCCGACTACCTCAGCGAGTACGGCGACGATGACGACTCACCGCTGGAGCGCTACTTCGCCGACACCGCCGACCTGTCGCCGACCGAGCTGGCCGACGCGCTGGAGCGCCGGATGTTCGCCGTGCCGTCGCTGACCACGGAAATCGACGAGGAAGAAGTCGACCTCGACCCGACCGACCCCGACCAGCGCCGCGCGCTCGTCATCGCCGAGGCCGACGAGGACGAGGAAGAGCGGCGGCTGATCCTGCGCGCGACGATCGTCGACCAGCTGTGGGACAACGAGCCCGCCGAGGTCTGGCCGGCCGTCGAGCGCCTCCAGGAGGGCGAGCTCGACCGAGACGAAATCTTCGAGCAGCTGATCGACACGCTGGAAAACAGCCTGCTGGACGGGGAAAACCTCGAATACGACGAAGACGCCTACGTCGAAGCGCTGGCCGAGCTCTGATCGCTAGGGGAGGGGGCCCGCCGGTTCGACTGACTTCGCCTTGCGACGGCGCTCTTGCAGCTTGTCGTCGAAGTCGACGACGAACGTTCCGGCGGCCATCGCGATCAGCAAGGCCAAACCGAGCACCGCACCGACCCACGTGAGGATCATCGTGAACATCGTGGGCCTCCTCCCCAGCTCAGAGCTGTTTTCCTGACTTCTTCAGGGTCGCTTTCACAAGCGGCCGGGGGTATCGGCCAACCGGTTACGGCTGGCGGGCGCGCCTCGGCCGATCGGCCGGATTCCGGAGCGGAGAGTCGCGAGCCCGCGACAATTCGTGGCCGCGCACTCGCTCAGTGTGCGAATGCGCGGCATGTGGGTGACGCGGTGCGTGACTGTGACCTCTGGGCTTCGCCCCAGGCCGGGGGCTCCGCCACCCGGAGCCCCCGATGAGTCGAGCGGGTCAGAGCTTGCGCAGGCGGACCCGGTTGATGGCGTGGTCGCAGTCCTTGCGCAGCACCAGCGTCGCCCGCGGCCGGGTCGGCTTGATGTTCTCCATCAGGTTCGGTTCGTTGATCGAGTGCCACAGGTGCCGCGCCTCGGCGCGGGCCTCGTCGTCGGGCAGGCCGGCGAAGTGGTGGAAGTGCGATGCCGGGTCCGCGAACGCCGTGTGCCGCAGTTCGAGGAACCGCTCGACGTACCAGCGCTGGATGTCGTCGGTGTGCGCGTCGACGTAGATCGAGAAGTCGAAGAGGTCGGATACCATCAGCCGCGGCCCCGGCTGCAGCACGTTCAGGCCCTCGACGATCAGGATGTCCGGCTGCTGCACCACCTGCTCCTGGCCGGGCAGGATGTCGTAGGCCAGGTGCGAGTACACCGGCGCGGCGACGCGCTCGGCGCCCGACTTGACCTCGGTGACGAACCGCAGCAGCGCGCGGCGGTCGTAGCTCTCCGGGAAGCCCTTGCGGTGCATGATCCCGCGCCGCATCAGTTCGGCTCGCGGGTACAGGAAGCCGTCGGTGGTGACCAGGTCGACGCGGGGGTGGTCCGGCCAGCGGGCGAGCAGCGTGCGCAGGAGGCGGGCGGTGGTCGACTTGCCGACCGCCACGCTCCCGGCGATGCCGATCACGAACGGGACCTTCGTGCCGCGGGAATCGTCACCGAGGAACGTCGTCGTCGCTTCGTAGAGCCGCTGGCGCGCGGCGACCTGCAGGTTGATCAGGCGGGACAGCGGGAGGTAGACGTCGGCCACCTCGGCCAGGTCGACCTGCTCGCCGAGGCCGCGCAGCCGCAGCAGCTCGGCCGCGGTCAGCGGCAGCGGAGTCGAACTCCGCAGTTCTTTCCATTGTTCCCGGTGCAGCTCGACATACGGGCTGAGTTCGCGGACCCGGGTCATCGCACACTCCTCCGTCGCCTGCGCTGGCGGGGCGTTTCACCTGCGTGTTCAACGGTAGGGCTTGCGGCCGGTTAAAGCGCTGTGACGTAGTCCACGCCCCATCAGGGGTTGATCACCGAGCGTCACGATTTCCGAAGACTTCGTCCCACGCCGCGGCGACCTGCCGGGCGCAGGTCGCGGGGGCGACGCCGCCGACGCCGGTGCCGAGACCCGGCATCGCGATCGTGTGGACGAACTCCCGCACCGGCCCGTGGTCGAGCCGGCCGTCGCGCCAGGTGAGGAACACCGCGCGGGCGGCGAGGTAGGGGTGGACGGTGTCGGCGGGCAGCAGTTCGCCGGGCTCCCGCATGGTCGGCGCGCTGATCAACCACGCCGGTTCGGCTTCGCCGGTCGGCACCACCACGGCGTCGCCGATCGGCAGCTCGCCGCCGTGGAACGCCAGGACGGCGCTGCGGACGCTCTGTTCCACGCCCGGGAACGCCCGCGCGTAGACGGCGTCGATGCCGCCACGCATCCAGCCGTAGGAGTTGGCCGGGCTGACCACCGCCTGCGCGACGACGTCGAGCACCGACCCGCGGTGCACCCGGACCCGGCCGGCCAGCTTCTGCGCGGCGGCGGTCCAGGCATCGGCGAGTGGTTCATCGACGGCGCACAGCACCAGCTCGGGTGCGCGGGGGGCGACCTGCGGCTTGGCGCCCTCACGTCCGGCGTGCGTGCCCGATTCGGCGGTCACGCCCTCAGCATCGCAAAAAATGCCACCCGGCGTAACCGGTTCCCGTACCGGCTGTCCGAGTGAATGTCGCCACGGCCGGGCCCCGTAGCCTGGGGGCTGTGTCACGGATCGCATACTTCGGCCCCCGAGGGACCTTCACCGAACAGGCCGCGCGGGTGCTCGCCCCCGGCGAAGAACTGATCCCGGTCGAGACCATCAGGCAGGCGATGACGGCCGTCCGCGAGGGCGCGGCGGACGCCGCCTGCGTCCCCATCGAGAACTCCGTCGAAGGCGTGGTGCCCGCCACGCTCGACGCGCTCAGCGAGTCGGCGCCGCTGGTCGCCGTCGCCGAGACCATCCTGCCGATCCACTTCAGCGTGCTGACCCGGCCCGGGAACCCGGAGATCCGCACCGTCGCCAGCCACCCGCACGCGCTGGCCCAGGTCCGCGAGTGGCTCGACGCGAACCTGCCGGGCGCGAACGCGGTGGCGTCGTCGTCGACTTCCGCCGCCGCGGTCGGCGTGCTGGAGGGCGACTTCGACGCGGCGGTCTGCGCCCCGGTCGCGGTCGAGCACTACGCACTCGACGTGCTGGCCACCGAGGTCGCCGACGTCACCGACGCGGCCACGCGGTTCCTGCTGGTCCGCCGACCGGGCGAGCTGCCGGAGCCGACGGGCGCGGACCGCACGTCCGTGGTCGCCGCGGCCGCGAACCGCACCGGCACGCTCGCCGAACTGCTCACCGAGCTGGCCAGCCGGGGTATCAACCTGACCCGGCTCGACGCCCGGCCGACGCGCAGCAACTTCGGCGAGTACCGCTTCTTCATCGACTTCGAAGGCCACGTGGCCGAGCCCCGGGTCCTCGACGCGCTGACGGCGTTGCGCCGGCACTGCCGCAACCTGCGGTTCCTCGGCTCGCACCCGCGCGCCGACGGCGTCCCCACCACGATCGAGCCCGGCTTCGGCAACGACGACTTCCTCGAAGCGGCCGCGTGGGCCGACGCCGTCCGCAAGGGGGCCCAGGCGTGAGGCTGCTGCTCATCCGGCACGGGCAGACCGACGGGAACGTCCGCGGCGCGCTGGACACCGCCCTGCCCGGGCCGCCGCTGACCGACCTCGGCCGGCGCCAGGCGACCGATCTCGCGGCGCGGCTGGCGGAGGAACCGCTGGTCGCGGTGTACGCGTCGCAGGCGACGCGCGCCCAGCAGACGGCGGCGCCGCTGGCGGCGCGGTTCTCCGTGGACGTGCAGGTCGTCGACGGGGTGCACGAGGTCGTCGCGGGTGACCTCGAAGGGGCGACGGACCACGCGTCGATCCGGACGTACATGGACACGGTCCGGCGCTGGACGCTCGGCGAGCTGGCGCCGTCGCTGCCCGGCGGCGAGAGCGGCACGAGCGTGCGCACCCGGATGCTGGACGCGGTCGGCCGGCTGCGCGCCAAGCACGAGCAGGCCGATCCGGACGGGGTGATCGCCCTGGTCAGCCACGGCGGCGCGATCCGGCTGACCGCCGAATGGCTGGCGCCGAACGTCCACGCGGACGTCGCCAACGCGGCCCTGATCCCGAACACCGGTCTGGTGGAGCTGGTGGCGCAGCCGGACGGTCGGTGGCGCTGCCTGACCTGGGTCGACACACCGCTCTGAAGACCCCGAACGTGTGATCCTGTCACGTTTAGAACACGTCCGGTGGGGAATTTACGAGAGCAGCCAACCCGCCCGCGACCCGGTACGTCTACCCAGTAGCACCACACCAGGGAGGCGATGGACATGAAGCTTTCACGGTTGTTCCCGGTCGTCGCGGCTTCGGCGGGCGCCCTCGCGCTCTCCGCCTGCGGCGGGGGCGGCACCACGAACGCGGCGAACAGCTCGACGCCGTCGACTTCGGCGACGCCGACCGCCACCACCACGGTCACCACCGCCACGCCGAGCCCGACCTCGACGCCGGTCGCGCCGCCGCCCGCCGCCCAGCCCGCCGACGACGGCCTGTGCAAGTCCGGGGACGTCAAGCTCTCGCTCGGCCAGGGCGATTCGGGCGCCGGCTCGACGTTCCGGCCGCTGCTCATCACGAACTCCGGCGGGAAGCCCTGCACCATCCAGGGGTTCCCCGGCGTGTCCTATGTGGCCGGTTCGGACGGGCACCAGGTCGGCAAGGACGCCTTCCGCGAAGGCACCAAGGGCAACGCCGTCAAGCTGAACCCCGGCCAGACCGCGGCCGCCGACATCCAGTTCGTCAACGTGCGCAACTTCGACCCGGGCACCTGCCAGCCGACGCCGGTCAAGGGCCTGCGCATCTACCTCCCGCAGGAGACCGCGTCGAACTTCGTCCCGGCCGACGGCACCGGCTGCGCCGGCACGAAGATCCCGGGCAACCAGCTCGCGGTGAAGACCGTCCACCCCGCCTAGCCCGGACCCGCTCCGCCGCCGGTCAGATCCGGCCGCAGATCTCCTTGGCCTCGGTCAGGTGCCGCTGGCCGGAGATGTCGTTGAAGTGCAGGCTCAGCACCATCCGGCTGACGCCGTCGATCTGGTCGGCCAGCGGCTGGTAGTTGGCGTTCACCTGGGCGGCGGCCGCGGCCAGCTCGCGCGCGGCCACCATCCGGTGCAGCCGCTCCGAGCTGAGCCCGGGTGTCAGCGCCGGCTGTGCGTCCCGGCTCGTGTCGGGCAGCTCGCCCACGCGGTCGAGCGCCTGGCACGCCGCGACGGCGTCTTCGAGTGCGCCGGCGTGCACTCCGGACAGTCCCCACAGGAGCCCGAGCACGCCGCCGCCCAGCAGGAACCCGGCCACCGCGCACACCACCAGCAACCGGCGTGCCGGCGGGGGCGGTTTGGACTCGGACTCGGCCGGAGACTCGTCGAAGTCGGGATCGGCGTCGGTGCCGGTCCCCGGGTCCACGGTGCGCATGACTGCCTCCTCACCACCTGGGTGAGGAGCTATTTCAGCTCACAAACCCGGATCGTGGTGGGTCAGCGCCGCGGCTGAGTCCGATTCGTCACCGAGCCGGCCGCGCCGCAGCGTCCCGAACGCGAACGCGGCGATCGCCAGCATCGCCGCGCCGGACACGACGAACGTCCGCGCGGCCGAGCCGAGCCGCTCGGTCAGCACGCC
The DNA here is from genome assembly GCF_026017845.1 of Amycolatopsis mediterranei. Lineage (NCBI taxonomy): Bacteria > Bacillati > Actinomycetota > Actinomycetes > Pseudonocardiales > Pseudonocardiaceae > Amycolatopsis > Amycolatopsis mediterranei. The sequence goes on from NZ_CP100416.1 coordinate 174,792, forward strand.
ACCCAGCAGCGCGCCGAGCGGGATCGCGCCCCAGACCACCGTGCGCCACACCCCGAGCACCCGGCCGAGCAGCTCGCCGGGCACCAGCGTGTGCCGGGCCGTCGCGAGCACGACGTTCACCGCCACCACCGCCGCCGCGAACAGCCCGAACAGCGCCGCGCCCGCGACCGGCGAGCGCACCAGGCCCATCCCGCCGAAGCCGAGGCCGCAGCAGACGATCCCGCCGGTGACGACGGCGAGTCGGCCGGCCGCCCGCACCAGCCGCGGGGTGACGCCGGCGCCGAGCAGGCCGCCGATCCCGCCGACGAAGGCGAAGAACCCGAAGGTCGCGTCGGACAGGTGGAGGTCCTCCAGCGCGTACAGCACCAGCTGCGCCTGCGCGAGTTCGCTGACCAGGCTGAGCAGCCCCGCGACGACGACCAGCCGCAGCAGCAGCGGGCGCCGGCGCAGCCAGCGCAGGCCGTCGGCGAGCTCGGTGCGGAGTTTCGCCGGCTCGACGGGCGCCTCCGCCTGGCCGCGGTAGGTGCCGGCCAGCCCGAGCAGCACCGCCGCCGCGATCGCGAAGCCCACGGAGTTGAGGATGAAGGGGAAGGCGGCGAAGAGCGCGAAGGTCAGGCTGCCGACCGGGCCGCCGAGGAACGTCTGGCCGACGATCTCGCAGGCCTGCAGCTTGCTGTTGGCCGCGTCGAGCGAACCGTCGCCGACGACCGCCGGGATCAGCGCGTTCGCCGCGCTGTCCGCGATCGTCTCGGCCGTCCCGATGATCAGCGCGGTCAGGTAGACCAGCCAGATCGTCATGCCGCCGGTGGCGACGAGCACGGCCAGCACGCCGACCGCGGCGGCCCGGGCGGTGTTCGCGACGATCATCGCGCGACGCCGGTCGATCCGGTCGACCAGCGCACCGGCGACCGCGGCGAACAGCAGCCAGGGCAGGAACTGGGTGGCGGACAGCCCGGCGATGAGCACCGGATCGCGGGTCAGCGTCGTGGCCAGCAGGGGCAGGGCCACCTTGCCGATGCCGTCCCCCAGGTGGGACGCCGCGCTCGACGTGAGCAGCCACGTGAGTCTTCGCGCGTTGACCATCGGGGCCCCCGGCACAGGTCGCAGTCACCCAATGACTTCGGGTAACAGGATAAGGGGGTGTCGCCTGATTGTGTGGTAACGGTGTTACTACTAGTGCGAGCTCAGCCCCAGCCGAGCTCGTGCAGCCGGGCATCGTCGATGCCGAAGTGGTGACCCAGCTCGTGCACGACGGTGATCAGGACCTCCTCGACGACCTCGTCCTCGTCCTCGCACATGGCGAGGATCGGCTGCCGGTAGATCGAGATCCGGTCGGGCAGCACCCCGCCGTACGACGACGTCCGCTCGGTCAGCGCGATCCCGTGGTAGAGCCCCAGGATGTCCGGCGCTTCGTCGTTGAACTCCTCGACGAGCACGACGACGTTGTCCATCGCGCGCGCGAACTCGGGCGGCACCTCGTCGAGGGCTTCGGAGACCAGCTCTTCGAACTGCTCGCGGCTCATCTCGACGGGCATCAGCCGCCCTGCTTCGCCGTCGACGGGGCGGGGTTCGGCGTGGCCGCGCCACCGCCGCCGTCCGACGGCGGGCCGCCGTCCTGGGGCTGGCCGCCGTCCGGGGCCGCCGGGGCGGCCTTGACGCTGCCGGTCACCGCCTGCAGGCCGCTCTTGTCCGGCAGCACCGAAGCCACCTTGCAGTTGACCTTGGTCGAGCCGGCGTCCCAGCTCTCCTGCTCCCGCAGGTCCCAGGTCAGGATCACTTTCTTCGCCTCGAGGTCGGCGCCACCGGTGTAGTCGGCCGCCGCCTTGGTGCACTCGGTGTCGAGCCAGGACTTCTGGTTGTCCTGGGCGGGGTAGCCGTCCTTGAAGTTCGTCTTGAGGTCGAGGGTCGCGATGATCTCGTACGAGTGCGGCTTCGCGCAGTCGATCGGATCGCCGACGCCCTTGCCGCGCAGCGCCAGGCAGGTGCCCGGCTCGAAGACCAGCGACTGGTCCTGCTCCTTGGCCGGCCCGGTCGTCGGCAGCAGCTTGCCCCCGGGGGCCGCCCACTGCAGGCCGCACCGCAGCTGGCGGTCGCCGTCCTCCCACTGTGACGGCGTCGGGCGGAGCAGGTTCGTCGTGAGCTTGCCGTACGGGTCGAGCTTGTGCCCGAGGTACGGCTTCACGTCCGCGGTGCACTTCTGCTGCGCGATCTGCTGCCACTGGTCCAGCGACGGGACCGGCGCGCCCGCCGGGTACTGGGCGCCGATGTCCACGAGCGTGGTCACCTCGAACAGGTGCGGCTGGGTGCAGGCCACCTTGCGCGCGTCGCTGGCGTCCGGGTTGTCCCAGGTCAGGCAGCTGCCGGGCGGGGAGTGGAACGCCTCCTGGGCCGCGGCGGACAGCTTGCCGGCGCCGCCGCCGGCCCCGCCGATGACGCCGTCGCTCCAGGAGAAGACGACGCTGAGCGCGAGCGCGATGAGCGCGCCCGCGAAGATCCCGCCCATCACGACGCGGGTGCGCAGCGTCTGCGTGGCGGTGGGGAACCGATCGGCGCTGGGAGACATCGCAGTCCATGATGCCCGCGCCGCGCATGACGTGCGCGGTCCGGGTGTTGCTGATGCGGCCAAAAGCAGGCCGACCCCCCTCCGGCGGCACGTAACTTTGGTCGAAAAAGCAGTTCGGCCGTGACTGTGGTCGGATCAGCAACAATCGGCACAGTAGGGTGGTCACGGTTTCGCGGTGGCCGGTGATTACGGAGCGCACATGACGCAGGACAACAATACTGGGGACCAGCCGCCCCCCGAGCCGCCGAAGCGCGGCTCGATGAGGTTCCAGGACTCGAACACCCGTCCCAAGGAGCCCTCGCTCGCCGAGCAGCGAGCCCGCCAGCAGGCGCTGGTCCAGGAGGAGCGCGACGAGGAGCTGGCCCGCCAGGCCGACGCCAAGGCGGCGACGCGGCGCAAGATCCTGATCGGCAGCGGCGTCACGGTCGGGCTCGTCGGCCTGGTCGCGACGTTCTACACCGTCGCGAAGCCGACCGAAGTCACGGCCGTCTGCACCGACTCGAACGGTGTCGTCCAGAACGACGACAACTGCGACGAGAACTACGTGACCAGCCACGGCGGCCACGTCAGCGGCGGCTTCCTGTTCCTCCCGATCGGGGGCGGCGGCTTCAACAGCTACCGCTACAACTACGGCGGCTACGGCACGATCGGGCAGCGCGTGTCCGGTGGTTCCTACGACCCGCCGTCGACGCGCGCCAACGTCACGACGAAGACGGGCAAGTCCGTCCAGCGCGGCGGGTTCGGCATCAGCGGCAAGAGCGGTGGCACCGGCGGCAGCGGCAAGAGCGGGGGATCGTAGGTGTATCGCGACCGGCGTGAGCCGCGGCGAGACTGGCAGCGGATCGTCGAAGAGCAGGGACTCGTCTACGGCACGCCGGCCCGCGACAGCAGCGGCCGGGTGCGGCCGTACTGGGACGAGTCCGTGCACTACGTCTTCGACATGGACGAGGTCCTCTCGCTCGAGGCCGACGTCGAGCTGCTGCACTCGATGTGCCTGGAGGCCGTCGACAACGTCGTGACGACCGAGGGCTACCAGCGGTTCGGCATCCCCGAGTGGGTCTGGCCGCACATCGCCGAGTCGTGGAAGCGGCAGGACCCGCACGTCTACGGCCGGTTCGACCTGCGCTACGACGGCAAGTCGCCGGCGAAGCTGCTCGAGTACAACGCGGACACGCCGACCACGCTGCTGGAGGCGTCGCTGCTGCAGTGGCACTGGAAGACCGACGTCTTCCCGGACGACGACCAGTGGAACTCGATCCACGAGAAGCTCGTCGAGCGGTGGTCTTTCCTGCGGGACAAGCTGCCGTCCAACGAGCTGCACTTCACCTGGTCGGCGGCCGACCCGAGCGGCGAGGACAACGTCACCACGGCGTACCTGCAGGAGACCGCGGCCGAGGCCGGCCTCGACACGGTGGGCCTGGCGATCGAGGAGATCGGCTGGGACCCGGTGCTCAAGCGGTTCGTCGACCTCGAAGAGCAGCAGATGGCGACCGTGCTGAAGCTGTACCCGTGGGAGTGGGTGGTCGACGAGGAGTTCGGCCGCCACGCCGTCGAGTCGCTGCCGCGGACGCTGTGGATCGAGCCGCTCTGGAAGATGATCCTCTCGAACAAGACGCTGCTGGCGATCCTGTGGGAGAACTACCCGGGCCACCCGAACCTGCTGCCCGCGTTCGCCGACGACCCCGGCATCCTCACCGAGTACGTCCGCAAGCCGAAGCTGGGCCGCGAGGGCGCGAACGTGCAGATCGTCGCGACCGGCTACGAGACCCAGACCGACGGCGTCTACGGCGCCGAAGGCTTCGTCTACCAGGCGTTCGACCCGCTGCCCGAGTTCGACGGCTACCGGCCGGCGCTCGGTGCGTGGATCGTCGGCGACAGCTCCGCCGGGCTGGGCATCCGCGAGACCGGCGGCCTGGTCACCGACGACGGCGCGGCATTCGTCCCACATCGCATCGTCGAGTCGTGATACAACACCGTCGCTGATCAGCTCTTTCCCCTGGGAGACAACTCGTGAACACGACCCTTGCGCTGTCCGACACGTTCGGCTCCGACCTCGTGCGGGGGATCGGCGCGATCCTGCTGTACGGCGTCATCGGCCTGCTGCTGATGTTCGCCGGCTTCTACGCGATCGACTGGACCACGCCGGGCAAGCTGTCGAAGCTCGTGCACGCGGGCCTGCCGAACGCGGTGATCGTGACCGCGTCCGGACTGCTCGCGATGTCGTTCATCGTCGTCGTGGCGATCTTCAACTCGGCGAGCGACCTGACGGAGGGCTTGATCACCTCGCTGGTCTACGGCCTCCTCGGGATCGCCGTCCAGGTCATCGCGGTCCGGCTCCTGGAGTGGGCGACCCGCATCGACGTGGCCTCGACCATCGAGAGCGAGAAGTTCGCTCCGGTGAGCGTCGTCGTCGCGGCGGCGCACATCGGCCTGGGCCTGGTGGTGGCGGTCGGCATCTCCTGAGCGTGGCTGTGATCGTCCGTTCGCACTAGCGTGGGGATCGTGCGCCTGCTGAGGACACCGGACGACCGGTTCACGGACCTGCCCGACTTCCCCTTCGAGCCCCATTACGCCGAACTCGACGATCCGCACGACGGCCGGATCAGAGTCGGCTACGTCGAGGCAGGCCCGGCGGACGGCCCGGTGGTCCTGCTGCTGCACGGCGAGCCGAGCTGGTCGTTCCTGTACCGCAAGATGCTGCCGGTACTGGCGTCGGCCGGGCTGCGCGCGATCGCCCCGGACCTGGTGGGCTTCGGCCGGTCCGACAAGCCGGCGAACCAGGCCGACCACACCTACGCCCGGCACGTCGAGTGGATGCGCGGGTTCGCGTTCGAGGCGTTGGACCTGCACGACGTGACGTTGGTCGGCCAGGACTGGGGCGGCTTGATCGGGCTACGGCTGGTCGCCGAGCACCCGACGCGGTTCGCGCGGGTGGTGGCGTCCAACACCGGCCTGCCGAGCGGCGACCACGACATGCCGGCGGTGTGGCACGCCTTTCGCGAGGCCGTCGAGAAGGCGCCGGTGCTGGACGTCGCCCGGTTCGTGCAGTCGGGGTGCCGGTCATCGCTGTCGGACGCGGAGCGGGCGGCTTACGACGCACCGTTCCCGAACGAGTCGTACAAGGCCGGTCCGCGGGCCATGCCGGGGCTGGTGCCCTACCGGCCCGACAACCCGGCGACGGAGGCCAACCGCGCGGCGTGGAAGACGCTGACCGAGCTGGAGATCCCGTTCCTGGTGGCGTTTTCCGACGGCGACCCGATCACGGGCGCCCTGGCCCCGATCCTGCAGCGCTCGATGAAGGGCGCGCAGGGTCTGGAGCACCCGGTGATCGCCGGGGCGGGCCACTTCCTGCAGGAAGATGCGGGCGAGGAGCTGGCCGAGCACGTGGCGAGGTTCGTGCGGGGCTGACTGAGCAGGGACTGAGACTCCTACCGGGGGAGTCGGACTCGCTTCTGCCGCGGAAGAAGCCGTTCTAGAACCCGCGGCAGGCTTTCTGCCGCGGCAAAAGCAAAAGATTGTCCTCGCCGGACGGGCAGGCTCTGGGATGACCACCCCTTCTCGCTGCCCCCTCACCTTCTCGAGGTGGGCCGCTGGGTGGTCATCCCGTCGCCTGATCGAGGCCTATCACTTTGAGCCGGGCCCGCAAGCCTGCGCTGGCACCTCGCCTTGCGCTCTGTGTTGCGGGCCCGGCTCAAAGTGATTTCACGGCCTCAGGCGACGGGATGACCACCCCGCTCCTTTATTGGGTCAGCTCAGCGCTGCGTGCGTTGCCGCCAGTGCGTCGACCAGGATGTCCAAACCCTCCTGGGCTTCCTCCGCTGTCAGCGTCATCGGGGGGCCCAGGCGCAGCACGTTGCCGTGCAGGCCGCCCTTTCCGATCAACAACCCGCGCTTCTTCGTCTCCTCCAGCATCCTCGCCGCCGCGGCCACGAACGGCTCGGTGGTCCCTGGCTTGATCAGCTCTACCCCGATCATCAGCCCCTTGCCGCGGACCTCTGCCACGATCGGCGACTCCGCCGCCCGCAGGCCCGACAGCAGCTGAGCTCCCCGGGCCGCGCAATTGGCCTGCAGGTCGTGGTCCTTGATGTAGTCCAGGACCGCTGTTGCGCCGGCCATCGAGACCGGGTTGCCGCCGAACGTCGAGAACGACTGGGCCTGGAAACAGTCGAGCACGTCGCCTCGGGCCACCACGCCTCCGACCGCCAGGCCGTTGCCCAGGCCCTTGGCGAACGTCATCATGTCCGGGGTCACGCCGTGCGCCTCGATGCCCCAGAAGTGCTCGCCCGTGCGGCCCCAGCCCGTCTGGACCTCGTCCGAGATGAACAGCACCCCGTACTCGTCCAGGACCTCCTTCATCGCCCGGAACAGCCCGTCCGGCGGCAGGCTGAAGCCGCCCACCCCCTGGATCGGCTCGGCGATCAAGCACGCCACGTCGCCCGCCGTCGCCGTGTCCAGGACGTCCACCAGGTCCGCGACGCACGCGTCGATGTAGTCCGCGTCGGACATGGTGCGGAACGGGCTGCGATAGCGGTAGCCGCCGTGGACGTAGCTGACCTTCACCGGGCTGAGGGACGATGCCGACCAGCCGCGGTTGCCGGTGATCGCGACCGTGGCGAACGAGCGCCCGTGGTACGAATTTCTCATCGCCAGCACCTGGTTGCTGCGGCGGTACTGCGTCGCCAGCATCAGCGCCGTGTCGTTGGCCTCGCTGCCCGAATTCGTGAAGAACACCTTGGCGTCCGGGATGTTCGACAACTTGGCGATCCGCTCGGCCAGCTCGACCTGGGACCGGATCAGGTAGAGCGTCGACGTGTGGAGGATGCCCGTGTCGAGCTGCTTGCGGACCGCGTCGCCGATCTCGGCGACGTCGTAGCCCATCGAGTTGGTCAGCACCCCCGCGAAGAAGTCCAGGTACGTGCGCCCCTGGGAGTCGGTCATCCGGCGGTCGTGCGCGTGCACGATCTCGATCGGCTCTTCGTAGAGCAGCGACATCCAGGACGGCATGACAGCGCGGTGCCGGGCGAGCAGCTCATCGGTCATCGGGGCGCCTCCTCCGTGTTTCCTGGAGTATGGGGACGCCGTGAACAGCGCTTCAACGATCAGACTGTCGGGATAACCCAGTAGGGCCGCACAGTCTGTACGGACTACCCTCTGACCCGTGATTGACCCCAGGACTCTGCGCGATGACCCGGAAGCCGTGCGCGCGTCGCAGCGCGCTCGTGGTGAAGACGAGGGAGTGGTCGACAAGCTGCTCTCCCTCGACGCCCGGCGCCGGTCCTCGATCGCGGCCGCCGACAAGCTGCGCAACGAGCAGAAGCTCCTGGGCAAGCAGATCCCGAAGGCGCCGCCCGAGGAGAAGCAGCAGCTCCTGGCCACGGCCAAGGAACTCGCCGCGCAGGTCAAGGCGGCCGAGGTGGAGCAGAACACCGCGTCGGAGGAGTTCGACCAGCTCTTCCGGACCGTGCCGAACCTGGTCCACCCGGATGCGCCGGTCGGCGGCGAAGACGACTTCACCGTGGTCAAGCACGTCGGCGAGCCGACGAAGCTCGGCTTCACCCCGAAGGACCACCTCGAGCTGCTCGAAGCGCTCGGCGGCGTCGACATGGAACGCGGCGCGAAGGTCTCGGGCTCGCGGTTCTACTTCCTCACCGGCGTCGGCGCGCAGCTGCAGCTCGGCCTGCTGAACATGGCCATCGCGCAGGCGCTCGAGAACGGCTTCACGCCGATGATCACGCCGTCGCTGGTCCGCCCGGAGATCATGGCCGGCACCGGCTTCCTCGGGCAGCACTCGAGCGAGATCTACCACCTCGCGGACGACGACCTCTACCTCGTCGGCACGTCGGAGGTGCCGCTGGCCGGGTTCCACGCCGACGAGATCCTCGACCTGAACGACGGCCCGAACCGCTACGCGGGCTGGTCGTCCTGCTACCGCCGCGAGGCCGGCTCGTACGGCAAGGACACCCGGGGCATCATCCGCGTCCACCAGTTCGACAAGGTCGAGATGTTCGTCTACGCCAAGCCGGCGGACGCCGAGGCCGAGCACGAGCGGCTGCTCGGCTGGGAAGAGCAGATGCTCGCGAAGATCGAGGTGCCCTACCGGGTGATCGACACCGCGACCGGCGACCTCGGCACGTCCGCGCACCGCAAGTTCGACTGCGAGGCGTGGATCCCGACCCAGGAGACCTACCGCGAGCTGACCTCGACGTCCAACTGCACGACGTTCCAGGCCCGGCGCCTGGCGATCCGCTACCGCGACGACAACGGCAAGCCGCAGATCGCCGCCACGCTCAACGGGACGCTGGCCACCACCCGGTGGATCGTCGCGATCGTCGAGAACCACCAGCAGGAGGACGGCTCGGTCCGCGTGCCGGAGGCGCTGCGCCCGTTCGTCGGCGGCAAGGAAGTCCTCACGCCTCGCTGAATCGGTTGGATCCGCGGTGCTGCTCCGTTCGTCCCAGTACAGTCCGGGCCGAACGGGAGGACTCATGCGCAACAGGTGGCAGGTCGCGGCGGCGCTGGCGGCCGTGACCGTGGTGACCGGCTGCACGGTGACGGTCGGCGGCTCGGCGTCGCCGGTGCCGGGTCAGGGGCCGGTCGCCCAGGCCGTCGATGCCTGCACGCTGCTCGACCAGGCGCAGGTCGACGCCCTCGGCTACCAGTCGCCGGGCCGTTCGGTGCCGGAGAACAAGGAGCGGCTCCAGCCGCCGATGTGCCTCTGGAACTCGAAGGACGACATCGAGCCGTCGGCCGTCCTCAACGTCGGCCTCGCCTCGGACATGGACTTCAACGAGTACATCTCCGGCGCCGTCAAGAAGTCCGAGCCGCAGCCGGTCGGCGGGCTGAACTGGACGCAGTACGCGTCGATCCTGCCCGACGACTGCGCGTTCTACGCGCTGCTCGGCGCCAAGTCGTTCGCCTACGTCAGCGTCTCGGCAGGCAAGCTCGACAGGTCGTGCGAACTGGCGAAGACCGTGATCCCGCAGGTCGCGGCGCACCTGCCGGGCGGCCAGGACGCTCCGCCGCTCACACCGTCGACGTCGGCGAAGCCCGAGCCGGGCGGCCCGCTGCTGTCGGCCGACCCGTGCGCGGCGCTGAAGCCCGAGCAGGTGGCCCAGCTCAAGGACATCTCGCCGACCGGTGAGAAGGACACCTCGTCCACGGTGCCGAACGCGTCGTACTGCCTCTGGGACGACACCGACGGCGACGGTGGCCAGAAGGCGTTCGAGGTCTGGTTCGGCCCCAGCACGCCGGTCGGGGAGTGGCCGGGCGCGAAGGGCGTCAACCCGGCCGAAACCGTCGACGTCGGCGGCCGCAAGTGGGGCCTGTTCCCGAACATGGGCGGCCTGCGGGTGACCTGCGGGGCGACCCTGGCGATCACCGACACCTCGTCGGTGCAGGTGGTCAGCGGGTTCATCGGCGACGAGGCGAAGACCTGTGACCTCGTGAAGCAGGGCCTGCCGCTGGTGACCGCGAACCTGCCCGGTTAGCCCTCGGAAACCTGGTCCGCGATGTGGCGCGCGATCTCCAGCGCGCTCGTCGCGGCCGGCGACGGCGCGTTCAGGACGTGCACCTGATCGCGCGCGGTCTCGATGAGGAAGTCGTCGACGAGCGAGCCGTCGCGGCGCATCGCCTGGGCGCGCACGCCGGAGCCGTGGCGGACGATGTCGTCCTCGGTGACGGCCGGCACGAGCCGCGCGAGGCTCGCGGCGAACCGCTTCTTGGAGAACGAGCGGCGGACCTCGTCGAGGCCGGTCGGGAACGCGTACTTGCGCGCGAGCCGCCAGACGCCGGGGAAGGCGGCGACCTCGGCGACGTCCTTGGCGGAGAAGTCGCCCCAGCGGTAGCCCTCGCGGCGCAGCGCGAGCACGGCGTTCGGGCCGGCGTGCACGCTGCCGTCGAGCATGCGCGTGAGGTGCACGCCGAGGAACGGCAGCGTCGGGTCCGGCACGGGGTAGATCAGGCCCTTGACCAGGTGCCGCCGGTCCGGCTTGAGCTCGTAGTACTCCCCGCGGAACGGCACGATCTTCGCGGACGGCGTCAGCCCGGCCAGCCGCGCGACGCGGTCGGAGTGCAGGCCGGCGCAGTTCACGAGCGCGTCGGCCTGGACGACGTCGTCGCCGGTCGCGACCTCGACCCCGCCGTTGCTGCCGGCTCGGATGGCCACGGCGGGGGAGTTCAGCCGGAGGTCGACACCGGCTTCGTCGAGCAGCCGGACAAGCGCGTGGCAGACGGCCGGGAAGTCGATGATCCCGGTGGATTCGACGCGCAACGCGGCGACGCAGGCGACTTCGGGCTCGTACTCGCGCGCTTCGGCGGGCGAGATCTGCTTGGCCGGGACGCCGTTGGCCTCGGCGCGCTCGGCGAGCGTGTTCAGCGCGGGGATTTCCCGCTCGTGGGTCGCGACGACGAGCTTCCCGCACACCTCGACGGGCACGCCGTACTGCCGCGCGAAGTCCACGATGGACCGGTTGCCGGCGACGGACATCCGCGCCTTGAAGGAGCCGGGCTTGTAGTAGAGCCCGGCGTGCACGACGTTCGAGTTGTGCCCGGTCTGGTGTGCCGCCCAGCGGGATTCCTTCTCCAGGACGGTGACGTCCAGCCCGCGTCTGGTCAGCTCCCAGGCCACGGCCAGACCGACGATCCCGCCCCCGACGACTACGACGTTGCGCACGGTCGATCAGGCTACGCGAGTCTTCGCAGGTAGTGTTCCTGGCGTTACCTAACGTCGGTCAGGTAAGGTACCTAACCGATGTCAGGTAAGCGGTTGACGAGGGAAGCGCGGCGCGAGCGGATCCTCGCGGCGGCCGGTGAAGTGTTCGCTTCGTCGGGCTACGACGCGGCCGGCATGCGGGAGGTCGCGGCGGCCGCCGGGATCAGCACACCGGTGCTCTACGACCACTTCCCGGCGAAGGCGCAGCTTTACGCGGCCCTCCTGGAGTCCGAAGTGGACGGATTGCTGACCGGCTGGGCCGCGCTGCCGGCCTCGGACGATCCGGAGGTCCTGCTGCGCAGCCGCGTTTCGGCGATCTTCCAGTGGATCGAGGCGAACGAGCGCGGCCGGCGGATGATCTTCGCGGAGGCCCCGTCGGACCCGGCGGTGGCTGCGGTGCACCGCCGCGGCCAGGCCCGCGCGACGGACCGGCTGGCGTCGCTGTTCCACGGGGTGCCGCTGGAGCTGACGTCCCGCATCCCGCGTCCGCTGGCCGACGAAGTGCTGGCGGAAGCGTGCAAGAGCGCCCTCAACTCGATCGCGACGTGGTGGTGGGACCACCGCGAGATCCCGCGCGACGAGGTGGTGGCGCTGACGGTCGACCTGCTGTGGCGCGGGCTCGCCACGCTGATCAAGGGGGAACGATGAGCACGGAGACCTACCGCCGCGCGGCCGAAACGCGCGACGTCGAACTGGCGATGACGGCGTTCGCGCCGGACGCGGTGCTGCATTCGCCGCTGACGTCCCGGGTGCGCTTCACCGGGCATGCCGAGTTGAGGCCGCTGATCGAGGTGGCGTACCGGCACTTGGAGGACATCAGTTTCCACACGGACGTCGGCGACGCGCGGACCCGGGTGGTGGTCTACACCGCCCGCATCGGCGGCGAGCCGATCGAGGAGGCGACGCTGGTGCGGCTGAACGACGACGGCCTGATCGAGGAGGCGACGCTGTTCGTGCGGACGTTGCCGGGGTTGGTGGCGTTGATGGACCGCTTCGGGCCGGACCTCGCTCGCGAGAACGGCCGCCCGGTGGTGGCGCGGGTGCTGGGGGTGTTGGTGAAGCCGCTGCTGGCGATGGTGCGGTCAGGGGACCGGCGGGCGGTCCCGCTGGTCAGCGGCCGAGGTGCGTGACGAAGGCCCGCCAAGCGTGCTGCTATTCGCCGGCCAGTGCTGAGAGCTCAACGCCTTCGATTTCATCGGCGAGCCGGGCGATGAACGCGGTGGATTCGGTCGCGCTCATAGCAAGCGCACGGAGCTTTTTGAGCCCGGCTCGGTACACCCCCACATCGTGACCGTCGAGAACGAATGCTCCGCAGGACAGGTGTTCAAGGTAGACCACCGAGGTGCCGTCGGTCAGCGAATACAGGAGGAACGGTCCGGCCAGGCCGGGATGCCAACCACACGCGGCCGGAACCACCCGCAGGGTGACGGACCGCGTGGATTTCTCGATCAACGAATGCAGCTGGTCGAACATCGTGGTCGGGGTGCCGATCCGGTCGCGCAAGGCGGCCTCACCGATGATCGCCTCGAAGGTGCGATCGGCCGCGAGCATCTCCGCGCGCTTCATGCGCAAGGCGACCTTTCGATCTACCTCCTCCGCAGTCCTGCCGTAGGCGGTGAACATTGCGCGGGCGTAGCCCGGAGTTTGAAGCAAACCGGGAATGCCCATGGGCGACCATTCGACGATGGACTTCGCCGCCTTCTCGCATTCGATCACCGCGGCGAGCTGCATGCCGGCCGCGCCATAGGTGATCCAGCCCGGCTCCGATGCGCCTCTGGTGAGAGCGAGGATCCGCTGCTTCCGGTCACCGACCACCCCGAGTGCACCGAGAATGGCTGTCACGTCCTCCAACCGCGGATTACGCAGGCCGTACTCCCACTGGCTGAGCAGCTGGAAGTGGATCCCGATCCGCCGCGCCAGCTCTCGCAACCCGCAGCCGGCGTCCGTACGGACCTCGCGGATCGCGGCCGCGAGGGTTCGTGCGCGCGGGGTGACCGTGTCCGTCTTCGGCATGGTGGCAATTTACGTGTCCGAACTCGTGGACACCTCGCCCTCGATCGAGTGCTCCAGCGCCTTCTGCGCGCTCATCCCCAGCCCCGTCCGATACGCCCGCTCGAACCCGTCCACGCCCAGCGACGCCACCAGCCGCCCGCGGACCGCCGTTACGTCCGGGCCGCTGATCTCCGTCCCCCGGATCGCGGCCGCCGCGCCCAGCAGCACCGCCGCCGGTGCGGGCTGCGCCGCTCCCGCCAGGCCCTCCAACGCGAACGCCACCACGTCACTCGCGTTCCACTGGCGTCCGATCAGCACCGCCGAGCGATGCAACGAGACCGCCGATGAACGATCGCCCTCCGCCAGCGCCAGCCAGCCCAGCGCGATCAGCGCCGTCGCGCGGACTGTCTCCGACGAGAACGAACCTCCCGGGCATTCCGCCAGTGCGCGCTCGCACAGCTCCCGCGCCGCGGCCAAGTCGCCCGAGAGCCGGGCCAGGTTCGCCGAGCCGACGTACGCCGCCGCGCGGGATTCCGGCATGCCCGAACGGCGGGCCGTGGCCGCCGCCAGTTCGTAGTCCGCGCGGGCTCTCGCGTGGTCTCCCGACAGCAGGTGCGTCCACGCGCGGCGGCAGACCAGATCCGCGACGTCGTCCGTCGCGCCGATCTCGTGCATCAGGCCCAGCGCCTCGTCCATCAGCGGCAACGCCGCCGCGTACTCGCCGCGCCAGGTCAGCAGCTGGGACAGGTGATCGAGGGCCATCGACAGGCCCCACCGCTCGCCCAGCGCGCGGAACTGCGCCGCGCCCTCGCGCAGGCCTTCCTCCGCGCCGGCCAGATCACCCGACATCATCGCCCGCAGCCCCTTGCCCATCGGCAGCAGCGCCCAGCCCCACGCGTCACCGGCGGCCAGAAGGCCGTGGCCGAGCCGCTCGGCGTCGTCGCCCGGCGGCCCCGCCACCACCCCCAGCAGCATCACCAGCATCGGGTTGCGGGGCGCCCACGAACCGTCCGTCGCGTACCGGCGGACCAGCGGCAGGTACTGCTCCAGCGACTCGTGCCGCTGCCCGGCCAGCGCGCCGAGCACGCACACCAGGAACTCCTCGGCGTACTCCTCGCGCAGCTCGGGCGAGCACCGCGAGACCACGGCCAGCGACAGCCCGGCGCCCTCGAACCGCCGCCCGCGCATCCACCAGTACATCGCCAGCGACGGCACCAGCCGCAGCGCCAGCGCGACGTCGTTTTCGGTCGACCAGCGCAGTGCGGCCAGGATGTTGTCGTAGTCGGCGTCGATCCGCGCCAGCCACTCGAGCTGCTCCGCGGTCCGCAGCATCGGGTCCGCTTCCGCGGCGAACCGCAGGAAGTACTCGGCGTGCGCGCGGTGGAACTTCTCCGCTTCGCCCGCTTCGGCGAGCTTCTCGCCGCCGAACGCGCGGATCGTCTCCAGCATCCGGAACCGGCCGCCGACGGCTTCCACCAGGGACTTGTCGGCCAGCTCCGGCAGCAGGTCGACGTCCGCGCCGCACACCTCGGCGGCGGCCGCGGCGGTCGCGCCGCCGGAGAACACCGCGAATCTCCTGGCCAGCGAACGTTCTTCGCCGGTCAGCAGGTCCCAGCTCCACTCGACGACTCCGCGCAGTGAGCGGTGCCGGGCCGCGGCCGTCCGGCTGCCGCGGGCCAGGAGCCGGAAGCGGTCGTCGAGCCGGGCCGCGATCTCGCCGAGGTCCAGGGTCCGGACGCGGGCCGCCGCCAGCTCCAGGGCCAGCGGGAGGCCGTCGAGAGCCGCGCAGACGTGCTGGACGTCGCCGATCGTCGATTCGTCGAGCGCGAACGCGGGATCGCTCGCGGCCGCGCGCTCGGCGAACAGCCGGATGGCCGCGAACGCCGAGGCCTGCGCGGCCGCCGTCCCGGGCGGCGGGACGGCCAGCCGCGGCACCGGCGCCAGCTGCTCGCCGGTGATGCCGAGTGGCTCGCGGCTGGTGGCCAGCACCCGCAGCCCCGGGCACGCGGCGAGCAGGCGCGCGGCCAGCCGGGCCGCCACGTCGACGACGTGCTCGCAGTTGTCGAGCACCAGCAGCACCGGGCGGTCGCGCAGCGCCGGCACCAGCCGCTCGACCGGGTCCTGAGGGCCGCCGCGCGAGCTCTCGCGCAGGCCGAGCGCGGCCAGCACCGCGCCGGCGACGTCGGCGCCGCCGTGTGGGGCGAGCTCGACGAACGCCACCGGGCCGGCCTGGGCCGCGGCGACCTCGATCGCCAGCCGGGTCTTGCCGGTGCCGCCCGGGCCGGTCAGCGTCACGAGCCGGGCGCGCGCCAGCAGCTCCGTCACCTGCCGCAGCTCGGCGTCGCGGCCGACGAAGGTGGTCAGCTGGGCGGGCAGCGCCGGCAAGACCGGCTTCTCGGTTTCGCCCCGAAGCACCGCGAGGTGCGCTTCGGCGAGCTCGGGGCCGGGGTCGGCGCCCAGTTCGTCGGCCAGCGTCCGGCGGGCGTCTTCGAACGCGGCGAGCGCGTCGGCCGGCCGTCCGGCGGCGGCCAGCGCGCGGACGAGCTGCGCGCGCGGCCGTTCCCGCAGCGGCTGCGCGGCGACGGTCTCCCGCAGGCCGGCGAGGACGTCTTCGGCCTGCCCGAGCGCCAGCCGGGCCTCGACGTGGTCGTCCGCGGCGTCCGCGCGCAGCTCCTCGAGCCGGGTGGCCTGCGTGGCGGCGAAGGGCGCGTCCGCCAGGTCGGTGAACGCGGGCCCGCGCCACAACGCCAGCGCCTCACCCAGCACCTCCGCGGCCCGCCCGTGCTCGCCGTTCTTCAGCAGCGCGCGGCCGGCCCGGGTGAGCCGTTCGAAGCAGTGAACGTCCACTTCGTCCGGTGCGACGGCCAGCCGGTACCCGGCCGCGGTGAACTCGACCGGCGCGAGGTCCTTCAGCGCCGTCCGCAGCCGCGACACCTGCGACTGGAGGGCGTTCGCGGCGCCGTCCGGCGGGTGTTCGCCGTACATGCCGTCGATCAGCCGTTCGGCCGGGACGAACCGCCCGGCGTCGAGCGCGAGCAGCGCCAGCAGCGTCCGCGACCGCGGGCCGCCCACCGCCACCTGCGTGCCGTCCGGGCGCCACGCGGCGACGGCCCCCAGCACCCCGAATCGCATGGACCCCAGCGTAGGACGTCCCCGACCTGGGGGAAGCGTCACTCCACATGCGAGTTCGGCGTGGGGCTGTGAATCACCTGAGTGAGCGTCTATACACTTCGCCGGGTCCCCACGCAATGGGAGAGGTATGTCGCCCGAGAGCATTGCCCTAGGTCAACCCACCGTGGGCGAAGAGGAGCTCGCTGCCGTCGCCGAAGTGTTCCGGTCCGGCTGGCTGGCCGGCGCGGGTCCGGCGTGCCGCCGCTTCGAGGAGCGCTTCGCCGAGGTCACCGGCACGGCGCACGCCTTGACGACCGCGAACTGCGGTTCGGCGCTCTTCCTGGGGCTGAAAGTCCTCGGCGTGCAGCCGGGCGACGAAGTGATCGTCGGCGACTACACCTTCCCGGCGACCGGCCACGCCGTCGTCCAGGCGGGCGCGAAGCCGGTGTTCGCCGACATCCGCCCGGACGTCTTCAGCGCGGACCCGGCGCACGTCGAAGCCCTGATCACCCCGAAGACGGTCGGCATCCTCGCGGTCGACGTCGCCGGCCAGCCCGGTGACTTCGACGAATACCGCGCGATCGCCGGCAAGCACGGCCTCTGGCTCTTCGAGGACGCCGCCTGCGCCGCGGGGGCGACGTACAAGACGCGCCCGGCCGGCAGCCTCGCCGACCTCGCCGCGTTCTCCTTCCACGGCCGCAAGGGCATCACCGCGGGCGAAGGCGGCGCGCTGGTCTCCGACCGCGAAGACCTCATCGCGCACGCCCGCAAGCTGCACACCTACGGCATCGAGCCGGCGATCAGCCGCGAAGGCTCGGACACGCTGCCCATCCCGGAGTTCCACGAGCTCGGCTACAACTTCCGCCTGTCGGACGTCCAGGCCGCGATCATGAACGTCCAGCTCGACCGCCTCCCCGACCTCCTCGCCGCCCGCCGTTCGGTCGCGAAGCGCTACCACGAGGCGTTCGACGACGTCGATGCGTTGACCGTCCCGGTGGCACTGTCCGATCGGGAGCACCCGTGGCAGGCCTACCTGCTCACGGTGGCGCCCGCGGTCAGCCGCGACACGGTCGCCATGCGCATCCGCGAACAGGGCGTCCAGTGCAACTTCGGCACCTACGCCTCGCACCTGCAGCCGATCTACGGGCCTCAGGCCCCGCTGCCCGTCTCGGCCGACGCGTTCGCGCGTCAGCTCGCCATCCCGATGCACGCCAACTTGACCGACGCGGAAGTCACCCGCGTCGCCGAGGTCGTGCGCGAAGCCGTGCAGTCCCTGTCCTGAAGCCGCCGACCGAGGAGAAATTGGTGTCCGACAAGAAGGTGCTCTTCACCGGGGGTGGCGGGTTCATCGCCGCGCACGTGATCCCGCTGCTGCTCGAGGGCGGCTACACGGTCCGGATCTTCGACAACATGACCCGCGGCGACCGCGCCCGCGTCAACGAGTTCGTCGCCACCGGCCAGGTCGAGCTGGTCGAAAAGGACGTCCGCTACGGCGGCGCGGTGCGCGAGGCGATGCGCGGCTGCACGCACGTCATCCACTTCGCGACGGTGTCGATCAACAAGTCGATCGCCGACCCGCACGAGTCGATCGACATCAACATGATCGGCAACCACAACGTGTTCGCCGCGGCCGCCGACGAGGGTGTCGAGCGCCTGGTGTTCGCCTCGACCGCGTCGGTATACGGCGACCCGAAGCGGCTGCCGATGCACGAGGACGACGAGCTGCGCCCGCTCACGCCGTACTGCATCTCGAAGCGCGCCGGCGAGGACCTGCTCGGCTTCTACGAGCGCCAGAAGGGCCTGTCCTGGAACGCGCTGCGGTTCTTCAACGTGTACGGCCCCGGCCAGAAGATCGAGGCCTACTACACGTCGGTGATCAACCACTTCATCCAGCGCCTGCGCGCCGGCCAGCCGCCGATCATCGATGGCCGCGGCGACCAGTCGATGGACTTCGTGCACGTCACGGACCTCGCGAAGGCCGTCGTCGCGGCGCTGGAGTCGGAGCGGGCCAACCTGCCGATCAACATCGGTACCGGCATCGACACGTCGATCGCCGCGCTGGCGAAGATCCTCATCGAGGCCGTCGGCGTCGACGTCGAGCCGCTGTTCAACGAGCGTGACGTGCTGGTCTCGCGCCGCGCCGCCGACATCAGCCGGGCGCGGGACGTGCTGGGCTGGGAGCCGCGGATCACCGTCGAGGACGGCATGCGGGACCTGGTCAGGGAAACGGAGTGAATTCCGTCGCGGGGCCGGCCCAGGGGCGGGCGATGCGCATCGCGGTGGTGAACAACTTCTTCCCGCCGCGCGTGGGTGGCAGCGCGCACATGGCGGCCTCGCTCGCGGGCCAGTTCGCCGCGGCCGGGCACGAGGTCCTGGCGATCACGGCCGCGTACGGCGAGGCCCCGGCCGAGGAGGAGCGCGACGGCTACCGCGTCGTGCGGCTCCCGGCGGTGAAGATGCCGCAGATCGGCCTGTCGATCGATTTCGACATGAGCTTCGCGTCGCTGCGGCCAGGCAACTGGCGGCGGCTGTGGAAGCTGCTGGACGAGTTCAAGCCGGACGCGATCCACCTGCACGGCCAGTTCTTCGACCTGTCGTGGCTGGCCGGCATCTGGGCGCGGCGGCACGACGTGCCGGCGCTGCTGACCATCCACACGCTGCTGATCAGCGACAACAAGCTGTACGGCGGCGTGTTCCGGCTGCTCGACGCGGTGCTCGTGCGGCCGATGCTCGCCTACATGAAGCCGCGGTACGTCATCCTCGACAAGCTGGGCGTCGACTACTGCGTCGACCGCTACGGGACCAGCGACGCGAACTCCGAGTACTTCCCGATCGCCGTCGACACCGGTCACTTCGCGAAGCCGGTGACGAAGGACGTCCGCGCGGAGCACGGGGTCGGCGACGCGCCGCTGATCGTGTCACTCGGCCACGTCATCCCGCTGCGCAACCGCCTGCCGCTGATCGAGGCGCTGCCGTCCATTTTGGACAAGCACCCCGGCGTGCGGGTGGTCGTCGTCGGCCGCGTGTACCACGACGCGTTCCTGAAGCGGGCCGCGGAGCTGGGGGTTTCGGACGCACTGGTCGTCACGGGCGCGGTGCCGAAGGAGGACGTCCCGGCGTACTTCGCGGCGGCGGACATCGTCACGCACGACCTCAACGGTGGCTGCGGCACGGCGTCCCTGGAGGCGATGCTGTCCGGCACGGCGACGATCGCGTCGGTCACCGAGGACAACTACCCGGGCATCGAGCTGCGCAACGGCGAGAACGTGCTGCTCGTGCGCCCGGACGACGCGGAAGCCGTGGCGCGCACGGTGATCGGGCTGCTCGACGACCCGGCTCGCCGGGCCCTGATCGCGCAGCGCGAGAGCGAGCTGGTGCGGTCGAACTTCGGCCTCGACGTCGTCGCGGAAGAGCACTTGAGGACGTTCGAGAAGCTGGTGTCGGAAGCCGATGTTCTTCGATGACGAGCGCAGCCACCGGCTGCGCCCGCAGATCCTGACCGAGCTCGTCTCGCAGTACATGAACGACGCCGAGCGCGCGCAGTTCTACGGGCTGCCTTCGACCTGCCGCGTGCGCGAGCGCGTGAAGATCATCAGCCCCGAGAACCTCAAGATGGGCGAGCACTGCTGGATCGGCGAGGGCGCGGCCCTCGACGCGAGCGGCGGCCTGGAGATCGGCGAGCACACCAGCATCGGCCTGAACACGCTGATCTTCACGCATTCGAGCTGGCTGGCGAACATGACGCTGCAGAACCACTCGGGCAGCGACCTGATCGAGCGCAAGCCGGTGAAGATCGGCAAGGGCTGCTTCATCGGCGGCCTGGTGGTGATCATGGCGGGCGTGACGATCGGCGACTTCGCGACGGTCCAGCCGAACTCGGTGGTGGCGAAGGACGTCCCGCCGCGGACGCTGGTGGCGGGCAATCCGGCGCGGGTCTTCCAGCGGTACGACGAGGAGTACATCCAGTCCGAAGTGGACCGGGTACGGGCGGAAAACGCCCGCCGCCGGGCGATCGCGGAGGAACGCGGCTCCGATGCGTCCGGCTGGGGTGCGCCCTCGGGCGACTTCTCGGAATGAGCCCCCTTGGGGCCAGCTGAGTTGGATGACGGCGGCGCCGGCGCCGGACGCCGGCGCCGCCGTCGTGAAACCGCCCGATCCTCCCGGCGGCGAAGTCCCACGCACGGATCCGCACGGTCCGTACGCTGGACAATTTAGTACTCAGTGACCGAGCGCAAGATATCGGTTACACAACGTTTGGTCGCCTCGGCGTACGCTCGCAAGATCCACGAAGCAACCTTCCGGCGCGTCGGCCGTCGCTGGGAAGGACGAGACGAGGTGACGCATGGCGCGTGGCGACGAGGAGTTCGCGGAGTTCGTCCGCGCGTCGTCGGCCCGGCTCACGCACGCCGCGTTCCTGCTCACCGGCGACCGCCACCAGGCGGAGGACGCCGCCCAGACCGCCTTCACGCGCACCTACGCGGCCTGGTCGCGCGTCCGGCACAAGGACGCCTACGGCTACGCCCGGACCGTCCTGGTCAACCACGTCATCGACGGCTGGCGGCGCCCGATCCGCGAGTACGCCACCGAGGCCATGCCCGAGCGGCCGGACCGCTTCGACGTCGACAAGGCCGTCACCCAGCGCGCGTGGCTCACCGCGGTGCTCAAGACGCTCACCGCCCGCGAACGCGCGGTCGTCGTGCTCCGGCACTTCTTCGACCTGCCGGAAGCCGACGTGGCCCGTGAGCTCGGCGTTTCCCTGGGTACCGTGAAGAGCACGAACTCGCGGGCGCTGGCCAAGCTGCGGCTCGTGGCCGCGGACCCGGAGAACACGCTGATCGGGAGGAGCGGGCGGTGAACGACCTCGACGACTTCCGCGCCGCCCTCCGGCAGCCGCCCGGCGAGCCCTTCGCCGAGCCCGACCTGGCCAGGATCATGGCCGACGGCACGCGCCTGCGGCGTCGCCGCCGCCTGCTGACCGGTACCGCCGGGATCGCCGCCGCGGCCGCCGTCGTCCTCGTCGTGGTGCTCGCCATCCAGCTGCGGCAACCCGTGTCCGCGCCGGTCGCGCAACCGCCGTCGCCGGCACCGGCCGTGTCCACGACGTCGGCTGCGCCGCCCGCGGAGCAGCCGATCGGGGACGTCATCGGCACCGGGATCCGGACGCAGTCCGGCGAGCTCGTCTTCTACGCGCGGGCCGTCGACGCGCCGGAGCTGCCGGACATCCGCTTCGGCCTGGTGGCCGGCTTCCGGTCCGGGACGTCGCTGCAGTCCGTGCTGGCGACGAACGAGGTCCGCGGCTCCGACCGGTCCTTCGGCTTCCACGCCACCGACGGCGGCGAGGTGATCCGCGACCAGCTCATCCCGGTCTTCGGCTACTTCGCCGGTCCGGCGGCGAAGATCACGACCACGGTGCACGGTCAGACCGTCGAGGCGCACCTGGCCAAGTGGACCGCCGACCCGAAGGTGGTCATCTTCTGGTTCGACCCCGCCGCCGTCCCCGACTCCGCCGTCCTGACGCCGCTGGTCGCGTACGACACCGACGGCAAGCGGCTCACCAGGTAGGCGGTACCCGCCCACCCGATGCGGGCGTAAGACGTGAATCGTGGCCTCTCGACGAGCGTTCCTCACCGCGTCGGCGGCGCTGGGCATGGTGGCCGCCGTTCCCGCCGGCGCTGCCGAACTCGGCGACCGCGGGCCCGGCGTCCCGGTCCGCCCGCAGCGTCCCGACGCGGAGCTGCGCGCCCTGCTCCGCCAGGTCGACGAACGGCGGATCGAAGCGACTGTCCGGCGGCTGGCCGCGTTCGGCACCCGGCACACGCTGTCCGCCCAAGACGACCCGGTTCGCGGCACCGGTGCCGCGCGCGACTGGCTCTTCGCACAGTTCCAGCAGGTCGCGGCGGCTTCCGGGGGACGGCTGAGCGTCGAGCTGCAGTCGTACGTCCAGCCGCCCGCCGACCGGATCCCGGTGCCGACGAAGATCACCAACGTCGTCGCGACGCTGCGCGGGGCCACCGATCTCGGCCGCGTGTACGTCGTCTCGGGGCACTACGACTCGCGCCGCACCGACGTCATGGACTTCACCGGGGACGCTCCGGGCGCGGACGACGACGCTTCGGGCGTCGCGCTCGCCCTGGAGCTGGCCCGGGTGCTCTCGACCCGGCAGCCGGCGGCGACGATCGTCTTCGCCGCCGTCGCGGGCGAGGAACAGGGCCTGTACGGCTCGCGGTACATGGCGCAGCAGTTCAAGGCGGCCGGCACCGACGTCCAGGCGATGTTCACCGACGACATCGTCGGCTCCAGCCGCGCCGACGACGGCACGCGTGATCCGTTCACGATCCGCCTCTTCGCCGAGGGCGTCCCGACGGCGGAAACGCCGGCCGAGGCGAGCCTGCGCCGCAGCATCGGCGGCGAAAACGACTCTCCGCCGCGCCAGCTGGCCCGGTTCGTGAAGGCCGTGGCGGAGAACGACGCGACCGGCATGACCGTCCGGGTGATCTACCGCCGCGACCGCTACCTCCGCGGCGGCGACCACATCGGCTTCCTGGAACAGGGTTATCCGGCGGCGCGGTTCACCGAGCCGAACGAGGACTACGCCCACCAGCACCAGGACGTCCGCGTCGAAAACGGCGTCCGGTACGGCGATCTGCCGGAGTTCTGCGACTTCCCGTTCATCGCCCGGGTCGCCCGGGTGAACGGCGCCGCGCTGTGGTCGCTCGCCACCGCACCGGGCACGCCGAAGGGCGCGAAGATCCGCACAACGGCCCTGACGAACGACTCCGAGCTGCTCTGGGACGCCACGCCGGGCGCCACGAGCTACGAGGTCGTCTGGCGTGAGACGACTGCCCCGGACTGGACGCACGCGATCGACGTGGGCCCGGCGCTGACGGCGAAGATCGACCTGTCGAAGGACAACGTCTTCTTCGGCGTCCGCGCGGTGGGCCCCGGCGGGCGCCGCAGCCCGGCCGCGTTCCCGGCGCCGGTGAGCTAGGCCGCCGCCTGCGTCAGGACCTGCTCGACGACGTGGTGCGACGGCAGGATCAGGTCGCGCTCGGTGTCGGCGTCGATCTTGCCTTCGAGGAGGTCGCAGAAGCGGTCCAGCTGGGTGGCGAGGGGCTCCCGGGCCGTGACGAGCTCCGGGATCTCGATGACCGTCTGCTGCCGGTAGCCGAGGCCGTCCGGGGTGACGGAGTCGTGCGAGATGTGCCGGTAGATCGTGACGTCCCGGCGCAGCAGGTCGATCTCGATCAGCCGGTCGAGTTCCGACACCATCAGCGACCGGACCTTCCGCTGCCCCAGCCGCGAGGCCGACACCGTGGCCAGCCCGGTCGGGAACGACAGCACCGTCTCGATGGTGTCCTCGGCGCCCTCGACCGACTGCGGGTGGAAGTAGCCCGCGCCGGAGGTCACGCGCGACGGCGTCGCGCCGCCGAAGAACTGGATCGCCAGGTCGACGTCGTGCACCAGCAGGTCCCACGCGACGCCGGTCTTGATGCGCGGCGCGTACGGGCCGTGGCGGCGGGCCATCAGGTGGATCGGCTCCTGCACCAGCGCCCGCGCGGTCATCACCGCCGGGTTGTAGCGCTCCAGCAGCCCGCACATCAGCGGGATGTCGTTCTTCGCCGACAGCGCGACGATTTCCTGGGACTTCTCGAAGCTGTTGCAGACCGGCTTCTCGACCAGCATCGGCTTGCCCTGGCGGAAGATCTCCTGCGCCAGGTCGTAGTGCACCTCGGTGGCCGACGCGAGCACCACGGCGTCCACATCGGACAGTTCGCCGATCTCCGGCGTCCACTGCGTTTCGTACCGCTCGGCGACGGCCTTGCCCGCTTCCTCGCGCGGATCGATCACGCGGACCAGGTCGACGCGCTCGTTGCCGGCGAGCACGCGGGCGTGGAGGGAACCCATGTTCCCGGTACCGACCAGAGCGATCCGATGCGTCATGCGCCCAGTACCTCGCGAACGGTTTCGATGATGGTGTCCAGGTCGGACTCGGTCAGGTGCGGGTGCACCGGCAGCGACAGCGCTTGCTCCGAAACGGCGCGAGCCACCGGGAAGTCCTCGACGCGCGCGCCCGGGATCAGGTCGTGACCCGCGTAGCAGTCGTAGTCGAAGACGATCTTCGGGTAGTAGATGCCGTTGCCGATGCCGCGCTCGGTCAGCGCCGCGGCGAGCTCGTCGCGCGAAAGGAACGCGTGCGGCCCGACCAGCACCGTGTACTGGTGCCACACGTGCTCGCGGCCCGGCAGCACCTGCGGGAGGTCGAGGCCCGGCGTGCCCGCGAGGCCTTCCGACAGGCGCTTCGCGTTCGCCTGGCGGGCGGCGGTCAGCTGGTCGAGCTTGGCCAGCTGCGGGATGCCGACGGCGGCGTGCAGGTCGGTCATCCGGTAGTTGTGGCCGGCGACCTCGTACTGGTAGCGGGCGCGCATGCCCTGGTTGCGCAGCACGCGCAGCTTGTCGGCCAGCGCGTCGTCGTCCGTGGTGATGACGCCGCCCTCGGCGGTGGTGATGTTCTTCGTCGCGTACAGCGAGAAGCAGCCGATGCCGAACGAACCGGCCGGCTTGCCTTCGAACGACGCGCCGACGGCCTGCGCCGAGTCCTCGATCACGTGCAGGCCGCGCTCGGCGGCCAGGGGAGCGAGCTTGCCCATGTCGGCCGTCTGGCCGTAGAGGTGCACCGGCATGAGGACCTTCGTGCGGTCCGTCACGGTCTTCGCCACGGCGTCGGGGTCGATCGCGAAGTCGTCGCGCCGGATGTCGGCGAACCGGACGGTGGCGCCGGCCTCGAGGATCGCGTTCAACGTCGCCACGAAGGTGAACGGCGAGGTGATGACCTCGTCGCCCGGCTGCAGGTCGAGCACCTGGAGCGCGGCGACCAGCGCGGTGGTCCCGTTGTTGACGGCGATCGCGTGCTTGGTCCCGGAGACCGCCGCGAAGGCGTCTTCGAAGCGTTTGACCATCGGTCCCTGTGCGATGGCGCCGGAGCGCAGCACCTCGACGACGAGGTCCTCCGCGTCGCGGACGTCGACCACGGTGATGGGGATCATGGGCAGTCTCTCTCGGCAGGCGATTTCGGCGCGTCCGGTACAGTGAGCCGCCGGTTCTGCGCCCGGCTGCCCTGCAACAACGCGGGCCACACGTTACCGGGCGCGACGGCACGCCCAGTACCCAGCCGCCGACGAACGGATACCCGCCCGTGGCCAACCGCATCCACCCGACCGCCGTCGTCGGCGCAGGCGTCGAGCTCGGCGAGGACAACGTCATCGGGCCCTTCGCCGTGCTCGCCGGGCCGGTCCGGATCGGCGACGGGAACTGGATCGGCCCGCACGTGACGATCGGCACGCCCGGCGAGGACCGCAGCCGCCCCCACCCGGCGGCCTGGGAAGACACCCCGACCGGTGACCCGGACCACGACGGCCACGGCGTCGTCATCGGCAGCCGCAACCGGATCCGCGAGTACGTGAGTGTCCACCAAGGGACCTGGCGGACAACGACGGTCGGCAGCGACGGCTACTACCTCCGCAACTCCCACATCGCGCACGACTGCCTGGTCGGCGACGGCGTCACGATCGCCTCCAACGCCGTCACCGGTGGTCACTGCCACATCTGGGACGGCGCGAACCTGGGCATGGGCGCCATCCTGCACCAGAAGGTCGTGATCGGGCCGGGCGCGATGATCGGGATGGGCTCGGCGGTGCGGCGCGAGATCGGCGCGTTCACCATCGCCGTCGGCAACCCGGCCCGCGTCACCGGCGTCAACGTGGTGGGCCTGTCCCGCCGCGGCCTCGACGAGGAGACGATCGAGGCGCTCGGGCCGTGGCTGAAGGGCAAGGAAGGTCTCCCGGACGTCACGCTGCCCCACGACCTCTCTACCTTGGTAAAGGCGTGGGACGCCCGCCCGCGCGAAGAGCACTAGTAGGAGCTGTCTGATGTCGGCTGAATTGAACGCTCAGGCCGCGGGGCCGCTTGCCCCCAAGCTGCGCGAGGTCTTCGTCGAGGCGCTGGACCTCGACGGCGGTGTGGACGTCGAGAACCTGAAGTACCGCGACATCGAGGCGTGGGACTCGGTCGGCCACATGGCGCTGGTCGCGGCCATCGAGGACGAGTTCGACGTCGAGTTCGACACCGACCAGGTCATCGACATGTCGAGCTTCAAGGTCGCCGTCGACATGGTGACCGAGCTGCAGTCGAAGAATGACTGATTTGCCGCTGTCCGGTCGCGTCGCGCTCGTCACCGGCGGGACGCGGGGGATCGGCCTGGCCACCGCCCGCGTTTTGGTGGAGGCGGGCGCGACGGTGGTTCTCACCGGCCGTGACGAGGCTCGCGCCAAGGAAGCGGCTGCCTCGGTGGGCGCCTCCGGGCTCGCGCTGGACGTCACCGACGCGAAAGCGGTGTCTTCGCTGGTCAGGGGCGTTGCCAAGGAGCACGGCAAGCTGGACATCGTTGTCGCGAACGCCGGGATCATGGAGGACGCGCTCCTCGGGATGATCAAGGAAGAGCTCGTCGACACGACGCTGAGCACGAACGTCGCCGGCACGCTGCACACCGTCCAGGCCGCGGCCCGGGCGATGATGCGGAAGAAGACCGGCTCGATCGTCGTGCTCGCTTCGATCGTCGGCGAGTACGGAAGTGCTGGTCAGACCGTGTATGCGGCGTCGAAGGCGGCGGTGGCGAACATCGCGCGGTCGGCGGCGAAGGAGCTCGGCCGGTCCGGCATCCGCGTCAACGCGGTCGCGCCGGGCGTGATCGAGACCGATCTGACCGCGGGCCTGAGCGAAGGCGCGAAGGCCGAAAACTCGAGCCGGACGCCGCTCGGGCGCCTGGGCCGGCCCGAAGAAGTCGCGAACGCGATCCGGTTCCTGGTGAGCGACGAAGCGTCGTTCATCACCGGTCAGGTGCTGGGGATCGACGGAGGCTTGGTGCTGTGACGTTGCTGGGTGCGGGAGCTCGGCTGGTGGACGTGGCCGGGGGCCGCACGCTGGCGGGCGCGGAACTGTCGGCCGAGGTCGGCCGCGCGGGGGAAGCCTTGGCGGCGCTGCCGGCCGGCGTCGTGTTCGCGCGGATGGCGGTCGACCTGGACAGCGTGCTGACCTACCTGGGCGCGTTCGAGTCCGGACGCGCGATCGCGCTGATCGATCCGGCGCTCGACGCCGACGTGCTCGCCGGGCTCGTCTCGCGCTTCCGCCCGGCGGCCGTGCTCTCGGCCTCCGGGGACGCGCCTGACGGGTACTTCGTCCGGGGCGACGACTGGGTCCGCTCTTCGGCCGATGGTGTCGTCCCGCACCCCGACCTCGCCGTCCTGCTCCCGACCAGCGGGTCGACCGGCAACCCGAAGCTCGTCCGGCTGTCGCGCCAGGCGATCCTCACCAACGCCGACGCCATCGCGCAGGTGCTGCACATCGACGCCGACGAGGTCGCGCCGACCTGCCTGCCGCTGCACTACAGCTACGGCCTGTCGGTGCTGAACTCGCACCTGGTGCGGGACGCGACCATCGTGATCGAGCCGTCGGGCGTGCTCGGCCGCGGCTTCTGGGACGCGGTGAACACCCACGGCGTCACGTCGCTTTCGGGCGTCCCCTACCACTACGAAATGCTGCGGCGGCTCAAGTTCGACCCCGCGAAGTACCCGACGCTGCGGACGTTGACGCAGGCCGGCGGGAAGCTGCGCGACGAGCTGATCGCCGAGTTCAACGACAAGATGGTCGCCGTCGGCGGCCGGATGTACGTCATGTACGGCCAGACCGAGGCGTCGCCGCGGATGACGACGGTGCCCGCCGAGCGGCTGGCCGAAAAGCTCGGTTCCGCCGGGCCGGCGCTGCCGGGCGGGAAGTTCTCGGTTCGCCGGGACGACGGCTCGGAGACCACGCACCCGAAAATTGTCGGTGAGGTCGTCTACCGTGGGCCCAACGTGATGATGGGCTATGCGGACGACGAGTCCGGACTGGCCAAGGGCGACGAATTCGGCGGCGTGCTGGCCACCGGTGACCTCGGGTACCTCGACCAAGAGGGGTACCTGTTCATCACCGGCCGGCTCAAGCGCATCGGCAAGGTCTTCGGCAACCGCGTCAGCCTCGACGACCTCGAGCAGGCCGCGCGCACGGCGGCGGTGGGGATCGACGTGGTGGCCGCGGTGGCCGCCGGCGACAAGGTCGTGCTGTTCGCCGAAGGGGTGGACAAGGACATCTGCAAGGACGCGTCGCGGGCGCTGTCCGAGCGGTTGCACCTGCACGTCAGCGGGTTCGACGTCCGCCCGATCGACACCGTGCCGCTGCTGGCCAGCGGCAAGATCGACTACCGGTCATTGGAGGCGAAGGTATGAGCGTGTTCACTCGGTCGACGAGCGACCGGGAGGCCTTGCTGCTGCCCGAGCTCGTGTCCTTGACCGCCCACCACCGGGCGAACTCCGAGGGGTACGACCGGATTTTGGCCTCGCTGGGGATCGCGCCTTCCGCGTCGTTCGGCGCGATCGCCGACCTGCCGTGGCTGCCGGTGCGGATGTTCAAGACGCACGACCTCAAGTCGGTCCCGGACAGCGAGGTGTTCAAGACGCTGACGTCGTCGGGCACCACCGGCGCCGGCGCGTCACGGATCTACCTGGACAAGGAGGCGGCGGCCGCGCAGACCAAGCAGCTGGGCGCGACGCTGCAGGAGGTCCTCGGCGGCGAGCGGCTGCCGATGCTGATGGTCGACACCATCGGCATCATCAAGAACCGCCGCTCGTTCTCCGCGCGTGGCGCGGGCGTGCTGGGCATGGCGAACTTCGGCCGGAAGCACACGTACGTGCTCGACGAGAACGACCAGCCGGACGTCGAAGCGGTCAAGAAGTTCCTCGCCGAGTACGGCGACAAGCCGTTCCTGATCTTCGGCTTCACCTTCATGGTGTGGCTGTATCTCTACGAGGTCGCGCGGGACCACGACCTCGACCTGTCGAACGGCATCCTGATCCACAGCGGTGGCTGGAAGAAGCTGATCGACCGCGCGGTCGACAACACCGAGTTCCGGCGGCGGTTCAAAGAGGACACCGGGCTCACCCGGATCCACAACTACTACGGGATGATCGAGCAGATCGGCACCGTGTTCCTCGAAGGACCGTCCGGGAACTCGCTGTACTGCCCGGACTTCGCCGACGTCGTGATCCGGAACCCGGAGACGTGGGAAGAACAGCCGGTCGGGGAGCCGGGCGTGATCGAGGTCGTCTCGACGCTGCCGCGGTCCTACCCCGGGCACGTGCTGCTGACCGAAGACCTGGGTGTCTGCAACGGCATCGACGACGGCGACTGGCCGGGAAAGCACTTCTCCGTGCTCGGGCGGCTGCCGAAGGCCGAGGCCCGCGGCTGTTCGGACACGTTCTCGGGAGCGGCGGCATGACGTCCTTGACTCAGCGGTTCCCCACCGCTCCGGCGGTTTCCGTGAACGACTTGGTCGGCGAGCTGCGCGCCGAGCCGCCCGGCGGCCGGTTGAAGGTCGGCGACCCGCGGATCGTCGAATTCGTCACGAAGTTCGCCCGCAAGCTGCTGGCCCCGGCCACCGCGCGCCGGTTCCCGGAGCTGGCGTCGCTCGGTTTCTTCCTGCGCAAGGGCGAAATCGCCAAGGCGCTGTCCACACTGGACACTTCGGGCACCGCGCTGCGGTTCCCGCGCGGGCTGGTGTTCCACGTGCCGCCGGCGAACGTCGACACGATCTTCGTCTACTCGTGGGCGCTGTCCGCGCTGGCGGGCAACCACAACGTCGTGCGGGTCTCGTCGCGTTCGGCGGGGGCAGCCGAAGCGGTGCTGGAAGCACTGAATGCGGCACTGTCCGAAGTGGACCCCGCGACCGCGGCCGCGATCACGGCCACGCAGCGCATGGTGACCTACGACCGCAGCGACGAGGTGAGCGGCGCCCTGTCCCTGGCCGCCGACCTGCGGGTCATCTGGGGCGGCGACGGCTCGGTCGCGGCCCTGCGCCAGTACCCGCTCGCGCCGCACGCGCGTGACCTGACGTTCCCGGACCGCTCGTCCTTCGCCGTCGCCTCGGTGGCGGGCTGGCAGCGGGCCTCCTCCGAAGAGCGCCGCGCGGCCGCCGAAGGCTTCTACAACGACTCGTACTGGTTCGACCAGGCCGCCTGCTCGTCCCCGCGCGCGGTGTTCTGGGTCGGCGACGAGCCCGGCGCCCGGGCCGCGGGGCAGGAGTTCCGGGAGCTGCTGGCGGCCGTGCTGGAGACGAAGCAGCACGTCACCGAGCCCGCGATGGCGGTCCAGAAGCGCGTCTCGGCGTACGGCGCGGCGGCCGACGGACTGGTCAAGGAGATCGCGTTCCAGGGCAACGGCCTGGCCACGCTCGAGCTGACCGACCCGGCGGTGCTGCCGCGCGAGTGGCTCGGCGCCGGCACGTTCGCCAACGCCCGCGTGCCCTCGCTGGCCGACCTGGTGCCGATCGTGCTCCGCAAGGACCAGACGGTCAGCCAGTTCGGCTTCACGGCCGAGGAGCTGACGGCGTTCGCGCACGAGCTCGCCGGCCGCGGCGTCGACCGGATCGTGCCGTTCGGGTCCGCCCTGACCTTCTCCGCGGTGTGGGACGGCTACGATCTGCTGTCCGAGTTCAGCCGCCTGGTCACGGTGCAGGCCTGAGGAGAGCCGTCGATGACGACAGTTGAGGACCTGCCGGCTGCGGGCAAGCAGCCGAAGTCCGCACGGGCGAAGATTCTCGACGTCGTCCGGTGGGTGGCGATCCTGCTGGTCATCGGCTTCGCGGCGAAGCAGCTGGCGGCCAACTGGGGCGAGTTCTGGCACACCCTGCGTGACGTCGCGTGGGAGTCGTCTCTGCTCAGCCTGGTCGCCCTGGTCGCGGCCATCCTGGTGTCGACCTGGGGCTGGCAGATGATGGTCGACGACCTCGGCGAGCCGATCGGCTACGCCCGCGGCGCGCAGATCTGCCTGGTCGGCTCGCTCGGCAAGTACGTGCCGGGCTCGGTCTGGGCGTACCTGCTGCAGATGGAGCTGGGCCGCAAGGCGGGCCTGGCCCGCGCCCGCATCTTCACGGGTTCCCTGATCCAGCTCGGCGTGGGCGTGGTGTCGGCGCTGGTGGTGTCGCTCCTGGCGGCGCCCGCGGTGTTCAGCAACAGCCCGCGCGCGCTGTGGCTGTTCGTGCTCATCCCGCTCGGCCTGGCGATGCTGCACCCGAAGATCCTCACCTGGGGCACCTCGCTCGTCCTGCGGATCCTCCGCCGCCCACCGCTGCAGCACCCGCTGGGCTGGCGGGTGATCGGCAAGGTCTTCGGCGCCTCGACGGCGGCGTGGTGCCTGCAGGGCGTCCACCTCTGGCTGCTGGCCAACTCGGTGGGCACGCCGGGCCTCAGCGGCTTCGTGCTGTGCGTGGGCGCGATGGCCGTGGCGATGACGGTGGGCACGTTCGCGTTCATCCTCCCCAGCGGCGTCGGCGTCCGCGAGGTGGCCCAGGTCGCGGTCCTGACGGCGAGCGGCCTGACGGTCGGCCAGGCCACGGCGTTCGCGGTGGCCTCCCGGGTGATGTTCACGGTGGCCGACCTCCTGACGGCGGGCTTCGCGGCGGTCGCGGCCCGCTCGGTCCGCCCCGCGCCCACCCCCGCCTGACCGAGGTTGTCCCCCGGTTGTCCACAGCCCTTACGCACATGTGGACAACTCGGAACGGCTCGCCAGCGGCGCATGCGATGGCCGGCCGCACCGAGGCCGCCGCGGCGCCGACCAACCGGAGCCACCCGCGCCGAGCCCACCGCGGCGCCGGCCGCACGCGTCGGAGCCCCCCTCACGGCACCAGCCGGTAGATCACCGCGTCCGGGTTGCGGTAGACCGCGGTCAAGAACGGCTCACCTGCCAATCCGGTCAACCCCGGCTGATAAGGGCGGCCCGGATCAGTGGCCGGTTTTCCCAGAATGACCCAATGGATGTTCAGCCGGCGCACCGCCGCCCGCACCGCCGGATCCGTCGAATAGTTCCGGAAGCGGTTCGCCAGCAGCACCGCGTCCGCGGGTGGGGAAGTTTCGTCGAAATGCGCGGCAACCGTTCGAATTCCTGTCAAAGCGTCTCCGGGATCGACACCCCGCCGAGCCGGTACGTCACCGCCGCCAGCAGGTGGTAGGCGTTGGGGTAGAACACCGGTGCCGCGTCGCCGTACCAGTTCACGTGGCCGGTGCCGAACAGGCTGCCGTCGCCCGTGGCGGCGATGTAACGCACGGCGTTGCCGTGGTAGACCGCGTCGAAGCCCTGCGGCAGTGCTCCGATGCGGCCCAGCCCGAGCAGCGCCGCGGCCGTCCCGGTCGCCGTCGCGAACAGCAGGCCCGCCAGTACCGCCAGGTGCCCGCGGCGCGCCCAAAGCCCCGGATCCGGCGCCGGTCGCCGGTGGCGCACCGTCCACCTCCGGACACCGAAAGCGATCGCGGCGAACACGACGGTCGAGACGGCGTAGGTCAGCGGCGTGAACGACAGCCCGGCCGCCGCGGCCCACGGACCGGTCAGCCCGCCGGCGGCGTAGCTCAGCAGCGGCGCCATCCCGGCCAGGACCCAGCCGCGCAAACCCGCGGCGAGACCGATCACGAGACCGGGCGCGGCGATCACGACAATGGCGATGCTTACGGAGAGCACGCTGGAGACTAAGCCCGGAATGACCGGCCGGATGGGCTGTGGCGGCCCCTCGATCGGTGTTTTTCCGGGACGTCACTTCAACCGTCGGAGGCGGTACCCGATCGGGTTATTCTGGGCGGTGAATTTCCCTGATTGACTGTCGCCGGCGAAGTGATCGACTCCCATTCGGGCTCGTGCCCGGTCAACGGGAAACGCCTCGCCGCCGAGGACCGATAACCTGGCGGGGAGCCGGCCGGGCGGGTGCGGTGACGAGGTGGAGGGGGCCGGGTGGTCTACGCGGTCGTGGTGGCGTGGCTGGTCGTCGCCGCGATCGTGGTGCTGACCTGGCACCGCCTCGACACCGACCGCGGCTGGCGCGCCTTCGTCCTCACCCTCACGCTCGGCCTTTCCCTGCTGCACCAGCTGCTGTTCGCGACCGTCACCGAGGACGCGCTCGTCACCTTCCGCTACGCGCAGAACATCGCCGACGGCAACGGCCCGGTCTTCAACCCCGGCGAACGCGTCGAGGGGTACACGAACTTCAGCTGGCTGGTGCTGGTCGCCCTGCCGCGCGCCGCGTTCGGTGCCGACGTCCGCACCACGGCCGTCGTCTTCGGGGTCCTCGCCGCGCTCGGCTGCGTGCTCGTCTCCTGCTTCCTGGCCAACCGGATCGTCGCCGCGGCCGCCCCGGACGGCGCCCAGCCGCGGCCGGCGATCGGCGTCGCCGCCGCGGTGCTCACCGCGAGCGCCGGCGGACTCGCCGTGTACGGGGCCTCGGGCTCCGAAGTCCCGCTGTTCGTGTTGCTCGTCCTCGCCACCGGCTACGCGCTCGCCGCG
This sequence comes from Amycolatopsis mediterranei, assembly GCF_026017845.1. Classification (NCBI taxonomy): domain Bacteria; kingdom Bacillati; phylum Actinomycetota; class Actinomycetes; order Pseudonocardiales; family Pseudonocardiaceae; genus Amycolatopsis; species Amycolatopsis mediterranei. The sequence continues at coordinate 208,580 of NZ_CP100416.1, forward strand.
CGCCGCCCGGTCGTCGCCGGGGTGCTCGTCGCCTTCGCGGTCATGACCAGCCCGGAAGGCCTGGTGATCGGCGTGCTGGCCGGTCTGTGGCTCGTCGGCGCCGCACTCAAGCGGAAGCACAGCTGGTGGGCGCCGGTCGGCTACGTGCAGGGCGCGCTGGTCTTCCTGATCCCGCGGCTGGCCTGGCGCGCCACGTTCTACCAGCACTTCCTCCCCGCGCCGCTGGCCGCGAAACTCGGCGGGACGCTCGGCGAGCGCGTCGCCGCCGGCTGGCCGTACCTGTCCGGGTTCGCACTGGCGCACCAGGGTTTCCTGCTGCTGGGGCTGGTCGCCGCGGTCGCGCTGGTGCTGCGCCGCACCGAACCCGCGGTTCGGGGGTCCCGGGCGGCGGAGTCCCCGGCTCGGGGCGGCACAGCTGCGTTTCGGGGAACCCGGGCGGCGGAGCCGCCGGCTCGGGGTGAAGCCGCTGCTTTCCGGGGGGCCCGGGCGGCGGAGTCCCCGGCTCGGGGCGATGCCGTGGTGGGCACAGCCGTCGAGGCCAAGGCCCTGCTCTGGCTGTTGTTCGCGATGGCCGCCGGGCTGGCCGCGGCCGCGGTGCTCATCGGCGGCGACCCGGGCCCGTCGTGGCGGCTGCTGGCCCCGTTGCCGCCGCTGCTCGCCGTCGCGGCCGCGGGCACGTACGGCGTGCTGACCGCGGACGCCGTGGGCAAGCCGTCGCCGAAGCCGCGGGCCGCCGGGACGCTGCTGGTGCCGGTGACCGCCTGCGGGCTGGCCGGGATCGCGGTCCTCGTCTCGGTGTTCAGCCCCGAGATGCTCGACCGCGTCCGGGTCTGGCACTCCCACGGCACGGAGCTCGCCGAAATCGGCGGCTGGCTGGGCGACTACCTGCCGCCCGGGTCGGTGGTCAGCGCCGCCGCGCCCGGCGCGCTCGCCGCCCACGGCGGACAGCTGCTCATCATCGACGTCCTCGGCCGCACCGACGACCACATCGCCCGCGAAGGGCGGCACGACGGCGGCATCGCGACCGACTACGACTACGTCGTCAACGGCCGCCGCCCGACCGTCGCCGTGCCCGCCGACGACGGCTACGCCGACCGTCAGCACTGCGCGATCGACCCGGTGTACGCGGGCAAGTACGAGGTCGCGACCTTCCGCCGCGTCGGCACGCCCTACTGGGTCTCGGTGTACCCGCGGGCGGAACAGGCGAAAGCGCTGGTCGCCGACCTCGACAAGGGCCCGGACTTCCGCTACGTACCCTGTCCTGCGTGAAGCTTGAGGCCCCGGACCGGCAGCTGAGCGCCGAGGCACGGCTCGGGCTCGGGGTGTTCGGCACCTCGCTCGCCCTGTTCGTGGTGCGGTTCCTGGTGCCGCGGCCGATCGCGATGTCCAACAACGGCGACGGCGGCCGCGTGCTGTGCGGTGCCGGGATCACCTGGAAGGGCCTGCCCGAGCCGTTCGTCCACCTCGCCTACCCGCCCGCGCCGGGCACGCCGCCGTGCCGCCCGACGTACCTGCTGACGCAGAGCTGGCTCGCGGACCTGGCCGTCCGGATCGGCAGGCTGATCGGCCTCCACGGCACGCTGAGCCTCGTCATCCTGGGCCTGCTGAGCAGCGTCGTCGCCGCGGCGGCGAGCACCGCGATCGTGCTCGGCCTGCCGCACCCGCGCCGCACCCGGCTGTTCGTGGCGGCGGGGCTCCTGCTGGTCGTCGCGGACTCGGCGTTCTTCGGGTACTTCGCGGCGATCCTCGGCGAAGGCGCGGCCTTCCTCGGCCTGCTGCTCGCCGTCGGTGGCCTGCTCCTGACCGCGCGCGAGGGCCGGTGGAGTCACGCGGGCGTGGCGGTGACGTTCGTGGGCGGCGTCCTGGCGGTCAACGCCAAGGTCCAGACGCTGACCATCCTGCCGATCCTCGCGCTGGCGATCCTGCTGGTCCGGCCCGGCGGCCGGCGCGGCGTGCGGCGGTGGGCGCCGGCGGTGCTGGTCATCGGCGCGATCGGCGCTGTCACGCTCTTCGCGCAGCAGAGCGTCGAGCCCGCGCGAGCGCCGGACGGCACGTACACCGCGTTCCCGGGCGACGACTCGCGCGAGATCAACGTCTTCAACTCGATCTTCCTCAACATCGTCGACGGGAAGCACGACACCCGGGCCGACCTGGCCGAGCTCGGGCTACCGCCGTCGTTCGCGCAGTACGCGGGCAACGGCTGGTGGCACCCGCACCCGGCGACGCTGGACCCGCTGTACCCGCAGTACCGCGACCGGATCAGCCGCCGCAACGTCGTGACGTACTTCGCGACCCACCCCGGCCGGACGCTCGAAGTGCTGAACCGCGCCGCCGCCGACCAGCTCACCGCGCGGCCGGGCTACCTCGGCAGCTTCGACCAGAGCGCCGGGTTCCCGCCGCACGCGCAGGAGTACCGGGTCCCCGTGGTGTCGTGGCTGACCGGCCTGCTCGCCCCGCTCGGGCTGTTCGCGCTGGTGCCGATCTGGCTGTTCGTGCTGGTCAGGGTCTGGTGGCAGCGACGAACCGCGCTCGGCGTCGTCCTGGCGTTCCTGTTCACCGTCTCGGTGACGCAGTTCGGCACGGCGGCGCTCGGCGACGGCATCGAAGGTGTCAAGCACCAGGCCGTCGCGCTGTTCACGATCCTGCTCGCCGTGGTCCTGTCGATCCCGCGTCCGACGCGTGTGAGTTCGCCCGCTTTGTGTTCTTCCCCGCTGAACGACGGTCCCCAACCTACGGTCGCGTAACCTTGCCGGATGGCTGACCTGGTGTACCCGCCCGTGATCGCGGCGGCCCGGACGATGTTCCGGGTACTCGACAACCGCATCCGGATCGACGGTGCGGAGCACATCCCGCGCCAGGGCGGCGCGGTCATCGCGTGCAACCACGTGAGCTACCTCGACTTCATCTTCTGCGGCCTCGGCGCGCGCCCGGCCAAGCGGCTGACGCGGTTCATGGCGAAGAAGGAGATCTTCGACAACCGCATCGCCGGGCCGCTGATGCGCGGGATGCACCACATCTCCGTCGACCGCTCCGCCGGGCTCGCCTCCTACCGTGAGGCGCTCGGGAAGCTGCAGGCCGGCGAGGTCGTCGGCGTCTTCCCCGAAGCCACCATCAGCCGGTCGTTCACCGTCAAGGAGATCAAGTCGGGCGCCGTCCGGATGGCCGCGGCGGCCAACGTCCCGGTGGTGCCGATGGCGCTGTGGGGCACCCAGCGGCTCTGGACGAAGGGCCGTCCGAAGGATCTGACCCGCCGGCACGTGCCCGTCTCGATCCTGGTCGGCGAGCCGATGCACCCGGCGAAGGGCGACGACTGGGACATCGTGACGAAGGAGCTGCGCACCCGGATGAGCGCGCTGCTCGACCGGGCCCAGGCCGAGTACCCGGACCGGCCCGCGTCGGACGAGGACCGCTGGTGGCTGCCCGCGCACCTGGGCGGCACGGCGCCGACCCCGGCCGAAGCGGCCGAGCTCGACCGCCGCTAGAACGCTAGAACCAGCGCTCCAGGACCTGCGCCACGCCGTCCTCACCGGCCGGGCCGGTGACCTCGTCGGCCACCGCCAGCAGCCGCGGGTGCGCGTTCTCCATTGCGACGCCGTGGCCCGCCCAGCGGAGCATCTCGACGTCGTTGGGCATGTCGCCGAACGCGATGACCTGCTCGGGATCGACCTCCAGCCGCTCGGCGACGTCGGCGAGGCCGGTCGCCTTGGTGATGCCGTGCGCCGAAACCTCCACCAGCCCGCCTGACGACGAGTAGGTGACGTCGACCTCCCGGTCGAACAGCGCGTTCACCGCGTCCGCCATCTCCTGGGACGCCATCCCGCGGTGGCTGACCAGCAGCTTGATCGCCGGGTGCCCGAGGACTTCGGCGCGCGGCCCGGTCCGGCCCTCGCCGTCGCCCCACGGGTTGTGGTAGTCCGGCTCGATCACGAAGTTGCGCATGTCGTGGTCCACCGCGCCGGTGCTGACGCGCTCGGTCGCCAGCCGACAGCCGGGCAGCGCCTTGTCGAGGGCGTGCGCGATGTCGTGCAGCAACGTGGGTGCGAGCAGGCCGTGCACCTCGATGATCTCTTCGCGGCCGCAGTCGTAGAGGACCGCGCCGTTCGCGCACACCGCGTACCCGGTGAGCTCGAGCGGCTTCGCGATCGGGGCGATCCAGCGCGGCGGGCGGCCGCTGGCCAGGACGAACGGCACCCCCGCCTCGATGACCCGGCGGACGGTCGCGATCGTGCGGCCGGTCAGGGATTCGGAGGGGCCGAGCAGGGTGCCGTCGACGTCGGACGCGATCAACTGGGGTCTCTCCACCCGGCCATTGTCCCTGACTCGTTCGGGGGAAGACGTGCCCGTCCGTGCGACGGCCGGTGGTAACCGATAGCGTCCGGACCTGTGCGAGTTGGCATCGTCATTCTTCCGGAAGATCGTTGGTGGGCCGCCGAGCCGAAGTGGCGCGCCGCCGAGGAGTACGGCTTCGACCACGCGTGGACCTACGACCACCTCGGCTGGCGCAACCTGGTCGACGGCCCGTGGTTCTCCGCCATCCCGACCCTGACCGCGGCGGCGATGGTGACGTCCCGCATCCGGCTGGGCACGTTCGTGGCGTCCCCGGTCGCCCGGCACCCCGTGCCCTTCATGCGCGAGCTGAACACCCTCGACGACGTCTCGGACGGCCGGCTCGTCCTCGGCGTCGGCGCGGGCGTCGACCACCACCACTACGACGGCGCGGTGCTCGACGCCCCGGAGCTGACGCCCAAGCAGCGCGTGGACCGCTTCACCGAGTTCGTCGAGGCGCTCGACGGGCTGCTCATGACCGACAAGTTCGATTTCGACGGCGAGTACTACCGGGCCCGCGAGGCCCGCAACCTGCCCGGCCCGGTCCAGCGGCCGCGGCTGCCGTTCGTCGTCGCGGCGAACGGCCCGCGCACGATGACCCTCGCCGCGCGCTTCGGCGCGGGCTGGGTCACGACCGGCAAGGGCGGCGCCACCGCCGACGAGTGGTGGGCCGGCATCAAGCAGCTCACCGAGGTCTTCGACCAGCGGCTGGACGCGGTGGGCCGCGAACGGGCGAGCATCCAGCGGCACCTCAGCCTCGACGCGTCACCGGTCTTTTCGCTGAGCAGCGTGGAGGCGTTCCGCGACGCGGTGGGCCGCGCGCGGGAGCTGGGCTTCACCGACGTCATCTCGCACTGGCCGCGGTCGTCGTCGCCCTACGAGGGCCGGGAGGCCGTCCTGGAGCAGGTCGCGAGCGATGTCCTTCCGGAGCTCCACTAGTCCGAACGAGTGATATCGGGGTGGCCGGGAAACCGTTTGCCGCCTCGTCTGCGTCGGTACTTGCAGACGAGTGAAGTCACCCCGGGGGTGCGGGGGCCCTCGTGGCCGCGGAGGGGCGCCGCGGCCACGAGGGCGTTCTACTTCACGATCCGGTAGATCACCGCGCCCGGGTTCCGGTACACGACTTCGAGGAAGTCGTGCCCGTCCAGGTGCTGCAGGCCCCGCGCGATCGGCGTGTCCCGGCGGATGGTGCCGCTGCCCACCAGCACGTAGTGGATGTCGAGCCGCCGAACGGCCGCGCGCACCTCGGGATCGCTGTCGTAGTCGGCGAAGTGCCGGGCCAGATAGAGCGCGTCCGGGGGCGCCACGCCCGCGTCGTAGTGGCCGGCGACCGGGTGCACCCCGGTCAGGGCGTACATCCAGGCCGTGCCGTCGAGCCGGTCGTTGAGCACCTTCTGCTCGGCGGGGATGCCGAGCGTGCCGAGGTGGTCCATCGCGTCGATCTCGTCCTGGCTGACCGGCGGCACCACCTCGCCGGGCAGGCCGTTGTAGTAGAGCAGCGACACCGTCTTGGCGTTGGCCGCGCGGTAGAAGCCGCCGGTCAGCACCCCCATCGCGACGACGAGCAGCACCGCCGTCGCCAGCCCGACCCGGCCGGTCAGCCACGGCCGCGCCCGCACCCACGCGCGTCCGCTCGCGAGCTTCGCCAGCCACCGCTGGGCCTCGCTCATGCCGTGCGCGGCGAGCAGGCACATCGGGATCGACGCCAGCGCCATCAGCCGGAACCGGTCGTTCCACCAGGGCCGCGACAGGCTGATCACCCAGTGTTCGCCGCCGAAGCACGCGACGACCACGAACAGCGCCGACAGCCCGAGGGCCGAGAGCACCAGCCAGCGCATCCGCCGCAGCGCCCCCAGCGTCAGCACGCCGATCGCGAGGAACACCGTCAGCCAGATCTGCGGCACCGGCAGCACCTGCTTGAACGTCGCCAGCATCGCCAGTGCCTTCCACACCGGCATGTGCGAGCCCCAGGCGTAGTACGGGTACGAGCCGGACGTGAAGCCGATCGCGCCGAGGATCATCGGCGCGGCCAGCAGCCCGGCCGCCACCATCACCGGCAGCACCCACAGGACGTCGCCGCCGGCGACCCGCCAGGCGGCCCGGCCCTCGGGGACGCCGTCGACCCGGCGGCCGCGCAGCGCCCGGTACCAGCGCTGCACCACCAGCGGGAACGCGAACAGGATCGCCCCGAACAGTGCGCTCGAGTGCGCCGCGAGCAGGCCGGTCGCGCTCAGCGCGAGCACCGCGCCGGTGTCCACCCCCGGCCGCACGACGAACCGCTGCAGCGCGATCACCGCCAGCGGCGTCAGCACGATGCCGAGTGCGAACGGCAGCAGCCCGCTCGACACCGACTCGTACGCCCCGGTCGTCGCGCCGCCCGCGACCAGCGCGGCGCTGCCGGCGAACACCGCGCGGCCGCCGAGCTGGCGCACCAGCGCGGCCATGGCCAGCGCGAACAGCCCGGCGATGGGCATCGTGATCGCGTTCAGCGTGACCGGGACCGACGTCCCGGACAGCTCGTAGACCAGGGCGCCGACCAGGTGGTAGGCGTTCGGGTAGAAGGAGCCGGCCGGGTACCAGTTGATCGTGCCCATGCCGGTCAGGGAGCCGTCGCCGGTCTCGGCGATGTAGCGGATGCCGTTCGCGTGGAACACGGTGTCCCAGCGCTGGAACACCGCGGTCGTCCCGCCGCGGCCGGTGACCACCACGGCGACCGACACGGCGACGGCGATCGCCACGCAGGCCCCGACGGCCAGGTGCGCCCGGCGCGTCCAGGGCTCCGCCGGCTCCTCGGCACCCGGCGTCGACCAGCCGCGCCCGGTGAAGAGCCGGCGCAGGCCGTAGAGCACGGCGGCGAGCAGCAGCGTGCACACGGCGACGCTGAGCGAGCCGTACGGGATGTGGGCGATGGCCAGCCACGGCCCGGCCAGGCCGGTGATGGCGTAGCTGAGCAGCGGCGCGAGTCCGGCCAGGGCCCAGCCGCGCAGGCCGGCGGCCCACCCGACGACCCCGCCGGGGACCGCCAGCACGGCCACGTAGGTGGCCACCGCGGCGAAGTAGCTCCAGAAGTCCTCGGGTGCAGGCACTGCTTTCCAGGTGTGTCGTGGGCCGAAATGTGATAGTCGGGTGCGGGCCGGGTCAGCGGACTGCGTACCCTCGACGCCCGTGAGCGCGCACACGAACCCCGCCAAGATTACTGAAGACGATTTCGCAGGTTACGACCTCGTCGTCGTCGGGTCCGGTTTCTTCGGCCTGACCGTCGCCGAACGGGCCGCGGCCGAGCTGGGCAAGAAGGTCCTCATCCTCGAGCGCCGCAGCCACCTCGGCGGCAACGCCTACTCGGAGCCCGACCCGGAGACCGGGATCGAGGTGCACAAGTACGGAGCGCACCTGTTCCACACCTCGAACAAGCGGGTGTGGGAGTACGTGAACCGGTTCACCGAGTTCACGAACTACCAGCACCGCGTGTTCGCGCGGGTCAAGGACCAGGTCTACTCGTTCCCGATGAACCTGGCCCTGATCAACCAGTTCTTCGGCAAGTCGCACACCCCGGACGAGGCCCGCGAGCTGATCGCGAAGCAGTCCTCCGAGTTCGAGACCAGCGCGGCGCAGAACCTCGAAGAGAAGGCCATCTCGCTGGTCGGCCGTCCCCTCTACGAGGCGTTCATCCGCGGGTACACCGCGAAGCAGTGGGAAAACGACCCCAAGAACCTGGGCGAGAACATCATCACGCGCCTGCCGGTCCGTTACAACTTCGACAACCGGTACTTCAACGACACCTACGAGGGCCTGCCCGTCAACGGGTACACCGCGTGGCTCGAGAAGATGGCCGAGCACGAGAACATCGAGATCCGGCTGAACGTCGACTACTTCGACGTCCGCGAGCACATCCCCGCGGGCACCCCGACGGTCTACACCGGGCCGCTGGACCGCTACTTCGGCTACTCGGCGGGCCGGTTCACCTGGCGCACCGTCGACTTCGAGTCCGAGGTCGCCGAGACCGGCGACTTCCAGGGCACCTCGGTCGTCAACTACAACGACCAGGAAGTCCCGTACACCCGGATCATCGAGTTCCGGCACTTCCACCCGGAGCGGGACTACCCCAAGGACAAGACGGTCATCTTCCGCGAGTACTCCCGCTTCGCGGGCGAGGAAGACGAGCCGTACTACCCGATCAACACGCCGGAGAACCGCGAGAAGCTCGAGGCCTACCGCGAGCTGGCCAAGGCCGAGGCGCGCGAGAAGAACGTGCTGTTCGGCGGCCGGCTGGGCACCTACAAGTACCTCGACATGCACATGGCCATCGGCTCGGCGCTGTCGGCGTTCGACAACAAGATCGCCCCGCACCTGACCGACGGCGCGCCGCTCGACGGGTCCCTCGATGCTTGAGAAGGGGCAGCCCGCCGGCGAGGTCGCCGTCCTGGCGAAGGCGCAGGGCTTTCTGAAGAGTGAAGCTTCGGTGAAGGCTGCGCGCGGCATGTCGCACTTCGGCGAACACGCTCTCGGCTGGTTCGGCCTGGGCTTGCTCGGCGCCGTCGTCGACAAGGAGCGGCGCACGGACTGGCTGGTCGCTTCGGCGGGTGTCGTCGGGGCGCACGCGGCGTCCATCGCGGTGAAACGCGTGGTCAGGCGGCCGCGCCCGGATCACCCGAGCGTCGAGGTCCTGGTCGGCACGCCGAGCAAGCTGAGCTTCCCGTCGTCGCACGCGACGTCCACCACGGCGGCGGCGGTGCTCTACTCCGGATTGACCGGGCGTAACCTGGTGCCCGCCCTGGTACCGCCGATGCTCGCCTCGCGGCTCGTGCTCGGCGTTCACTATCCGACAGACGTTCTGGCCGGTGCGGCCCTCGGGGGGCTCGTCGGTGGCCTGATACGACGGAAGCTGAAGAAGAACCCATGAGCGAGACGACCGAGCAGCGCAACAGCGACGAAACTGCCGAGGCTGTTGAGCCTGCTGCGGCACGTGGGCCCTTCGGCCTGGTCGGCGGCGTCATCAAGACGGCGCGACCGCGGCAGTGGGTGAAGAACGTCCTGGTCTTCGCGGCCCCGTTCTTCGCGTTCTCGAAGTCGACCGACCGCACCGGTCTCCTGATCGACGCGATCATCGCCTTCGTGGCCTTTTCGCTGACAGCGAGCTCGGTCTACCTGATCAACGACGCGATCGACGTCGAGGCCGACCGGGCCCACCCGACCAAGCGCAACCGGCCGATCGCGGCCGGGATCGTGCCGGTCCCCCTCGCGTACGGGGCCGCGGTCGTGTTCTTCCTGGCCGGCCTCGGCGTGTCGTTCCTCGCCAGCTGGCAGCTGGCGGTCGTGCTGGGCGTCTACGAGGCCGTCCAGCTCGGCTACTGCTTCGGCCTCAAGCACCAGCCGGTGGTCGACCTGGCCATCGTCGGTTCGGGCTTCCTGATGCGTTCGATCGCCGGCGGTGTCGCGGGCGGCATCGCGCTTTCGCAGTGGTTCCTGCTGGTCACGGCGTTCGGCTCGCTGTTCATGGTGGCGGGCAAGCGCTACGCGGAGATCATGCTGTTCGAGCGGACCGGCGCGAAGATCCGCTCGTCGCTGAAGAAGTATTCGGCCAGCTACCTGCGGTTCGTCTGGGCGACGTCGGCAGCGATCCTGATCATGTCGTACTGCCTGTGGGCGTTCGAGATCCGCCAGACCGAGCACAACTCGGTGTGGGCGCTCATCTCGATGGTGCCGTTCCTGGTGGCGGTGCTGCGCTACGCGGTGGACGTCGACGGCGGCATCGCGGGCGAACCCGAGGAGATCGCGCTCAAGGACCGCATCCTGCAGGTGCTGGGCGCGAGCTGGGTGATCATCCTGTTCCTGGCGTTCTACCTCTGACTCGGTGCTGACTCATTGCGGATCGACAGGTTCGCTTCAGGCGGCACACAGCTGAGCGGCGCACCCTGAGGTGGTGGGGGCGGGCACTGCGCCCGTCCCCGTGACCCCAGGAGTGACCATGAACGACCAGCCGCGCGAGCAGAAGGCCCCGGACGGACCCGACCAGCCGACTGTCGAGCACCCGGCCCAGGCCAACCAGCCAACGGCGGCAACCGGCGAACCCACCGCGGCGCCAGGCAACCCGGCGACGCCTGCTGCCGAGCCCGAGCGGCCGGACCAGCCCACTCCCACGACCGCCGCGCCGGGTGCGGCCGCGCCCGCGGCTCCCGGCGAGGCGTCCGGACCCGCTCCGGCCGACCAGACCGCCGTCCACGGCCAGCAGCCTCCGCCCACCCCGCAGCTCTCGCAGCCCGGTCCCGGGCCGCACTACGCCTCGTGGGGCCCGCCACCGGCGGCCGCACGGCCGTCCGGCGGCTTCCGGCGGTTCGTCGGCCACCGGGCGACCCAGCTCGTCGCCGTCGGGGTGCTCGGCATGCTGGTCGGCGCCGGCATCGTCGGCGGGGTCGCCGCCGCGAGCCACCACGGTCCGCGGGATGGCCGGCCCGGCATCCACCGGCAGTACAACGGCCCCGACCAGGGCTTCAACGGCCGCGGGCCGGGCTTCGGCGGCCGCGGACCCGGCGGCCAGGGCAACGGCGGCACCGGCTCCGGGGACGGCATCTGATCCCGCACGGTTGAGCCCGCGCTGTGGCCTCGGCCACCTGTATCCCGCTCAGATCACAGAAGCATCACGAGCGGGGTACGGTGTCCGGGATGCGAAGCGCCCCCGCAGAACTTCCCAAAGTCGTCCGCGCGCTGCCGGCGGCCATCCCCGTCGCCCGCTCGTGGGCCCTGCCGGCGGGCGCCGCGGCCGCCTCCGCGCTGGTGTTCGCCCTGGTCAGCAGCCATCTCATCGATGACACCTACATCACGCTGTCCTACGCGAAGAACCTCGCCTTCCACGGCCACTGGGGCCTGATCGAGCAGGGGACGGCGAACACCGCGACGTCGCCGCTGAACGTCCTGGCCCTCGGCGCGGTCACGTTCGTGGTGCGCGACGCCGTGCTGGCCGCAGGCGTCGTGTTCGTCGCCGCGCAGGTGCTGCTCGTGCTGGGCCTGCGCCGGCTGGGCGAGCGCACCGGCCTGCCGCCCGCGTTCGCGCCGCTGACCTTCGCGTTGCTGCTGGTCAACCCGCTGCTGCTGTCCTCGATCGGCCTGGAGGTGGCGCTCGGCGCCACCGGCGTCGTGTGGACGCTGGTCTACGCGGGGGAGCGCCGGGCCGGCCGCCTGGGCGTGGTGATCGGGCTGCTCGCGCTCGTCCGGATCGACCTGCTGCTGATCGCCGCGGTGCTGTTCGCCGCCCGCCGTGAATTCTGGGCCGGCATCTGGCAGACGGTCTTCGCGGCCCTCGCCGTCACGCTGCCCTGGTTCGGGTTCAGCTGGGTGGTGCTCGGCTCGGCCGTGCCGGACACGCTCGTCATCAAGATCAGCCAGCAGTCGTGGGGACCGTTCAGCTTCACCAACGGCCCGCTGCTCTACTGGCGCAACTTCCCGGCCGCGGCGACGCTGTCGTTCCTGCCGCTGATCCTGGCCGCCCTGGCCGGGGTGGCCTGGCTCGTCCAGTACCGCCGCGGTTCCGGGACGGCCCGCCGCCTGACGCCGTTCGCGGCGCTCGCCGCCGCCGGCGCGCTGCACTACCTGGCCTACAGCCGGCTGGGCGTGCCGCCCTACCACTGGTACTACGCGCCGAGCATCATCGGCGCGACGATCTTCCTCGCCGCCTGCGCGTCGGCGGTCCCGGAGCGGGTCAGGCGCGGGACGTGGACGGTGGCCGGCGCGGCCCTCGCGGCGAGCGTGGCGGTGTACGCGCTGCCGGGCGTGCCCCGCCAGTTCGCCCCGATCACGAGCAACCACGCGTCGACGACGGAGTACCGCGAAATCGGCCAGGAGCTGGCGGCCCTCGCCCACGGCCGCAAGGTCGAGACGGCGGGCGAGGTCGGCGCGCTGGCGTACGCGTGCGATTGCGAACTCGTCGACGAGTTCTCCGACCGAGGCGCGGTCGACCCGGCGATCGCCGAGACCAAACGCCGCAGCGACGACCTCGGCCGGGCGTTGCTGGAGGCCAACTTCCACAACTTCGACCACAGCGTCGGCCCGATCAGCCCGGACCTGGTCCTGGCGACGACCCGCCGCACCCCGCCGCGGACCGCGCTGGCGAGCTGGCACATCGACTCGCCGTGGGTGGGCAGCCAGAACCTCTACCTGGTCCCCGCCCACGCCCTCGGCGGCTGAGCCCCCGGCCTGAAACTCAGATCGGGAGCTTGCGGAAGATCGGCCGCGGGACGTGCCGCAGCGCCGACATCACCAGGCGGAACGGGGCGGGCGCCCACACGAGGTCCTTGCCCGCGCGGGCCGCGCCGACCGCGATCTCGGCGACCTGCTCGGCCGTCTGCGCCAGGGGAGCGTCCTTCAGGCCCTCGGTCATCTTCGTCTTGACGTGCCCGGGGCGGACGACCGTCACCTTGGCCCCGAACGGCGCGAGGGCCTCGCCGAGGCCCAGGTAGAAGCCGTCGAAACCGGCCTTCGTCGAGCCGTAGACGAAGTTGGACCGGCGGACTCGCTCGCCCGCCACCGACGACAGCGCGATCACCGTGCCGTGGCCCTGGGCCTTGAGCTTCTCCGACAGCGCGACCCCGACCGACACCGCCGCGGTGTAGTTCACGGTGGCCAGCTCGACGGCCTTCGCGTGGTCCTGCCAGACCTCTTCGGGGTCGCCGAGCAGGCCGAACGCCACGACCGCCACATCGATGTCGCCGCCGTCGAACGCCTTGGCCAGCACGCCCGGGTGCGACGCCGTGTCCTTGGCGTCGAAGTCCACAGTGGACACTTCGGCGCCGCGGTCCTTCAGGCGCTGCGCGGCCGCGTCGAGGCGCGGCGAGGGCCGGGCGGCCAGCACCACGCGCAGCGGCTTCTCGGCCAGGTACTTCTCGGCGATCGCCAGCGCGATGTCGGACGTGCCGCCGAGCAGGAGCAGGGATTGGGGGTTGCCCACCGCGTCGATCACAGTTCGAGCCTCCGGCTCATGTCAGAGGCGAAAACGCCTTCGGGGTCGATGGAAGCGCGGACCTTGCGCCATTCTTCGAGCCGCGGGTACATCTTCGCGAACGTCTCGGGCGAGGTGCGCGAGTCCTTCGCGGTGTACAGCCGCCCGCCCAGCTCCAGGACGTCTTCGTCGAGCTCCTGGCAGAACCGGCTCAGGCCGTCCTTGATCGGGAAGTCGACGCAGACCATCCAGCCGGGGTGCGGGAACGACAGCGGCGCCGCGTTGCCCTCGCCCATCCGCTTGAAGACGTTGAGGAAGGACACGTGCCCCGACTCGGCGATCTTCCGGACGATGTTCCGCAGCGGCTCGTGCGCGTTCGGCGGCGTCGAGAACTGGTACTGCAGGAAGCCCTTCGAGCCGTAGGCGCGGTTCCACTCGCCGAACATGTCGAGCGGGTGGTAGAAGGCCGTCAGGTTCTGGATCACGCCGCGGGCCGCCTTCGGCGTCTTGCGGTAGTACAGCTCGCCGATGGCGCCGAAGGTCAGCTTGTTGGCCAGCCCGTTCGGGAAGACGTCCGGCAGCGTCGCCAGCTGCGGAGCGTCGAACTTCAGCGGGTTCGCGCGCAGCTTCGGCGGCAGTTCGTCCAGCTTCGCGAGCGAGCCGCGGCCGAAGGCGGCGCGGCCCAGCTTCGAGCCGGTGGAAATCGTGTCGAACCACGCCGACGAGTACGTGTAGTTGTCGTCGGAGCCGTTGCTGACCAGCTCCAGGGTCTCGTCGAGGTTGTTCGTGCGCTCGTTGTCCGCGAGGAAGTACGCGGTCTCGGTCTTGGTCATCCGGATCTTGGCCCGGACGATGATGCCGGTCAGGCCGATGCCGGCCACGGTCGCCCAAAACAGCTCGGCGTCCGGGCCCTCCGGCGTCAGCGTGCGGATCTGCCCGTCGGCGGTGATCAGGTCCATCGACACGACGTGGTTGCCGAAGCTGCCCGCGCTGTGGTGGTTCTTGCCGTGGATGTCGTTGGCGATCGCGCCGCCGATGGTCACCTGGCGCGTGCCGGGCAGCACCGGCACCCACAGGCCGTACGGCAGGGCCTCGCGCATCAGCTGGTCGAGGCTCACGCCGGCGTCGACGTCGACGAGGGCGGAGTCCGGGTCGATCGAGTGGATCCGGTTCAGCGGCGTCATGTCGATGACGAGGCCGCCGGCGTTCTGCGCCGGGTCGCCGTAGGACCGGCCGAGGCCGCGGGCGATGACACCGCGCTCGCCGGCCTGGGCCACGGCGCGGGCGATGGTCTCGAGGTCCGGGGTGCTCAGGACATCGGCGGTGGTCGGTGCGGTCCGAGCCCAGCCCGTGAGCGTGCGACGCTGTGTTTCGGGTGCATGGGTCACCCGACCAGCGTAGCTACGCCCAATACCGCCCGGAACGTGACCCTGAAGTGCACATCTCTACACTTTGCGCATCAAGGCACAAGCGCCCGCGCGGGTGACCATGACACAGGTGACGAGGTAATGCAGTGGTGGCGACCGATCCGCAAGCCGACATAACGGCTGTGGCATCTGGGGCCGAGCCCCAGACCCCAGCCGGGGGGCGAGCCCCCCTGGACCCCCCAACGGCAAGTGGGCAGTCCTCTCCGGGACTGCTGGGCCAGCTCGTCCGCTTCGCCCTGATCGGGGGCTTTTGCGCCCTCGTCGACCTGGGCACCTACACGTTGCTGACCCAGGTGGCCGGGATGGCCACCTCACCGTGGGTCGACGTCGCCCGCGCTATCTCTTTCATCGTGGGCACGACCACGGCGTTCTTCCTGAACCGGAAGTTCACCTTCGCCGGCGGGCGCCGCGACGGGAAGGCGCAGGTCGGCTCGTTCGTCCTGCTCTACACCGTGACGTTCTTCGTCGCGGTCGGGGTCAACCAGCTCATGCTGAACGTGTTGCCGGAGTCCGCGTGGCAGCGCACCCTGTGCTGGGCCGTGTCGCAGGCCACCGCCACCGTGATCAATTTCGTGATGCTCAAGTGGGTCGTTTTCCGCGAGCCGTCGACTGAGGAGAACTGAGGACTTCCATGCCCGGCAAAACAGCTACCCCGGCGCCGACCACCGAAGCCGGCCCGGCCGTCGAGACGCGGTTCACCGAGCACACTCCGCAAGGTCGCCTGACGGCGCAGCGCGGGCTGTACGCCGGCCCGGCGCCGATCGTCAGCAAGGACCTGTACGCCGAGCTCGAGTGGGGCGCGGCCGTGCGGGAACGGGCGTCGATCGCCCTCGAGCCCGCCACCAAGGTGTCGGGCAACACCTACTTCGGCCGGTTCCCGGCCAGCTACTGGCAGCGCTGGACGAACGTGTCCGAGGTTTCGGTCGAGGCCGTCGTCACCGGCACCGGCCTGCTGTCGATGGGCGCCTCGGACGTCGAGGGCGAGCCCCGCGTGGTGGCCGCCGAGCAGGTCAAGGACGCCAAGCAGGCGAAGCTGTCGCTGACCGGCAAGCTGGACAAGTTCTACGACGGCGGCGCGCTCTGGCTCGACCTGGAGACCGAGGGCGGCCAGACGCTGCGCGTCGAGCAGGTCCGCTGGACCGTCGAGGCGCCGGAGAAGATCCGCCCGACCGCGGTGACCATCTGCACGATGAACCGCGCCGACGACTGCCTGAAGAACCTGCAGGCCCTCGCCGCGGACGTCTCGTCGCTGGAGACCCTGGACGCGATCTACGTCGCCGACCAGGGCACCGACCTCGTCGAGTCGCGCGACGGCTTCGAGCAGGTCGCCAAGGACCTCGCCGACAAGCTGCACTACATCAAGCAGCCGAACCTCGGCGGCGCCGGCGGCTTCACCCGCGGCCTCTTCGAGGTGGCCGGGCACACCGCGACCGAGCACGCGAACGTCCTGTTCATGGACGACGACGTCCTGCTCGAGCCCGACCTGGTGATCCGGATGACGGCGTTCTCGAACCGCGCCGCCGACCCGATCATCGTCGGCGGCCAGATGCTCAACCTGTTCCACCCGAACCAGCTGCACGTCGGCGCCGAGTACGCCCGGCTCAACACACTCGAGCCCGGCCAGCCGGTCGAGCACTCGCTGACCACCGCCGACCTGCTCGGCGTGGACGAGGAGACGCTGAAGCCGAACCGCCAGGAACGCCGTCTCGACGCCGGCTACAACGGCTGGTGGTCGTGCCTGATCCCCTACGAGGTCGTCAAGGCCACCGGCTACCCGCTGCCGTTCTTCTTCCAGTGGGACGACGCCGAGTACTCCTACCGGGCCCGCGCGCACGGCTTCCCGACCGTCACCCTGCCGGGTGCGGGCGTGTGGCACGCGGACTTCCACATGAAGGACTGGGACGAGTGGCACCGGTACTTCAACCTGCGCAACTCGATCATCACCGCGGCGCTGCACTCGCCGTTCAACCTGAACCTGCTCTCGCGGGTGCTGATCGCGCAGCTGGTGCGCTACCTGCTCGGCATGCAGTACGGCCTGTCGGCGACGCTGATCAAGGCCGTCGAGGACTTCCTGAAGGGCCCGGAGATCCTGCGTGACGGCGGGGTCGAGGCGATGAAGGAGATCCGGCGGATCCGCGAGGACTACCCGGAGACCAAGCGCCACAAGGCGACCGACGTCCCGGGCATCGCCTCCAGCGACATCGGCATCATCAACAGCTCGCCGCGGCCTGCCCTGCAGCGCGTGGTGCTGATCCGGCGGGTGCTCGACCGGATCCTCGGCCGCAGCCGCTTCGGGCTCGGCGCGGTGCCGATCGACGAAGCCAACTGGTGGCACATCGCGCTGTTCGACACCGCCGTGGTCACCGACGCGAACCAGGAAGGCGTCCGCGTCCGGTCCTACGACCGGGTGAAGATGTTCGCGCTGGCGAAGCAGGGCGCGCGGGTCGTCCAGCGGCTGCGCAAGGAAGGCGCGGCGGTGCAGGAGCAGTACAAGCGGGCCATGCCCGAGCTCACCTCGCGCGAGAACTGGAAGCGCCTGTACAAGCTCTGAGGTGCGTCACGAAGGCCGTCTCACGCGCGTCGTGAGGCGGCCTTCGCCGTCTCAGGCGTGCATGCCGAACACGGTGCTCTTCCGGGCGAGGTCGTCGATGTACGCGGCGGCGACGTGCGCGAAGTTGACCGCGACCACGGAATCGTCCTTGGTGGTCACGGATTCGACGGCGCCGGTCTTGACGAGCTGGGCGAGCTTGCCCGCCAGCTTCCCGGATTCTTCGGTGGTCAGCGCGAACAACAGCGGTTCGCCGCCGGTGGCGAGGTGCAGGACAAGGGCGGGTTTCGGGTCGGCCATGCGTCCATCGGACCAGCGCCGATCTGCGCCGGGCAAGCGGGTTCGCTGAGGGCGCAGCTGTCGTTCGGGGGGCTCCGGGTGGCGGAGCCCCCGGCCCGGGGCGAAGCCCCGGTTGTCACTACGGTGGACTACCGTTTTCGGCGACGACCGGAAGACCCCGGGGGGACGGAAGCGATGCCTCACTCGTTCTCGCTGTCGCTGGCGGCGGTGGACATCCTGCTGGAACAGCTCGGGCTCGGCCGCGCGCCGACGCCGTTCGAGGTCCCGCACGTCGGCACGACCGTCGAGCAGCGCGCGATGATCCGCGACGCCGTCGTCCGCGACCTGACCGGCCGCGGGCTGTGGAGCCGCGGCCGCCTCGACCCGGACGCCGAGCTGGCGCTGGCCACGTTCGTCCGCGGGAGCGTGTCCATCAACGCGGCCGCCGAGCTGGGCGATCGCCACCTGTTCGCCCGCGTCGCCTCCGACGGCCAGTTCGCGGTGCTCGCCCGCCAGCAGGAGAACCTCCTCGTCTTCGAGGAGGTCCGCCCGACGGGCATCGTGCCGGCGATCGTCGACCTCCTCCCGTTGACGCCGGCCGCGCCCGGCCAGTCGGTGACGATTTCGCGGCCGGTCCAGCAGCCCCGCCACCAGCGCCGTGACGAGGCGTACGACCCGTTCGCCGGAGTCAGCGCCCCGCGCTCGCACAGCGGCGCCGGTGGCCCGCAGGTCCGCATGATCGAGCGCGTCTTCCAGGAACCGAAGAAGCGCGTGGGCCAGTTCACCGCCCAGACCCGCGGCGGCACGTTCCCCCCGCTGGCCTGGTTCGACACCCCGAGCGGCCGCTGGCTGATGTCCTCCCGAGCGGCCGACGACGGCCAGCGCTGGATCACCTACGCCCCGGCGGACAACGCCCGCCTGGCCCAGCAGCTGTACGCCCAGCTCGAAGGCCAGTTCTGACGATCGGGGAACCGGTCGCACCGCCGGTGCGTCCGAAGGGGAGATCGGTGAACAGCCGTTGCGCTGGGTGCCCGGCTAGTAGACTTCCGGGTGCACACGCACGGGCGAAGCGATTCGGGGTGGAACAGCGATGCTGATAGCTGACGGCGGGGGCGGCGGCTCGATCGCGGACATCGTCAACCCGCTTTCCTCGGCCGGGATGAGCGCCGCGGTCAAGAGCGTCACAGCCGAGACCCAGAAGCTGGTCGACGCAGCCAAGGGCGGCGGGTTCAAGATCACCCCGGAAGGTGTGAAGCCGATCCGGGACGCACTGACCGAACTGGTCAACGACCTCGGCGACCTGCAGTACAAGAGCTTCCTGCTGGACCAGACCCCGCAACTCGGGAACCACCCGTACGGGCTTGCCGTCGCCAAGCACGACCAGAAGAGCGCCTCGGCCGCCGACGGTGGCGCGACTCAGGTTCTCCAGGAGCTCCGAGAGGTCGCGAGGCAGGCGGACGAAGCGCTCGCCAGGGCCGCGGGCCTCTACAAGGAAACCGAGAGCCAGGCCTTCTCCGCTCTTCAGACCAAGCAGGCTTGAGGGATGACGAAACTTCTCGTTCGGGTTCTCCTTCCGCTCGCGGCAGGGGGCGCGTTGCTCGCCGGGTGCACCACCACGCAAGGCGGAACGGCGTCACCCGCCCAGTCGTCCCCGGCCGGCGAGTCGGGAACCCCGGAAAGCCCGTCTTCCGGTGGCGGTGGGACCCAGTCGATCACGGATGCCTGCTCGCTGCTGCAAGCGGGCGATGTGAGCGGCTACGGCGAGTTCAACGAGCCGCAGAACAAGACGGTCGGGGGCGTGCGTTCCTGCAGTTACCGGCAGAAGATCGCGTCGGCGAGTGAGAACGCCAAGGTGATCGGCGTCAACGTCCGCGACACCGCGTCGGTCGCGCAGGTCAACGACACCGGCGGTGGCGTGGTCGACAAGGACGTCAACGGCCGGAAGGCGAGGGAGGCCTCGGGCGGTGCCTCGTTGCCGGCCTGCACGCTCGCCCTACCGGTGGGCGACTCGTCCCGGGTTGATGTGGCGGTGATCGGTGCCGATTCGGCGGACCAGGCCTGCCAGCTTGCCGAGGCGGTTGCGAAGGCCGTCGAACCGCGGCTGCCGAAGGGATAGGGGACCCAGATGACCACGCAACAGGGACCGCGGCCGAAGACCGAGGACAAGACGCCCCAGCAGGTCCAGGACATGGCGCCCGCCGAGCGCGACGCCTACCTCCAGCAGAAGGCCGAAGAAGGCGTCGACCCGGGCAACTGGTTGTTCGGGGCGGTGCAGCAGTGGATGGCCCAGGCCCGGGCGAAGAACCAGGCCCAGCAGATGGGCGACAAGAACGTCAAGGCCGCCACCCAGGGTCGCGATGTCGAGTACGTGCAGGGCCTGAACCCGTCGAGCGCGGATTACCAGGGTAGTGACCACGCGCAGCTCAAGGAGTACCTGGACACCAACCTGGACGTCGATCAGGTTTCGGAGGTCTCGACCGCGTACCACGAAGTGCACCAGGTCTTCGACAAGTTCGCGCAGTCGATGAACACCGCGGTCAACGCGTCCAAGGGCACCTGGGAAGGCAGCGCCGCCGAGAACGCGCAGCAGTACTTCACCAGCCTCGGCAAGTGGTCCGACGCCAACTCCCAGAACGCCAAGCTGGCCTCGGAAACCATCTACGACCAGGGTCAGGCCGCTGCCACGGCGAAGAACTCCATGCCGGCCCCCATCCCGTTCAGCTGGAAGGACGAGTTCAAGGACTGGGCCACCTCGAACCCCTTCAGCCTGCCGGACAACGTCGACAAGTCGCTCCAGAAGCAGAAGGACAGCCAGGCGGCGCACGACGAGGCCGCCAGCGTCATGGCGACCTACGACAAGAACCTCTACGAGGCCGCCTCCAAGCAGCCCGCCTTCGCGCCGCCGCCGAGCTTCAGCACCGGCGGGGGCAGTGACGACCCCAACGGCACCGGCGACAAGAACGGCATCAACACCCCCTCCAGCGTGAACGTGCCGGGCTCCCACCCGGGGACCACGCCCGGCGGCACCGCCCAGGGCTTCGTGTCCGGCAGCACCCCCGGGCCGCTCGGCGGCCCGGCCGCCCACACCATCTCCGGGCCTGGCTCGACCACCGGGTCCGGGTTCGTGCCGGCGGGCACCACCACGCCGTCCGGGTTCACGCCCAGCTCGGTCCCCGCCGCGTCGACGTCGAACTCGAACCAGCAGTTCGGGGGGATGCCGCCGATGAGCCCGATGCCGATGGGCGGCGGGATGAACTTCGGTGGCGACGAGGCCTACAACTCCAAGATCGGCGGCGGTGGTGGCGGCCGCGGCGGCGGGTTCGGCCCCGGCGGCTCGGGCGCCGGCAACGCGACGGGCGCGGGCGCCGCGTCGGGCGCGGCCCGGCCGGGCGGGATCGGCGCTGCGGAAGCGGCCGCGGGGCGCGGGATGGGCGGCCTCGGTGCGGGTGCCTCCGGTCGCGGCGGGGGCATGAGTCCCGGTGGCGGCTTGGGCCGCGGCCAGAAGGGCGAAGGCGACGAGGACACCGAGCACTCGCGCCCGACCTACCTGGTCGAGGGTGACCCCGACGAGGTCTTCGGCACCGACCTGCGCACGGCGCCGCCGGTCATCGGCGAATAAGCCTTCTTCAACGAAAAGGGCCCCCGCGGCGAAAGCGGGGGCCCTTTTCGTTGAAGAATCAGTAGCGGTAGAACTTCTCGGCGCGGCCCTGCCGCACCAGCTTCAGCCACTGCAGGAACGCCTTCGGGTCGCGCTTCACGCCCACGAAGTACAGTCCGAAGCGGACGATCTCCAGCGCGCCGATCTTCCGCATGCCCGGCTGGGACAGCAGGTAGCCGCGGTTGCGGTAGGTGTAGTACCGCTTGACCTCGTTCTCCGGGTCCTGTGCGTGGAACTTGCCGCCCAGCATGGGCTTGAACTCGTCCGAGCCGTCCGGGTGCAGGTACTTCGTCTTCAGCGACGTGCCGAACGGCAACCCCGACCGGACCAGCCGCCGGTGCAGCTCCACCTCGTCGCCGCGGAAGAACAGCCGCAGGTCCGGCACGCCGACGACGTCCAAAGTGGACGCGCGGAAGAGCGCGCCGTTCATCAGGGACGCGATGCCGGGCAGGAAGTCGGCCCCCAGCTCGGACTGTGAACGCTTCCAGGTCAGGCCGCGGCGCAGCGGGAACGCCAGCTTGTCCGGCGCGTCGATGTTCGACACCACCGGCGAAATCTCCGCCAAATCCCGTTTTTCGGCTTCTTCGAGCAGGATGGCGAGCACGTTCTCGTCGGCCGGGCGCCCGTCGTCGTCGGCCAGCCAGATCCAGTCCGCGCCCAGCGAGAGCGCGTGCAGCATGCCCAGCGCGAACCCGCCGGCACCACCGAGGTTCCGGTGCGACGGCAGGTACGTGTGCGGCAGCGGGTAGTTCTCGACGACTTCGCGCGCGGAGTCGTCCGGCCCGTTGTCGACGACGACCAGGTGGTCGACCGGCCGGGTCTGGGCCGCGATGACCTTCAGCGAGTCCGCGAGCAGCTCCCGCCGGTGCCGCGTGACGACCACGCCGACGACCGCACCGTCGGGCAGCTGCCGGGTCTCGCTGGCCATCATTCCCCGCCGTTCGTCGTCGCCACCGGCTCGATGCCGAAGCGCTCCAAGGTTTCCTGGCTCATGTTTTCGAAGGGGTCACGGCCCTTGTACGACGTGAGGACGTCCCGCAGCGAACCCTGTTGCTTGAGGTGTCCCTCGTCCATCCAGATGGCCGAATCGCACAGTTCGAACAGGAACTCGTCCGAGTGGCTGGCGAACACCAGGATGCCGGAGCGCTTGACGAGGTCCTTGAGCCGGTCGCGCGCCTTGTTGAGGAACGCCGCGTCGACCGCGCCGATGCCCTCGTCGAGGATGAGGATCTCGGGGTCGATCGACGTGACGACACCCAGCGCCAGCCGCACGCGCATACCCGTCGAGTACGTGCGCAGCGGCATCTGCAGGTAGTCGCCGAGCTCGGTGAACTCGGCGATGTCGTCGACCCGCTTCTCCATCTCCTTGGCGGTCATGCCGAGGAAGAGGCCGCGGATGATGATGTTCTCGACGCCCGAAATCTCGGGGTCCATGCCGATGCCGAGGTCGAACACCGGCGCGATCTTGCCCTTGATCCGCGACGAGCCGCGGGTCGGCTCGTAGATCCCGGCGAGCAGGCGCAGCAGCGTGGACTTGCCGGCGCCGTTGTGCCCGACCAGGCCGACGCGGTCGCCTTCACGCAGGTTCAGGGTCACGTCGTGCAGGGCTTCGATGATCGGCACCTTGGTGTCGGTGCCGATCTTGCCGCCGACCTTGCCGAGGACCTTCTTCTTCATCGACCGCGTCTTCGCGTCGAAGATCGGGAAGTCGACGAACGCGTTGTGGACGTCAATGGAAACCATGTGTCACACCCAATAGGAGACGCGGGCACGGTAGTTGCGCATCGCGACCAGCGCGAGAGCCCAACCGACGACGGTGATGGAGCCGACCACGATCCAGTTCCCCACCGAGAACTCCTGCCCCAGCAGCGGCGCGCGGACCACCTGCATGAAGTGGTAGAGCGGGTTGACCTTGACGATCGGCAGGATCCAGGAGGCACCCTCGCGGGTCCCGCCGGTCATCAGCTGGTCGACCGGCCAGACGATCGGCGTGCCGTAGAACAGCAGCTGGATCAGCGAGTTGATGACCTGCGGGATGTCGCGGAAGCGGGTCGAGATGATGCCGAAGAGCAGCGTCACCCAGGCGGCGTTCAGCGCCAGCAGCACGAAACCGGGGATGGCCAGCAGGATGTTCCAGCTGAGGCCCGGGTGGCAGATGTGGCCGGGGACGCACGACCCGTCGCCGAGCAGCGAATACCTGTTGCTGAGCGCGCTGAAGAAGATCGCCAGCACGGCCACGTAGACGATCATGTTGTGGGCCAGCATCAGCGTCTGCCGCCACACCGTGCGCAGCATGTACACGCTCAGTGGCGCCGGGAGCTGCTTGATCAGCCCCTCGTTCGCGATGAACGTCTCCATGCCCTCGGACAGGCAGCCGCTGATGAAGCCCCAGATGATGAAGCCGGTGGAGATGTAGGGCAGGAACACCTCGACGGGCAGCTTGAACAGCTGCGAGTACAGCAGCCCGAGCCCGAGCGCGAGGACGGCCTGGCTGATGGTGATCCAGAAGGGCCCGATCACCGAGCGGCGGTATCTCTGCTTGATGTCCTGCCAGCCCAGGTGACCCCAAAGCTCGCGGGCGCTGATTCCGGCTTTGATGTCGGCGAAGGCACGCGAGAACGTCTTGCTGTCCGACGTCGGGGATGCCGACGTCGTCACGGGTGAGTCTGCGGCCTGAACCGTGCTGGTGGCATGCACGAGGACGAGGGTACCGATCGGGGCCGCGCGCCCTTGATAGGGCACTGGCGACGGGCCGGTCCGGCGCCTGTGGCCCGGGGAGGGACCGCGGCCAGGCGGTGCGTCGGAGGTCGTCAATCGGCACCTTCGGGGCAAAACCCCGCCGAAACCGAGTTGTCCACAGAGGTTGTCCACAGGCCCTCCGGTCTGTGGACAACCTCGGCCGTCAGAGGTACTGGCCCGTTCCCGAGATGCCCGGGCCGTGCTCGTGGCCGTGGCCGACCGCGCCCGAGGGGCCCGCCGGCAATCCGCGGCGCATCTGTTCCAGCTGGACGCGGGCGGCCATCTGCTGGGCGAACAGGGCCGTCTGGATTCCGCTGAACAGCCCCTCCAGCCAGCCCACCAGCTGGGCCTGCGCGATCCGCAGCTCCGCGTCCGACGGCGTCGAGTCGTCGGTGAACGGGCGGACCAGCCGCTCCAGCTCGTCCTGCAGCTCCGGGGCCAGCGCCTTCTCGAGCTCGCGGATCGACGTCTGGTGGATCTCGCGCACGCGCGTGCGGGACGCGTCGTCCAGCGGGGCCGCGCGGACCTCCTCCAGCAGCTGCTTGATCATCGTGCCGATCCGCATCACCTTCGCCGGCTCTTCGACGAGGTCGCCGACCGACTCGGGGTGGTCGCCTTCGGAGTCGGGGGAGGGCAGCTGGGTGGCGCCCACCGGCGTGCCGTCCGGTCCGACGACCACCACGTGGGGTGAAGATTCCTGGCCCGGGTCACCCGCTGTGAAGTTCGGCTCGGTCATGTGCTCCATCCTGGCTTGCGTTCGACACGCTCCGCGACACCCACCGGGCGTCCGTCTCCGAGCGTAGCGGCTCCGGGGGTTCCCGGTGGCTCTCCACCCAACCCCGGACGCACGGCGAAACCGCACGTCCGTACGGTGTCCCCATGGCGTTCGACGTCGCTCGTATCCGTGGGCTCTTTCCCGCGCTGGGTGACGGCTGGATTCACTTCGACGGCGCCGCCGGAATGCTGGTCCCGGAACAGGTCGCATCGGCCGTTTCCACGGCGATGCGCGCCCCGGTGTCCGGGCCGGGCGGAGCGTTTCCGGCCTCACAGCGCGCGGAAAGCATCGTGACCGCGGCCCGCCGGGCCGTGGCCGACCTGGTCGGGGCCGACCCGGCTGCCGTCGTGCTCGGGCCGAGCGCGCCGGTGATGCTGCGCCGGCTCGTCGACGCACTCGCCGAGCGCTGGACCATCGGCGACGAACTCGTCGTCTCCCGGCTCGACGAGCAGGCGAACCTCGCGCCGTGGCAGCGCGCCGCCAAGCGCGTCGGTGCCGTCATCCGCTGGGGTGAGATCGACATCGAGACCTGCGAGCTGCCCGCGTGGCAGTACGAGCAGCTCGTGTCGGCGCGCACCAAGGCCGTCGCCGTCACGCTCGCGTCCGGTTCCGTCGGCACCCGGCCGGACGTGCCGACGATCATCGAGTTCGCCAAGCGGGTCGGCGCGCTCGTCGTCGTCGACGCCACCTACGCCGCGCCCTTCCTGCCGCTCGACATCAACGCGCTCGGCGCCGACGTCATGGTCGTCTCCGCGCAAGCTTGGGGCGGCCCGTCGGTGGGCGCGCTGGTCTTCCGCGACCCCGAGCTGATCGAGCGGATCCCGTCGGCCTCGCTCGACCCGATGGCCCGCGGTGCCGCCCGGCTGGAGCTCGGCCCGCACGCCTATCCGCTGCTCGCCGGGCTGATCGCGTCGATCGACTACCTCTCCGGCCTCGACGACGCCGCCACCGGCTCGCGGCGCGAGCGCCTGGTCACCTCGCTCGGATCGGCGAAGTCCTACCACGCCGGTCTGCTCGCACAGCTGTCCACGGAACTGCTGTCGCTGCGGCACATCATGGTCATCGGCAACGCCATGCGCCGGATCCCCGCGCTCGCCTTCGCCGTCGCCGGCAAGAAGTCGCCCGAGGTCGCCGAGTACCTGGCGAAGCAGGGCTTGTGCGCCTTCGCCGACGACGGCACGAGTGGCGTCTTCGCGTCACTCGGCGTCGGAGAAGTGGGCGGCGCCGTGCGGATCGGGCTCGCCCACTACTCCAACGTCTTCGAGATCAACCAGCTCGTGCGGGTGCTCGACGAGCTCCGCTAGGACTTCGCCGCCAGCAGGACCTTGCCGAACACGCTGCCCTCTTCCATGATCCGGTGCGCGGTCGCGGCTTCGGCCATCGGCACGACCTGGCCGACGATCGGCTTGACGAGCCCCTCGGCGACCAGCGGCCACAGGCGGTCGCGGACGTCGCCGACGATCGCCGCCTTCTGGTCGAGCGGGCGGAACCGCAGGCCCGCGGCGAACACCGAAGCCCGCTTTCCCAGCAGCGCGCCGACGTTCAGCTCGCCCTTCACCCCGCCCTGCATGCCGATGATGACCAGCCGCCCGTCCTGCTGCAGCGCGTCGACGTTGCGGCCCAGGTAGGCCGCGCCCATGTTGTCGAGGATGACGTTCGCGCCACCCGTTTCCTTCTTGAGGACCTCGACGAAGTCCTCCTCCTTGTAGTCGATCGTGATGTCGGCGCCGAGCTGGCGGCAGCTTTCGAGCCGCTCCGGCGAGCCCGCGGTGACGGCGACGGTGGCGCCGAGCGCCTTGCCGACCTGGATGGCGTGCGTGCCGATGCCGCCGGCGCCGCCGTGGACCAGCAGCACCTCGCCCTCGGTGAGCTTCGCGTGCATCACGACGTTCGCCCACACCGTGCAGGCCACCTCGGGCAACGCGGCCGCGGTGAGCAGGTCGATCTCGCCCGGCACCGGCAGCAGCTGCCCCGCCGGGACGACGGCCTTCTCCGCGTAGCCGCCACCGGAGAGCAAGGCGCAGACCTCGTCGCCGACGTTCCAATCCTCGACGCCTTCGCCGAGTTCGGCGATCGTCCCGGAGCACTCCAGACCGAGGGTTTCGCTCGCGCCGGGAGGCGGCGGGTACTGGCCCTGGCGCTGCAGCAGATCCGCGCGGTTCACCGCGCTCGCCGCGACCTCCAGCAGCACCTCGCCGGGGCCGGGACGCGGATCCGCGACCTCCGCCCACTCGAGAACGTCCGGGTCACCTGGTTCACGGATGGTGATCGCGTACATGTGTCGACTGTATACCGGGGGGAAAGTTCCCGCCGAAAGGCGCATTGACGGACTTCGCATATGGAACAAAGGTGAGCAACCATGTCACCCTTTAGAACGAAATTTCTTCCACCGCTGGCGCTGGCGGCCGGCGCGACGCTGGTGCTCGGCCTGACCCCGGCCGCCGCCGCGGACACCGTTCCCGACGGCCCGGCTCTGGCGAAGCAGCTCGTCAAGAAGGTCGACGCCAACGGCGTCAACCGGCACCTGATCGCGCTCCAGCGCATCGCCGACACCAACGGCGGGACGCGGGCGGCGAGCACCGAGGGACACAAGAAGTCCGCCGAGTACATCGCGACGAAGCTCGAGGCGGCCGGCTTCCAGGTCACCCGCCAGGAGTTCCCGTTCACCTACTCGCAGACCCTGGCCGAGAAGCTGACCGCGGGCGGCGCGAACGTCCCGGTCATCGCCATGGAGTACACGAAGTCGACGCCGGTCGGCGGCATCACCGCGCCGCTCGCCGTGGTCGCCGTCGACGACACCAGCGGCTGCGAGGCCACCGACTACACCGCGGACGTCGCGGGCAAGATCGCCCTGATCAAGCGCGGCGGCTGCTCGTTCGCGCAGAAGCAGCAGACGGCCGCGGCGGCGGGCGCGATCGGCGCGATCGTCTACAACAACACCGACGGCGCCCTGAACGGGACGCTCGGGGGCCCGGAGAACGCGAAGATCCCGACCGGGGGCGTGACGGCGGCCGCGGGGGCGCAGCTGGCCACGCTCGGCGGGCAGAACGTGACGCTGGAGCTGCGGGCCTTCCAGGAGGCGCGGACCAGCTACAACGTCATCGCCGAGACCAAGACCGGGCGCAAGGACAACGTCGTGATGCTGGGGTCGCACCTCGACAGCGTCCCGGCCGGCCCGGGCATCAACGACAACGGTTCCGGCTCGGCGACCCTGCTCGAGACCGCGCTGCAGCTGGGGAGCAGCCCGAAGGTCAACAACGGCGTGCGCTTCGGCTTCTGGAGCGCGGAGGAGTTCGGCCTGATCGGCTCGACCTACTACGTCGACCAGCTGACCTTCGAGCAGCAGCTCGACATCGCGCTGTACCTGAACTTCGACATGATCGCTTCGCCGAACGCCGGCTACTTCGCCTACGACGGGGACAACTCCGACGGCGTCGGCGCGGGCGCGGGCCCGTACGGCTCGGCGCAGATCGAGAAGACCTTCGTCGACTTCATGCAGGCCGCGCGAGGCGTGTCCCTCGAGGGCACCGACTTCACCGGCCGCTCGGACTACGGTGAGTTCATCGCCGTCGGCATCCCGGCGGGCGGCCTGGACACCGGCGCCGAGGTGCTGAAGACCCCGGCGCAGGCGGCGAAGTGGGGCGGCACGGCCGGCATCGCGTTCGACCCGTGCTACCACCAGGCCTGCGACAACCTGGGCAACATCGACCGGGTCGCGCTGGACCGCAACGCCGACGGCGTCGCCTGGGCCCTCGGGGTCTACGCGACGAGCACCGAGAGCATCAACGGCGTCCAGCCGGGCAAGGCCAAGGCGGCCAAGCAGAAGGCCGCCGAACGCGGTGCGCAGCGGAACTTCTCCGCCCGCGCCGTGGCCGGTGACCCGCACGCGCTGACTGCCTGACGAAAGACCGAAGGGGCCGTCCCGGCTGCGGGGCGGCCCTTCGTCGTTGTCCTAGCCCAGGTTGCTGGTGCCGAAGGTGTCGCAGCGGGCCGGGTCCCCGGTCTGGAAGCCGGTGGTGAACCACTTCTTGCGCTGCGCGGACGTGCCGTGGGTGAACTTCGACCGGTCGACCTGGCCGCCGCCGAGGTTCTCCTGGATGTAGTCGTCGCCGATGCGGGACGCGGTGTCCAGCGCGGAGTTGATGTCGTCCTGCGTGACGTCGGTGATCAGCGGCTTGCCGCTCTCGGTCGGCGTCGTCGAGGCGTGGTTGCCCCAGACGCCGGCGTAGCAGTCGGCCTGCAGCTCCAGGCGGACCGAACCGGACGTCGGGCCGGTGCCGGTGCCCTTCTTCGAGGTGCCGAGCAGGTTCTGCACGTGGTGGCCGTACTCGTGGGCGAGCACGTACGCCTCGGTGAAGAGCCCGCCCTGCGCGCCGAAGCGGGTCTTCAGCTCGTCGAAGAAGGACAGGTCGATGTAGACGTCCGAGTCGGCCGGGCAGTAGAACGGGCCGGTGTCGGAGGTCGCGCTGCCGCAGCCGGTGCGCACACCGCCGTTGAAGAACTTCGTCGGCGCCTTCCGGTAGGTCGAGCCGGAGCGCGCAAATTGCTGCGTCCAGTAGTCCTGGACGGAGTTGACGACCGCGACGATGGCGCAGTCGTGGTTCTTGTTGGCGTCCGCGCCGGTCTTGCACTCGCTGGACAGCTTGGAGTTGTCGACCTGCTGGCCGGACCCGACACTGCCGAGCCCGCCGCTCAACCCGCTGCCGCCCGTGCTGACCCCGCCCAGCTGGGACAGTACGAAGTAGATGATCAGCCCGACGACACCCAGTCCGCCGCCGCCGAGCGCCACGCGGCCGCCGATCCCGCCGCCGCCTCCACCGCTTCCGCGCAGGTCCTGGACTTCGGAGGCGTCCAGGCCGGCGTCGTCGTCGAATCTCACCTTCGGATCGTAACGAGCCTGGGTGCGGCCGTCGCGTTGACAGGCGCACCCAGGCTTGTACCGAGGTATGTCTTTGGTCGAGCGGCTGGCCGCTTCCGGGGCCGGCGTTCAGGCGCTGTCGTCACGGCTTCCGAGACCGTGACCGGAGCCAGGCCCGACCGACGCCGTATGCGTGATGCGCATGGAAGCCCGCTCTTGGCTGTTCACAGTCGCGATCGGCCCGGTAGATGTCCGTTCCGGTCGCGGGGACGCAGCTGGCGGTCAACCGCGAGAATCACCCGTCACACAACCACCTGACCTCTCCTGGTGGGGAGCCGGGCCGGCACGTCGCCGTCGTCGCGCCGTTTACCCTGGCCGACCGTCCACCACAAGCAGAATGCGCCTTTCCCGGCCGAGTCTCAACCTTTTCGTAACCCCACGTTCGGGCGATGTTGCAACGGTATTTTCACCGGCAGACAGATCGGACTCGGACCGCGCGGTCCCTTGATCAACGTTCTACGCTGCCTTATGACCGAGGAGCGTGCTGTGCGGTGGTTGAACGATGCCGAGATGGCGGCGTGGCGCTCCTACGTCGTGGCGACCCTCCTGCTGCGGCAGCGGCTGCACCGCGAGCTGTCCGAGTGTCACGAGGTGTCGCTGGTCGATTACGAAGTGCTCGTGTGCCTGCAGATGCAGCCCGACCGCCGGATGCGGATGTCGGAGCTGGCTTTCATGATGGGTTCGACGAAGAGCCGGCTTTCGCACCAGGTGGCCAAGCTGGAGGAGGCGAGCCTGGTCCGGCGGGCCCGTGACCCGGAGGACAAGCGCGGGGTCATCACCGAACTGACCGACGAGGGCGAGGCGCTGCTGGAGAAGGCGGCGCCGACGCACGTGGAGGGCGTGCGCGAGCACCTCATCGACCTGCTGAGCCCCGAGGAACAGGCGACGATCGCGGCGGCGTTCGAGCGCGTGCGGGCGCACCTTTCGGAGCCGGAAAGCTGAACCCGGGCGCGCCGGGCGCCCGGGTGCTCAGTGCGGTAGCGGTGGGATTCGAACCCACGGAGAGGTTGCCCCCTCGCATGTTTTCAAGACATGTTCCTTCGGCCGCTCGGACACGCTACCCCTGCCCACGAGGGTAGCCGACGCCCTTCGGGGCAACCGGGGCCCCGCCGGGGGTCGTGTTCCCGGCCTGGGACACGGCGAACGATCCGGACGGCGAGCTGCGCCGCGGCCCGCCGCTCCCGATTTCGGCGACCGGCTTCGTCTCGCTGCGGCGCACCCGCCTCCGGGCTAGCTCCAGGTCAGCGTGAGGGCCGCGCCCTGCGCGCGGCCCGCTTCGGCGGCCGGCGTGCGCCGGGCCGGATCCAGCGGGTTCTCGCCGATCGCCGCCCGCGACGCCTCGTCCGGGGTGATCAGGGTGACCTCCGCGCCCGCGGCGCGCAGGTCGTCCAGCACCTCGGGCAGCGGCTTCTCCATCGGCAGCGGGGCGTCCACGCCCAGCGGCGAAACCACCGTCACGCGGGTGAAGCCGGTCGCGTAGTCGGCGTTCTCGGCCGACCGGACGCCGCCGTCGAGGTACCGGCGGCCGTCGATGGTCACCGTCGGCCAGACGCCGGGGACCGCGCAGCTCGCCGCCACCGCGTCGACCAGCGAGACGCCGGACTCGCGGTCGAAGCGCCGCGGCTCGCCGGTTTCCGCGTCGACCGCCACGATCACCAGGCGCTGCGCCGGCCACTCGTGCACCGGCAGCCGCGCGGCGATCACCTCGATCCGGTCCGCTTCGGACACCGTCTCGGTAGCCAGCGCCAGCTGCCCCACCGCGCGCCGCACCTCGGCCGGGTCACTCGCGCCGGTGACCGCACCGCCGAAGTCGGCGGCGAACTTCTCGAAGTCGATCTCCGCCGGGATCTCCGGCGTCTGGCGCGCCGGATCGGCCTGGCGCGCGTACAGCTCGTCCAGCGAACGACCGCTCGTCACCTGGGCCGCCACCACCGACCCCGCCGACGTCCCGACGAGCAGGTCCGCCCCCGTCAGGTCCTGGCCGTGCCCGGCCAAGCCCGCCAGCAGCCCCGTCGTCCACGCGATCCCGGCGACCCCGCCGCCACCCAAAACCAATGCCTGTCCACCCATGCGGGCAGACTAGCGAGCGGGTCCGACAGTTTCGGTGTGCCGCGGGGTTACCCTCCAGGCCGGAGCGGCGAGAGGGGCGGGATGACCGCGAAGATCGAGGGCTTCCACCACGTCAAGTTCCCGGTGCGCGACCTGGCTCGCAGCCGCGAGTGGTACGAGCGGGTGCTCGGCCTCGACGTCACCCACGAATTCCCGGACGACGACGGCGTCGTGCGCGGGGTCGCCGGGACGATCGACGGCGTGCCGGTGGCGTTGCGCGTGCAGGAGGCGGCCGCCGCGGGGCTCGCCGGGTTCGACCCCGTCTGCTTCTCGATCGCCGACCGCGCGGCCGCCGACGCGTGGATCGTACGGCTGGACGAGCTCGGCGTCGAGCACCCGCCGCTGTTCGAAGCCACCACCGGCTGGATGGTCCGCTTCAACGACCCCGACGGCACCGAAATCCGGCTCTACAGCCTGGCGAAGGACGACGGCGTCGACCACTCCGGCGAGCGGGGCTACGCACAGCCCGTGCGCTGACTCAGAGCTGCCGCAAGGCCTTCGCGGCGATCCGCGCCTGGACCTCGGGGCGGCGCAGCGGCGGCACGGTCGCCGGCGGCTGGCGGCGCTCGGGCAGCTGCTCCAGCAGCCGGGCGGTGATTTCGGTGATTTCGGCGACCGCCGCCTCGAACGGCTCGCGCGTGGCGTCCGACAGCGACTGCACGCCGGTGACCTTGCGGACGTACTGGCGGGCCGCGGCCTCGATCTCCTCGCCCGTCGCGGCCGGCTGGAGCCCCCGCAGGGTGGTGATGTTTCGGCACATGCCGCCCAGGGTACGACTTTCGCGGGCATCGATCACACGGTCGGGTAGGCCGGGCCCGGCTTCGTTGACGCCCGAACCGGCGCTGGGCAAGGTCGGGGAAGTGCCCCTCAGACCGCGCCCGTTCCGCTCCACCCGCGCCGAACCTGCCATCCTCGAAGAAGAACTCCCGGAAACCCCGATCCCGGAACAGGCGTGGCCCCGCGTGCGGGCCGACGAACTGGTCACCCTCGTGGCACACGTCTTCGCCGCGCACGGTCTCCCCGAAGCGCGTGCCCGCATCGCCGCCGAAGCGCTTTGCCACGGCGATCTCACCGGCTCGCCGGAGACCGGGGTGGCCGACCTGACCCGCGTGCACCTGCCGCTGCTGAAGAACGGGCTCGTCGTGCCGCACGCCGAGCCGCTGATGATCGCCGACCGCGGGGCCGCCGCGCTGATCGACTACCGCCGAGCGCTCGGCCTCTGGGCCGTCGGCGACGCGATGGACCGGGCGGTGACGCGGGCCGGCCGCTTCGGCGTCGGGCTCGTCTCGCTGCGCGGCATCGGGCCGTTCGGCCGGGCCGGGCACCACGCCGCGCGGGCGCTGCCGCACGCCATGATCGGGCTGGTGCTGGCCGCGGGCGGGGAGCCCGGCCAGCCGATGAACCCGCTGGGCATGGCGGCGCCGGGTGGCGCGTACCCCGAGTTCGTCTTCGACATGGACCGCCCCGGTTCGGAAGCGGCCGGGCTGACGCTGCTGGTCGACGTCCTCGCCGGGGTGCTCTCCGGCGTCGCCGACCACGAGCACGACACCGGCCTGCTGGTGCTGGCGATCGCGCCGACGACCCTGCGCAGCGCCGACGGCTTCTACCGCGCGGCGAGCGCGCTGTTCGGCAGCATGCTCGGCTGGGACGGCGGCGCGCCGATCCGCTACCCGGGCTGGCGCGAGGCCCAGCACCTCGAGCAGTGCCGGGCGCTGGGTGTGCCACTGGCCGGGCCGGTGCGCCGCGAACTCGATGCACTCGCCCGGTCGCTCGGCCTGCCGGCGCTGACCAGCGTCGGTTAGCGGACCAGGATCACCTTGCCGCGGTCGGGGCCCACCGCCACGACGTCGCCGTCGGTCAGCTGGCGGCCGCGGCGGGTCTCGACCTCGCCGTTGACCGTGACCTCTTCGGCGTCGATCAGGTCCTTGGCGTGGGAGCCGTCCTCGGCGAGGCCGGCCAGCTTGAGGAACTGGCCGAGCCGGATCGGCTCTCCGGTGATGGGTACGTCGACGGGCTCGCTCATGCCTCGCATCATGCCGTCTCAGGTACGGGCGGTCGTCTGCCGGTAGAGCGCGAGGACGTCGGTGTCGAAGTAGCTCGAGTACGACGTGTCGGCGTCGTCGCCGCCGAACTCGAAGCCGCCGATGACGCCGATGACCGTGCCGAGCCGGGTTTGCGGGTTCTGCCCGGCGACCCACGGGCCGCCGCTGGTGCCGGTCGGGAAGCCCGCGCAGTCCACCCGCAGCTGGTAGGTGTCCTGCTTGGCGGTGGTGTTCTGGCAGACGGCGGGGACCTCGGAGTCGTCCGGGTAGCCGGTGAGCGTGATGGCCTGCTCGAACGCGGTGCCGGTGGCCAGCAGGTTCGCGCCGACCAGGCTCTCCAGGGACTTCGTGGTGCCCGCCTGGCGCGCGGTGGCGAAGCCGACGTCGAGGTCCGGGTCCGAGGACGCGGCCCAGCCCGGCGCGACGAGCTCGTCCGCCACCGTCCAGTAGCCGAACGGCGCGACCCCGTCGTGGTAGCCGGGCGCGAAGGTGACGCCGGTGAGGTAGCCGCCGCCCTCGCCGTTGTGGATGCAGTGGGCCGCGGTCAGCAGCACGTCCCCCCGCTCGCTGTGCACGACGCTGGCGGTGCAGTAGTGCTCGCCCTCGGCGAACAGCGCTCCGACCGCGGGGCTCGACACCGCGGGCAGGTCGGGCGCCGGGGCCGCTTCGGCCGTGGCTTGGTCCGGCGTCGTCGCGTGTGCCAGTTGCGCCGGACGGGCGGCGAAGACCACGACGAAGCTCACACCGAGCAGCACGATCGCGGCGAGGGTGAGCAGGACGGCCGGCCGACGCACGATCATCGCCTCCTCGTCTCGCCTGTCGTCGGTGCTGTCGAAGAGACCACCATAGGACGACGCACCGGAACAATCAGCACACCCACAGCAAGCTCACAGCCGCTAGCATCGGCTACTCGGGAGTAACACCGGTGGGGATTCACGGACGCTCGGGAGAGCCGATGAAGCAGTTCGCGGACAAGGTCGTGGTGGTCACCGGAGCCGGCTCGGGCATCGGCCGCGCGCTCGCGTGCGAGTTCGCCCGGCGCGGGGCCCGCGTCGCGCTGTCCGACGTCGTCACCGCGAACGCCGAGGAGACGGCCGAGCTCGCCGGCGGAAACGCCCGCGCGTACACCTTGGACGTCGCCGACCGCAGCGCCGTGCTGGCGCACGCCGAAGACGTCGCCGGCGAGTTCGGCGCGGTCAACGTCGTCGTGAACAACGCGGGCGTGGCGCTCGGCGCGACCGTCGAGGAAATGTCGTTCGAGGACTACGACTGGCTGATGGGCATCAACCTCGGCGGCGTCGTGAACGGCACCAAGGCGTTCCTGCCGCACCTGATCGCGTCCGGCGACGGGCACGTCGTCAACATTTCCAGCGTGTTCGGCTTCGTCGGCGTGCCGACGCAGAGCGCCTACAACGCGGCGAAGTTCGCGGTGCGCGGATTCACCGAAGCGCTGCGCGAGGAAATGCTGATCGCCCGGCACCCGGTCGCGGTGAGCTGCGTGCACCCGGGCGGGATCAAGACCAACATCGTGCGCAACTCCCGCAGTGCCGCCGACGACCAGGAGAAAGCCGCGCAGGGCTTCGAGCGGATCGCCCGCACGACACCGGAGAAAGCGGCGCAGACGATCCTGCGCGGGATCGAGCGGAAGTCGGCGCGGATCCTCATCGGACCGGACGCCTACGTGATCGACGCCATTCCGCGCGTGCTCGGCTCGGCCTACCAGCGGCCCCTCGCGGCCCTCGCCCGGCTCGGGCTGAAGCAGAACTGAAGGCGCACTGTCACTCAATGGAGTTGCGTTTCTGACAGAACCGTCCGAAACGGTCCAGAATGCTGGGGGTCCGCCAGCCCCGTCCCGGAGGTCCCCGATGCTTCGCACCGCACCACGCAGTGCGACCCGTCCGTCCCGCGACCGCGCCGCGGTGGAGCTGCTGGATCGCACCGGCATCGTCGCGGCGAGCCTGCCCCGGCGCCGCCGCACCGGCGGCGAAGTGCCGGCCGTCGAGCCGATCTACACCCGGCCGCCGGTGTGCGACCAGGACCTGCGCCCGAAGTCGGTGGTGATCCGGCGCCGCGCCCGCACGTGGCTCGGTGGCGGGGCCGCGGTGCTGCTCGTCGGCGCCGGCTGGCTCGGCGGCGGCCTCTTCACCGGCGGCCTGTTCAACCCGGCGCCGGAGCATGACGTCGCTCAGCTCGACGCGCGCCCGGCGGTGGCCGCGGCACCCGCGCCGGAACCCCCGGTCGCCCAGGCTCCGCCGGCGCCGGCCGTCGTCACGGCCGCCCCGGAGACCGTGTACGTGCCGGTGCCCGCGAAGCCGGCGCCGAAGCAGGTGCCGGCGCAGGCGCAGGCGCAGGCGAAACCGCAGCCGAAGAAGCCGGTGCCGGACGAGGAAGCCGAGGCCCGCGTCGACCTGCCGTCGTCGGCCACCCCGCCGCCGGCGAGCAACCCGATCCAAGCGTGGGTCGACGTCGCCGAGAGCATGGCGCGGCGCTACGGCGGTCGCTGAGTCAGGCTTCCGACCAGCGGTATTCGTGCTCGGGGCGGCCGGTGGCGCCGTAGCGCAGCCGCATCTGGACCGTTCCCGACTCCGCCAGCGCGGTGAGGTACCGCTGCGCCGTCGCCCGCGCCATGCCCAGCTCGCCCGCGACCTCCGCGGCCGACAGCGGCCGCCCGGCGCGCCGCAGCTGCTCCGAGACGAGCCGGGACGTCGCCGTCGACTGGCCTTTCGGCGCGGTGGTGCGGTCCTGGTCGTGCAGCACGCGGTACGCGCGGTCGACGTCGTCCTGGGCCAGCGCCCGGTCTTCGGCGAGCAGGCCGCGGAACCGCGCGTACGACGTCAGCCGCTCCGCGAGCTGGCGGGTGGTGAACGGCTTGATCAGGTAGTTCAGCGCGCCGGCCCGGATCGCCGCGGCCACCGACGCGCTGTCGGTCGCCGCGGACAGCACGATCGTGTCCGTCTGCAGCTCCGGGAGCACCGCGAGGCCGGACTCGTCGGGCAGGTAGACGTCGAGCAGGATCAGGTCCGGCGTGAGTTCCCGGACGCGGGCGCGCGCCTCGGCGGCGGTGTGCGCGGTGCCGACCACCGCGAAGCCATCGACCTCCTCGACGAAGCCGGCGTGCACCCCGGCGACCCGGAAGTCGTCGTCGACGATGAGCGTGCGGATCATCCGTCCTCCGTCAGCATTCCGGGCAGTTTGGCGACGAACAGGGCACCCGGCTCGCCTTCGCCGGGGTCGGCCAGCCAGACGTCGCCACCGCGGGCACGGGCGGCCTGCCGGGCGAGCGCCAGGCCGAGGCCGTGCCCGGGGGCGATCTTCGTCGAGACGCCTTCGTCGAACAACCGCCGCCGCAGGTCCGCCGGAACGCCGGGGCCACTGTCCACAACGGACACGTGCAGGGTGCCGCCCTCGGCGAGCAGCCCGATTTCGACGGTCGCCGGCCGCCGCGGGCCCATCCGCGCGGCGTGCAGGGCGTTGTCGACGAGGTTGCCGATCACGGTGTTCGCGGCGATCGGGTCGGTCACCGTCGTGGGCACCCAGGTGTCTTCGGCGAGCTTGAGGACCAGGCCCTTTTCCTGCGCCTGCTCGGTTTTCGCGACGAGCAGCGCCTGCAGGTACGGGTCGGCGACGGCGTCGCCCAGCTCGCTCGGCCGCGCCGACGACGAGTCCGTCAGCGTCTGCAGGTACTCGACGGCTTCGGTGTGGTGGCCGAGCTGGAGCAGCCCGTAGAGCGTGTGCAGCCGGTTGGCGAACTCGTGCCGCTGGGCGCGCAGACCGTCCGACAGCGCGCGGATGCCGTCGAGCTCCCGGGTGAGCGTGTCGAGGTCGGTGCGGTCGCGGAAGGTGAGCACGGTGCCGATCGGCCGGTCGTCCAGCCGCACCGCCCGCGAATTGATCACCAGCACCCGGTTCCCGGCCACCGCGAGGAGGTTGTCGACCGGGCGCCCTTCGGCGACGGCTTTGTGGAGCCGCGGGCTGAGTTCGAGTTCGGACATTGCCGCGCCGATCGGGAGTTCGGTGCCGAGCAGGCGTTCGGCCTCGTCGTTGCGGACCGAGACGCGGTTGTTCTCGTCCACGGCGAGCACGCCTTCGCCGATCCCGTGCAGGACGGCTTCGCGTTCGTAGAGCAGCTCGGTGAGCTCGTGTGGTTCGAGGCCGTGCGTGACGCGCCGCAGCCGCCGGTTGAGCAGCGCCGACGCGCCCGCGCCGAGCAGCAGCGCGCCGCCCGCGAACAGCAGCGTGATGGTCAACAGGCGGTTGAACGCGCCGGTCGGATCGGCCACGTCGAAGCCGACGCTCACTTCGCCGACCACCCGCCGGTGGTCCGGTGTCCAGATCGGCGTCTTGCTGCGGACGGACAGCCCGAGCGTGCCGCTCGCCACGGTGTTGACGTCGTCGAACCCGGCGAGGGCACGGTCGGCGGACGTGCTGACCTTCTTGCCGATCTCGCTCGGGGTCGGGTGCGCGAGCCGGATGCTGTTGTCGTCGGTGATCACGACGAACAACGCGTCGGTGCGCTCTCGCACGGCCAGCGCGCGTTCCTGGAGCGCGCCACCCGGGATCTTCGCGGCGGTGTCGGCCATGACGACCGGGTCGACCGCCACCGACTTCGCGATGGCCAGCGCGCGCTCGCTGAACTGGTCGGTGAGGGTGCGGGAGAGGAGCACGCTGACCAGGGCGACGCCGATCCCGACGACGAGGAGGACCACGCCGATCTGCAGCAGCAGCACCTGCCTGCTGAACCGCATCCGCGGGAAGAGCGCCCACTTTGGCATGGCTGGGAACATACCCCCAGGTCAAGCCCGTGCGCTAAACGAGCAAAACATTCAGAACGCACAGCCGGCGCGGAGAACGTCGACAAGCTTCACCTGGGCGCCACGCCTGCTTAACGTCCCTTCCCAACGTGACAGGCACCACGTGACGAAGGAGTCACCTCCCCATGGTTCCCCCACTGATCGAACTCACCGGAGCCACCAAACGGTTCCCGAGCGGGTCCGGTTCCGTGCACACGGCCGTCCGCGATCTGACCATGACCGTGCAGCCCGGCGAGTTCGTCGCGGTCGTCGGCCCGACCGGCTGCGGCAAGTCGACGACGCTTTCGCTGGTCTCCGGCCTGCAGCCGCCGTCGGCCGGGCGCGTGCGGGTGAACGGCGAGGACGTGAAGTCCATTCCGGACGGCGTCGGCTACATGTTCCAGACCGACGCGGTGATGCCGTGGCGCTCGGTGCTGGAGAACGTCGCTTCCGGCCCGCGGTTCCGCGGGGTGCCGAAGGCGGAGGCCCGCGCGCAGGCCGTCGACTGGATCGGCCGCGTCGGGCTCGCCGGGTTCGAGAAGTACTACCCGCACCAGCTCTCCGGCGGCATGCGCAAGCGCGTCGCGCTGGCCCAGACGCTCGTCACCAGGCCGAAAATCCTCCTGATGGACGAGCCGTTCTCCGCGCTCGACGTCCAGACGCGGGCGCTGATGCAGGACGAGCTGCTGCGGCTCTGGTCCGGCTCGGGTGCCGCGGTCATCTTCGTGACGCACGACCTCGACGAGGCCATCGCGCTGGCGGACAAGGTCGTCGTGCTGACGACGTCGCCGGCCACCGTGAAGGACGTCTTCGAGATCCCGCTGGAGCGGCCGCGGAAGGTCGAGGACCTGCGGCTCACCGAGGAGTTCCGCAAGCTCTACGCCGACATCTGGGAATCACTGCGCAGCGAGGTCGACAAGGCCCGTGAGAAGGGAGCGAGCAATGTCGCTTGAGACCCCCGCGGCGCCGTCGGCGCCACTCCCGGTCCTCGAGACCGAGCAGGACATCCTGGCCCGCGCGAAGCAGGCTTCGGCGAAGCGCAAGCGCAACATCTGGTTGCTGCGCCTGGCGATCGTCGTCGTCTGGCTGGGCAGCTGGGAGCTGACCGCCACCTACTGGATCGACCCGTTCTTCTACTCGAAGCCGTCGAAGATCTGGGAACGGCTGGTCGAGTGGTTCAGCGCCGGCACCGACTTCGGCTCGATCTGGTACCAGATCCTGGTGACCGTCGAGGAGGCCGCGATCGGCTTCGTCATCGGCGCCATCTTCGGCGTCGTGTTCGGCGTGGTCCTCGGCCGCAGCTCGTACCTCGCGCAGGTGCTGGCGCCGTTCATCAAGGCCGCCAACGCGTTGCCGCGCATCGTGCTCGCCGCGCTGTTCGTCATCTGGTTCGGGCTCGGGCTGTCGTCGAAGGTCGCGACCGTCGTCGTGCTCGTGTTCTTCGCGGTGTTCTTCAACGCCTTCACCGGCGCTCGCGAGGTCGACCGCAACCTGATCGACAACGCCCGCATCCTGGGCGCGACCCGCGGCCAGGTGCTGAAGTCGATCGTGCTGCCGAGTGCGACGTCGTGGATCCTGTCGTCGCTGCACGTGGCGTTCGGCTTCGCGCTGATCGGCGCGGTGGTCGGCGAGTACACCGGCGCGAAGGCCGGGATGGGCTTCCTGATCGCCAACGCGCAGGGCACGTTCGACACCGCGGGCGTGTACGCCGGGATGCTGATCATCACCGTCGTCGCGCTGCTGGCCGAGTGGGGGATCAGCACGCTGGAGGGCAGGCTGCTGCGGTGGCGCCCGCCGTCCGCCTCCGAAGCCGCGATCAAGGCGGTCTGACATGCGTCTCAAAAGGACAGTCGGGGTGGTGGCCGCGGTCGCCGTCGCCGCGGCCGGGCTCACCGCCTGCCGCGACTCGCGGGAGATCTCGCTCGGCACCACCGGGCAGCCGCACATCAAGATCATGGTCGGCGGCCTGTCGAAGGTGATCTACCTGCCCGGGCAGCTGGCCCAGCAGATCGGCGCGTACCAGAAGCAGGGCCTGGACGTCGAGCTCTTCGACCAGCCGTCCGGGGCGAACGCCGAGACATCGCTGCTGGCCGGCGAGGTGCAGGCGGTCGTCGGGTTCTACGACCACACGATCGACCTGCAGGCCAAGGAACAGTGCATCGAAAGCGTCGTGCAGTTCGCGAACGTGCCGGGCGAAGCTGAGATGGTCGCGACCAAGAAGGCGGGCGAGGTCAAGTCGGGCGCGGACTTCAAGGGCCGCAACCTCGGTGTCACGTCGCTCGGTTCGTCGACGGACTTCCTGACCAAGGCCTTGGCCGCGCGCGGTGGCGTCAGCTCGAAGGAGTACACGCCGGTGAAGGTCGGCGCCGGGCAGACGTTCATCTCGGCGATGAACCAGGGCTCGATCGACGCCGGGATGACGACCGACCCGACGATCGCGCAGCTGACGAAGACCGGCCAGGCGAAGGTGCTCTACGACATGCGCACGCCGGAGGGCACCAAGGCGGCGCTGGGCGGGCTGTACCCGGCGAGCTCGCTGTACATGGGCTGCGAAATCGTGAAGCGCTATCCGGACATCGTGCAGAAGCTGGCCAATGCGTACGTCGAGACCCTGAAGTGGATTTCGGCGCACACCCCGGACCAGGTCGCCGCGATGATGCCGCCGTCGTTCGCCGGCGGGGACAAGGCGCTGTACGTCAAGTCGCTCGAGGACAGCTTGCCGATGTTCACCAAGGACGGCCGGATGGACCCGGCCGGGGCGCAGAACGTGCTGAAGGTGCTCGGTGCGTCGTCGAGCAACGTCAAGCCGAAGAAGGACAAGATCGACCTGTCGAAGACGTACACGACCCGGTTCGTGGACGCCGCGCACGCGCAGGCGCAGCAATAGCCCCGCTCACCTGACCGGGCGGTAGGTGAGCGACATGGACCCGTGAAGGCCTCTTTTCCCCCGCGGAGGCCTTCACGGGTCTTTTCGGCTCAATTCCGGCAAATGGTGAGTATTTCCCGGAATGTGAAGACCCTTCGAAAGTAGCTACCTTCTTCCCGGTGCGGCTCCAACACTTGGGCACACGGTTTCCCGCCGTCCCCACGGTGAACGGAGTTCCCGCATGTCCAAAACCCTTCGCGTCCTCACGGCGATCGCCGCCGCCGCTGCCGGTCTCGCCGTCTCAGGCACCGCCCATGCCGCCGTCGAGTACGGTGCGCACGTTTTTGACGTGCACCGCCACGGCCAGGAGTTCTCGGGTGGCAACTGGGGTGGGTACGTCAGCTTCGGCAGCTTCACCACGGCCACCGCGAGCTGGACGGAACCGTCCGTGAGCTGCACCTCGACCAACGACCTGTTCGCGCCATGGGTCGGCATCGACGGCGACGGATCGTCCACTGTGGAGCAGACCGGGGTCGAGACGGACTGCTCCAGCGGGCGTCCGGTGTATTCGGCCTGGTACGAGATGTACCCGGCCGCGCCCGTGTACTACAGCGTTTCGGTCAGCGCGGGCGACCACATCACCGCGACGGTGACGCGCACCGCCACCAACACCTACCGGCTGGACCTGTCCGACACGACCAAGGGCTGGTCGAAGAGCACCACGAAGTCACTGACGTCGAAGCACGCCTCGGCCGAGGCGATCATCGAGTCGCCGACCGACTCCTACCCGTCCATCTCCGGCGGCATCACGTTCACCGGCGTCAAGTTCAACGGGACGAACCTGGCCTCGACGAGCCCGTCCGGCCTGAACGCCGACGACAAGGGCCGCTACACCTGGACCCCGGGCGCCATCGGCTCCGACGGCCAGAGCTTCACGATGACCCGCCACTGAGCCGCCGTCACTTGAGGTTGTTGATCGCCCACGCGACGACCATCACCGCCAGCACCAGGGAGATGACGGCCTGCAGCATCATCGTCATCTTCGCCCAGATCCGCAGGGGCAGGACGTCGGTGGGGCTGAAGGCCGCCGAGTTGGTGAACGAGAAGTAGAGGTAGTCCAGGTAGGACGGTTCCCAGTCCTGGTGCGCCAGGCCCGGGTCGGCCATCTGCGGGAACTGCAGGTCGGGGAACTCGGCCCGGCCCGCGGCCCGCCGGCCCGGGCCGCCGCGGTCGAACTCCCAGTACCAGAGGGAGAAGGCGACGATGTTCGTCCAGTAGACGGTCCCGCCGGTGACCAGCACGGCCCCGGCGCGGTCGCCGATCGTGCCGCCGGCGATGGCCAGCACGAGTGACACGGCGGAGAATGCGTTCACCGCGGTCACGGCCGCGACGAGCAGCAGCGAGATGACCCGTTCGACCGTGCTGAAGTGGGTCATCCGGCCCGGGTTGGCCAGCAGCAGGGCCACGACGAGGAGCGCCGAGACGGCGGGCAGCAGCCAACGCGGGTGCAGCACCATGTCGGCGGGCAGGGCGACCTGCAGGACGAGCGTCGCGACGACGACGCCCATCGCGGGCCAGCGGGTCTCGCCGGACGTCCGCCGCCGCCACGCGGGAAGTGCCTCTTCTGTCACGCGCTCAAGGTAGGACGGCGACGCCCCGCTAGCCAGCCGGTGCGGTCGTCACCTCGCCGGGGAGCTTGCGGGCCACGTCCGTCCGCGAGCGGGCGCCCAGCTTCCGCAGCACCTTCGCCACGTGCTGTTCGACCGTCCGCGGCGAGAGGAACAGCCCGTCCGCGATCTCGCGGTTCGTCCGTCCCTCCGCGAGCATCCGGGCCACTTCGCGCTCGCGTGGCGACAGTTCACTCCCGTACCCGCGCCGTCCGCGCTGCGATGGTGCCCAAGCGCCGTGTTCGCGCAGCTGGTGACGGCAGCGTCCGGCGTCGCGGGTCGCCCCGAGCTGCTCGTACGCCTCGGCCGCCGCGGTCAGCTCGTCGACGGCCGACCGGTTGCCCGCCGCGAGGCGGCACATCGAAGCGCGTTCGCGCATGGCCGTCGCGGGGTACGGCATCGGCAGGGCCGCGTAGCCGGACACGGCTTCGTCGTACAGCGTCGCCGCGGCCAGGTGCTTGCCGCGCGCTTCGAGCAGCACCGCCCGGCCGGCCGTCAGCGCGGCCGCGGCCATCGGGGCGTCACGGCCTTCGATGCCGCGCGCGAACGCCTCGACGACGTTGTCGGCCTCCGGCCAGCGCCCGGCCCGCGCGTACGCCTGCGCCGCCGCCGGGACCAGCGCGGCCGCCCAGATCCAGACGCC
Organism: Amycolatopsis mediterranei; assembly: GCF_026017845.1. Classification (NCBI taxonomy): domain Bacteria; kingdom Bacillati; phylum Actinomycetota; class Actinomycetes; order Pseudonocardiales; family Pseudonocardiaceae; genus Amycolatopsis; species Amycolatopsis mediterranei. The sequence goes on from NZ_CP100416.1 coordinate 252,296, forward strand.
CTTGCGCCCGGCCGCGGCCACCGCCGTGTCGGCCGCCGCGCAGGCGCCGTCGACGTCGTCGGTCGCCAGCAGCACGGAGATCAGCACCCCGGCGGCCGACAGCACCACCGGGATCGGGCCGCGGTCCGGCGCGTGCACGCTCGCCGCGGTCAGGTGCCGTTGCGCGGCGGCGAACTCCCCGCGCACCGCCGCGAGCCCGCCGAGCACCAGCGACGACTCCATCACGATCGGGCCGAGCTCCGGGTAGCTGTCCCGCAGTTGCTCGGCGGTCTCGGCCAGGCCGGTCCACCGCCCGCGCACCCAATCCAGCCGGACGCGGGTGCCCTGGATCAGCCCGATCGCGTACAACGCGCCGGCGTCGGTCGCGCGCCGGACGCCCTCGGTCACCAGCCGTTCGGCGCGGTCGAGGTGCCCGGCCCACGACTGGCCGTCGGCCAGGTTGCACCACAGCCGGGCCAGCTGGACGCGCTCGGCGACCGTGCCGACCGTGTCCGACAGCGCCTCGAACTCCGCCCACGCCGAGCCGTCGCCGACGTGCGAGGCGGCGGCGATGCGGTCGGCGGTCAGCGCGAGCCGCAGCTCGGGGTCGTCGAGCCGCTCGTACACCTCGCCCGCGCGGGCGCGCCAGGATTCGTGCCACGACAACGGCGTCAGCCCGTCGATCGGCTGGGCGAGCAGGGTGATCCCGCGGGCGGCGAGGTCCGGCCGGTCGGTCAGCTCGCCGACCGCGCGCTCGACCTCCAGCCGGCCGCGGCCAAGCCCGCCGATGGTCCGGACCAGCAGCATGCCGAGGCTCAGCCGGATCGATCCGCGGACCGACGGCGGCAGCGTCACCTCTTCGAGGACGCGCTGCAGCGTGCCGAGCACCTCGGGCCGGAACCCCCGCAGCGCGACCTGGCTCAGCTTGCCCGCCACGCGCCCGACGTCGGCCTGGGAGGGGCCGGGTTCGGCGAGCACCGCCTGCAGGAGGTCGATCGCGCGGGACGTCTCGCCGCGCGTGATCGCCTCGTCGGCGGCGGCTTCCGCGTAGTGCCGCCACTGGTCGACGCGGCCGGCGGCGCGAGAGTGCCGGGCCAGCAGCGTGAGCGGCGGGGACGGCTGCGCGGCGAGCACGCGGATCGCCTGCGCGTGCAGCAAAGCGCGTTCGGGGCCGCTCACGGTGTCGTAGACCGCCTTGCGCGCCAGCGGGTGCCGGAAGCCGTACCTGCCGTCGCCGACCTCGCCGAGCACCCCGCCGGAGAGGGTGCCGAGCAGCGCGGTGCGGAGGGTGTCGCCGGAGAGGCCGGCCAGTTCGCCGAGCACGTCGGCTTCGGCGCCGACGCCGAGCACCGCGGCCGCGCCGGCCAGCCGCACCGCCGGCTCCGGCAGCGCGGAAAGCCGTTCGGTGACCGCTTCCCGCAGCAGGAGCGGGACTTCGAGGTTTTCGAGCAGGCGGTCGGAGAGCACCTCGCCGACCGGCAGCCGTTCGGCCGCTTCCTTCAGCGCTCGCAGCGTTTCTTCGACCACGAACGGGATCCCGGCCGTGCACTCGTGCAGCTTCGCCGCGAAGTCGTCGGTCACCCGGGGCAGTTCGAGGAGGTCGGCGGCCAGCTCGCGCACGGCCGCGACGTCGAGCGCGCCGAGCGAGACGCGGGCGGAATGGACCGCCGGGCCGGTGCGGAACAGCGCCCCTCGTGCCCCGGCCCCCGCCTCGGTCGCGGACCGGTGGGTGGCGACCACCGCCAGCTCGGGCGGCATCGTGCCGGCGAGGAACCGCAGGAAGTCGCGGGTGTCCTCGTCGGCCCACTGGAGGTCGTCGATCAGCACGAGCGCCGGCCCGCAGGCGGCCAGCAGCTCGCGCATCGCGCGGAACACGCGGTGGCGCTCGGCGACCGGGTCGGCGAGGGGCTCGGGCCGCGGAGGAAGCGCTTCCGCGAGCTCCGGCAGCAACGGCCGCAGCACACCGGCGACCGGGCTGAGCGGTCCGAGCGGGGTGGCGCCGACCGCGCGAAGCGCTTCCAGGACGGGCCCGTAGGGAAACGGTTCCCGCAGCGGCTGGCAGGCGCCGGTGAGCACCCGGCCGCCGTCGAACTCCTTGCGGCGCCCGATCTCCGCGAGCAGCCGGGAGCGGCCCATGCCCGGCTCGCCCTCGATGAGGACCGCGGCCGGGCGCCGCCGGAGCACGGCGACGATGGCGTCGAGCTCGGTGTCGCGGCCGGTCAGCCGGGCGGGTCCGGACCGGACGGACACCGAGGTGGGGCGGGGGGCGGCCAGCCACATATGACCTCCTCGACGCGCACCGATACCCCTGGGGGTTCCGGGGGCTCGCCCCCGGCTGGGGCCTGGGCTCGGCCCCGAGGGCCGAGTCCAGTGCGCGGGAGCCTAAGCAGCGCTGATCCGTCCGTAAACCTTTCACCGAATACGTGGCCGGTACCGTCGTCACACGTCCGCCTACCCGCTGTCACCGGTTTGCTGCGGGATCGGCGGGAATCGGGTCACCGTGCGTGCGAAACCCGGGCCGATCGCCCGTTCGAACGTCGCTTCACGCGTTCGAGTGCTGCCGGAGGCTACGGAAAGTAGTTCACGGAAACCCTACTTACGGACCTGTCCGACCGGGTGACACCAGGCGCTTGCGCCCGGCCGGAGCAGGGGATACGTCCTCGGTGAATGCGTATACCCATTCGCCGGGCGTCCGGATTGCACCGTAACGACCACTGCGGGGACGCTCACTCGGGGAGTACCACTGCGTGGCCGGTGTGGAGCCGCGCGTAACCACCTAGGGAGAAGCATGAAGATCGCGAGACTTCTCGGTGCCGCTGCCACCGCGGTGATGGCGACGGGCGCGCTGGCCGCGACCGCCGTCCCCGCGTCGGGCCAGGACCTGCTGAACCCGGACATGGTGCCCGCCATGCAGCGGGACCTCGGCCTGACCCACGACCAGGCGCTCGCGCGGCTGAAGAACGAGGACGTCGCGAACAAGGTCACCGAGTCGCTCACCGCGGCCCTCGGCGACGCGTTCGGCGGCGCCACCTACAACGCCGCCACGGGCAAGGCGCACGTCACCACGACGAACGCCGCGCTGGCCGGCAAGATCCGCGAAGCCGGTGCGGAAGCCGAAGTCGTCAAGTTCAGCGCGCGGCAGCTCAATTCCACTGTGGACAGGCTGAACGCCGCCGACAAGGCCGCGCCCGCCGCGATCACCGGCTGGGGCGTCGACGACGCCACCAACCGCGTCACCCTCGACGTGCTGCAGGGCCAGCGCGCCGCCGCGGACGCGTTCCTCGCGAAGTCCAATGTGGACAAGACCGCGGTGACGATCCGCGAAACGGCCACCAAGCCGACGACGTTCGCCAACATCCGGGGTGGCGACGCCTACTACATCGGTGGTTCGGCCCGCTGTTCGGTCGGCTTCTCCACGACCACCGGCTTCCTCACCGCCGGCCACTGCGGCGCGCTCACCGGCGGCGGCGCGCTGACCGGGTCGAACGGCGCATCGCTCGGCAGCTGGATCACCTACCGCTTCCCGGGCAGCGACTACGCGGCGGTCCGCACCAACAGCAACTGGACCCCCGTCGCGCAGATGAACAACGGGACCGCGGTGCGTGGTTCGTCGAACGCCGCGACCGGCTCGTCGGTCTGCAAGGCCGGCTCGACCACCGGCTGGACCTGCGGCACCATCGGCGCCAAGAACCAGAGCGTCCGCTACTCCGAGGGCACGGTCAACGGCATGACCGCGACCAACGTCCACTCGGCGGCCGGTGACTCGGGCGGCGGTTTCATCGCCGGCAACTACGCGCAGGGCCTGCTGTCCGGCGGCAACTCGTCCGTGACGTACTTCTTCCCGATCGCCCCGGCGCTGTCGGGCACCGGCACCACCCTCAAGACCAGCTGACCCCCCGGCAAGCGAAAGGGCGGGTTCCGGGCGCCTCCAGCGCGCCCGGAACCCGCCCTTCGTTCCTCGCCGCGGGAATGGGAGGTTCAAGGTCAGACGTTGCTGATCTCCTCGATCAGCCCGTCGACGTCGAAGTGCGCGCTCTCTTCGCCGAGCGGCACCAGTTCGGTTGACGCGTCCAGGAAGGTCCGGACGTCTTCGACTTCGAGCTCGAACGACGCATAGCCGTCCGGTGACTCGATTTCCAGGGTGAGGAAGTCTTCGTCATCGGAGAGATCCGGGCGGATCCGGACGTCGCCGAGGCCGGCCGGCTCGTCGAGCCCGGCCACGAGGAGGTCACGCGCGAAGGTCCACTCGATCCACCGGCCGCGCTCGGTCCGGAAGGCCACGGTCACCGCGAAGGGTTCGTGGGCGTGGTAGGACAGGCGGGACAGGACGGGCGTGGTGCTCTCGTTCAGCAGCACGAACTGGCTCTGGTGTACGGCGTCGGTGTGCACGGCCCCTCCTGGAGTCTCGCGGTGGTTCGCGCGGCGCGAACTGTTCGGCAAGGAGATGACCAGGGCCAACGGTCATGACGGAGAAACTCTCACGTTCACTTGATCGGTTGCATCCGTCCTTTGTGGTGTAACACCGGGCACACACCCCTTGCGCTCAGGCGGCCACGGGTGGTGACGGCGGCCGGCCGAATCCCGGCTCACGGGTCGAGCGGCAGGCTGAGCCCGACCTTCACGCGATCCATCGCCACGCTGGTCGTGAAGTGCCGGACGTTCGGGTTGTCGAAGAACATCCGCCGGGTGAACGCCTCGAAGGCCGCCATGTCCGGGCACGTCACGATCAGCACGAAGTCCGCCGTGCCGGTGACGTAGTAGCACTGCTGGATCGCGTCTTCGGCCAGCACCTGGCGGCGGAACCCGTCGAAGACCGCGAGGTTCTCCCGCTCCATCTCGACCGTCACCACGAACGTCATGCCCAGCCCGAGCGCCTCCGGCGACAGCACCGCCACCTCGCGCTCGATGACGCCGGCCTCGCGCAGCCGCTTGATCCGCCGCTGCACCGCCGCGGCCGAGAGCCCGACCTTCGCGCCGATCGTTTCGGCGATCGTGCGGGCGTCCGCCTGGAGACAGGCGAGGATGGCGATGTCCAGCTGGTCGAGGTCGGGTGTCCGCACTCCAGCAGGCTAACCGGCACCCCCGACAATTCGCCGTGGATCACTCCTCCGTGACGTCGCTCACTACCCCCTCCGAAGGGAAGATGAAACAACTTTTTACGTGAGCTCGAACACAACTGACCGGTCTACCAGGGGGTAGCCCATAGAAGTGGAAGACCAGCCGGTCGCTCCGCCAACCCGCCGGCGTGGGGAGGCTCTCCCGTGCCCGCACCTGCCGCCGTGCTGACCGGTCTCGGTTCGTGGTTGCCGACGAAAGTCCTGGACAACCACGAAATCGCCGCCCGGCTCGACACCTCGGACGAGTGGATCCGGACCCGCACCGGGATCCGCGAACGCCGCGTCGCCGGGCCCGGTGAGTCCACTGTGGATCTCGCGGTCGGGGCGGGCCGCGAAGCGCTCGGGGGCACGTCGGCCGACGCCGTCGTCCTCGCCACCGCCACGCCCGACCAGCCCTGCCCGGCCAGCGCACCGCAGGTCGCCGCCCGGCTCGGGCTCGGCACGGCCGCGGCGTTCGACGTCAACGCCGTCTGCAGCGGCTTCGTCTACGCCCTCGCCACGGCCGCCGGCTTCATCGCGGGCGGGCTGGCCGAGCGCGTGCTCGTGATCGGCGCCGACACCTTCACCACGCTCATCGACCCCAACGACCGGACCACCGTGCCGATCTTCGGTGACGGCGCGGGCGCGGTCCTGCTGCGCGCGGGGGAGGCCGGCGAGCCGGGCGCGTTCGGCCCGTTCGACCTGCACAGCGAGGGCGAACACGCCGAACTGCTGTGGGTCGAGGCCGGTGGCGCCCGGAAGCGGCTTTCCGACACCCCGGCCGACCGCTTCCTCGCCATGCAGGGCACGGCCGTGTTCCGCCACGCCTGCGCGCGCATGGCGGAGTCGTCGCGGACGGTGCTCGATCGCGCGGGCTGGATGGTCGGCGACGTCGACCGCTTCGTCGGGCACCAGGCGAACATCCGGATCCTCCAGGCGACGGCCAAGCAGCTCGGCATGCCCGCCGACGCCGTGGTCGCCAACATCGACCGGGTCGGCAACACCAGTGCCGCGTCCATCCCGCTCGCCCTGGCCGACGCCCACGCCGACGGCACTCTCGTGCCCGGTCACCGCGTGCTGCTGAGCGCGTTCGGCGCCGGCCTGACCTGGGGCTCGACCGTGCTGCGCTGGCCGGACCTGGATCAGCTGCCCTGAGGGCCGGTCGTCCAGGTCGGCGTCGCCTCCGCGCGGCCGCGCAGCTCCAGCTCGCCGTGCTTCTGCCAGTGGGCGGCTTCGCCCGCCAGCGCCGTGGAGACGACGGCGTCGCTGGCGAGCACCCGTGACGGGACCGCCTTGGCGAGTTCGGTGAGCCGCGCGGCCTCGTTGACCGCGTCGCCGATCACGGTGTACTCGAACCGGCTGCTGGTGCCGAGCTGCCCGGCGAACACCGGGCCGCTGGAGACGCCGACGCCGAGGTCGAGCTCGCCGGCCGCGCGCACCGCGTCCCGGATCGCCCGCGCCGCGGCCAGTGCGGCCGTCGGGGCGTCCGCGAGCCGCGTCGGCGCGCCGAAGATGCACAGCGCGGCGTCCCCCTGGAACTTGTTGACCAGCCCGCCGCGCGCGTTGACCGCGGAGACGACCGCGGCGAACAGCCGGTTCAGCTTCCCGACCAGTTCCTCCGGCGGGGTGCGATAGGCCAGCGCGGTCGAGTCGACGACGTCGACGAACAACGCCGTGACCTCGCGGACGTCGCCCGAGAGGGACGCGCCGTACTCCAGGGCGTGCCGGGCGACCTCGGCGCCGACGTGCCGGCCGAACAGGTCCCGCATCCGCGCCTGTTCGCGCAGGCCGGCAGCGAGCTGGTTCACCGACGTCTGGAGCAGGCCGATCTCGCTGGAGTCGTCGACGTCCACGACGACGTCGTTGTTGCCGCGCGCGATCTCGTCGAGCGCCACGCGCAGCCGGTGCAGCGGCGCCGCGACCGCCCTGGCCAGCAGTGCCGTGCCGATCGCGCCCACGCCGAGGCCGATCACCGAAAGCATGATCAGGCTCGCGGTGTGGTCGCCCGAGCCCGGCTCCGGGGGCGTGGCGATGAGCAGCACGCCGACCAGCGGGACGCCGCTGGCCAGCGCCCAGGTGACGACCAGCCGGGTCAGCACGGTGACCGGCAGCGAGCCGCGCGGTGGCAGGACATCCAGGGCGATCGTCATCACCGGCCGCGCCACCCACTCGGCCGCGAGGTAGGTGAGGCCGACGGTGGTGAGCCCGCCGAGCCCGATCACCGTGGCCATGCCGACCGCGTCGTCGCTCGAGCCGAGTGTCCCGGCGAGCACGGTGAGGATGACGGTGCCGATGAGCCAGAGGGTGCCGCTGACCACCGCCATGTCGACCGGCAGCCGCAGCGCGCGCCGCGCCTCGCTGGCCGACGGCGGGCGCCCGAGCACGAACCAGATCACGGTGCGGCGCTGCAGCCACGCCGTCCACAGCGTCCCGGCGAGCAGCGCCGCGGCGACGATGCCGGCCGCGGTCAGGCCGAGCACCCAGCCGCGGTCGCCGACGTCGTTCGGCAGGCCCTGCAGCACCAGCAGCAGCGCGACCACGCCGGAGCCGGCGACGCTCGAGCCGAGGCCCAGCCCGGCGAAGCCCAGGCTGGTGCGCAACACCACCCGGAAGTTCTTCACGGCGATCTTGCGCACGGCGTCGATCGTAGTGGCGCGGGCGCCGGAGTCGCGTCAGAAGCGGTACCGCACGATGTGCGCGGTCCGGGCCGGCGGCGGGAAGACCTTCAGCATCCGCAGCTGGAACCGGGTGATCCGCCCCAGCCTGGCCGGCACCTCCGGGCTCGCCCAGTGGCCGGCGTCCAATGAGGACTCACACGTGAGGCCGCAGCGCTCGAGCTCGCGCGGGTCGTCGACGCCCCAGTACAGCGTCGCGCCCGCCTTGCGCACCGGCCCGTTGAGCTTCTGGGTCTTGATGGCCGTCCGGCTGAAGAGGTCGCAGATCAGCTCGTCCGACGGGAACTTCTCGACCAGCCGGCGGAACAGTTCGGTGCCGCTCTCGGGTTTCAGGTACATCGTGAGGCCCTCGGCGACGATCAGCGCCGGCCGGTCCGATGGCACCTGCTCGAGCCACGCGAAGTCGGTCACCGACGAGCTGATGTGCGTCTGGTTCGGCGCCGGGGGTACAGCTTTTCGCGCAGCTCGACGACCTCGGGGTAGTCGACGTCGTACCAGCGGACCTGCTCCATCACGACCCCAGAAGGTTCACAACCTTGTGAAAAGACTAGCGCGTTTCGGGGTGGGCGGCGTAGTCGTGCGCGTAGGTCTTGGCGTCCACCAGGTGCTTGAGGGTCAGCTCGCGGGCGGCGGCGGGATCGGACCGGCGGATGGCGTCGAGGATGGCGCGGTGGTCGGCGACGGCCTTGCGGATCTGCCCGGGCAGCCGCAGCGCCGCCCGCCGCTCCTCGCCGACCAGGGCGAGCACGGACCGCAGCAGCCCGGCGACGTCGTCGTTCCCGGCGTTCTGCGCGATCACCCGGTGGAACTCGGCATCGGCGGCGATGACGTGCAGCATGTCCCCGGCTTCGGCGGCCTGCGCCATCTCGGCGACGTTGTCCTCGAGCCGGCTCACGGTCTTCGCTCCCGCGTGCCGGGCCAGCCGTTCGGCGAGGGTCGGCTCGACGGTGGCGCGCAGGTCGAAGAGCTTTTCGACGAGCTGGTCGTGCTCGGTGAACCAGGTCCGCAGCGGCTGTTCCTGCTGCTCGCGCACGTAGGTGCCGGAGCCGGCGCGGATCTGGACGTACCCGATGGAGGCGAGGACGCGCAGGGCCTGCCGCAACGACCCCCGGCTGATGCCCAGCTCTTCGCAGAGGACGCGCTCGGCGGGCAGCCGCGAGCCGGGCGGCAGGTCGCCGGAGTCGATCCGCGCCCGCAGCCGGTCGACGGTCGCGCTCCAGACCTGCTCGGTGTCCACGGGCTCATCCTCTCAGCTCGAGAAACTGTCGGGGGTGGCTGCCATGATCACCGGCATGGACATCTTGGGGGCCTGGGTCCGCGGCTGGGCGGTGTCGCGGGCGACGCCGGCACCGGTCGCCGAGCCCGACGGTTACCGCGTCGAGGTCGGTTTGCCGGGGCACCGGGTGCGCTACCTGCTGCGCGCACCGGCGACGGTTTCCGCCCGGGCCCGGGCGGTGGCCGAGCCGGGCACGTGGCTGAAGACGTGCGGCTCGCGTTCGGCGGTCCTGCCGGGCCTTACCCCGGCGTGGACGGCGGGGGAGACGGAGTACCTGATGGCGTTCGAGGGGCCGCTGCCCGCGGTCGCCGTGCCGCCGGGATATGCGGTGACGGTGGTCGGCGACGGGCCGGCGTGGGACGTGGTCGTGTCCTTCGGCGAGGCTCCGGCGGCCCGGGGCCGGATCGCGGTGGCCGGCGGGGTCGCGGTGTTCGACAAGATCGAGACGGAGCCGGCGCGCCGGCGGCGCGGCCTCGGCCGGGTGGTGATGCACCGGCTGGGCGAGGCGGCGGGAGCGCGTTCGAGCGCGCTGCTGGCGTCCGAGGCCGGCCGCGGGCTGTACCGCGCACTCGGCTGGCGCGTGGTGTCCGACGTCGTCCCCGCGCACGTCCCGGAAGGCGGTCAAGAACCGGAGGTGGCTGTCTGACCTGACACATCTGCGTCGCGGGGGTCGCCCACGGTGCTTAGGCTCCGCAGGTGATTGCTTCATGACGTGGTGGCACGCCCTGATCGTCGTGGTCGCCGGGATCTGGGCGGGGACCATCAACGCCGTCGTGGGGTCGGGGACGCTCGTCACCTTCCCCGTGCTCGTCGCGCTCGGGTATCCGCCCGTGACCGCCACCACCTCGAACGCCATCGGCCTCGCGCCCGGGACCCTCAGCGGTGCCTGGGGTTACCGGCACGAGCTCACGGGCTACTGGCGGCAGACCGCCAAGTTCGCGGTCGCGTCCTTCTTCGGCGCCATCGGGGGCACCATCCTGCTGCTGTCGCTGCCGAAGGACGCCTTCGAAGCCGTCGTTCCGGTGCTGGTGGGGCTGGCCGTGATCCTCGTGATCGTGCAGCCGAAGGTGTCCAAGTGGGTCGCCAAGCGTCGCGAAGAGAACGGCGAAGAGCACAAACCCGGGCCGCTGCTGATGTTCTTCATCTTCCTCATCGGCATCTACGGCGGGTACTTCACCGCCGCGCAGGGCGTGATGCTGATGGCCGTGATGGGGATGCTGCTTTCGGAGCCGCTGCAGAAGCTCAACGGCGTCAAGAACGTGCTCGCCGCCGTCGTCAACCTCGTCGCCGGGATCATCTACGCGTTCGTCGCGCCGGTCAGCTGGGCCGTCGTGCTGTGGCTGGCCGTCGGCTCGACCGCCGGCGGCTTCCTCGGCGCGAAGATCGGCCGGAGGCTGCCGCCGGCGGTGCTGCGCGGCGTGATCGTGGTGATCGGTGTCGCCGCCGTCGTCCAGCTGGTGGTCAAGCAGTTCGCGAAGTGACTGCGCCGATCGTTCCTGATCCGGCCACAGTCACGGCCGAATGGCTTTCGCAGCAATGGTCACGTGCCGCGTCAGGGGCGGCCTGCTTTAGTCCGGATCAGGAACTCGCGCGCCGCGGCCAGGAAGAGGTCGTTCTCCTCGCGGGTCCCGATGGTCACGCGGACGCCGTCACCGGCGAACGGGCGCACCACCAGCTTGCGGTCCAGCGCGTGCTCGGCGAACGGCACGGCCTGGTCACCGAGCGGCAGCCAGACGAAGTTCGCCTGCGTGTCCGGCACGCGGTAACCCGCTTCCAGCAGCGCTTCCCGCACCCGCTCACGCTCGACGACGATGTCCTGGCAGCGCGCCAGCAGCTCGTCGGCTGCGTCGAGCGACGCCAGCGCGGCCACCTGGGCCAGCATGTTCACCGAGAAGGCCACGTACACCTGGCGAAGCGCGTCCGCGATCGGCTCGGGCGCGACCGCGTAACCGACGCGGAGGCCCGCAAGGCCGTACGCCTTCGAGAACGTGCGAAGGACCATGACGTTCGACCGGCTGCGCGTGTACTCGACGCCGTCGGGCACCTCGGGGTCGGTGACGAACTCCTTGTAGGCCTCGTCCAGCACGACCAGCACGTGCTCGGGCACGGCGGCCATGAACCGCTCCAGCTCCGCGCGGCGCACCGCCGTCCCGGTCGGGTTGTTCGGGTTGCAGACGAAGACCACGCGGGTCCGGTCGGTGATCGCCGCGAGCATCGCGTCGAGGTCGAGCTCCTGGCCTTCGGTGATCGGGACCTTCACCGAAACGGCGTTCGCGACCTGCGTGACGATCGGGTACGCCTCGAACGAGCGCCAGCCGAAGATGACCTCGTCACCGGGCGCGCACACCGCCTGGATCGTCTGCTGGCACAGCGACACCGAGCCGCAACCGATCGCGACGTGCTCCACCGGCACGTCCAGCTCGCGCGCCAGCCGCTCGCGCAGCACCTGCGAGCCGGTGTCCGGGTAGCGGTTGACCCCGGCCGCGGCCTCGGCGATCGCCTGCGCGACGCTCGGCAGCGCGCCGCCGGGCACCTCGTTGCTCGCCAGCTTGATCGCGCCTTCGATCGTCCGGCCGGGGACGTACTTCGGCAACGATTCGAGATCGGCACGCGGGGACACGGACGGCATCTTCGGCGCTCCTGGAAATCGGCGGGACGACCCGCTCACCGTATCTTTTCCGCCCGCCGCCCCGCGACCGCCTTCAGGCGGGCCGGCCTGCGCGACCTGCGTCACCGGGCTTCCTCCCGTTCACCTCCAGGTGGTTGGGTAAGACAATGACGTCGACCTCCACCGTGGACTACCAGCGCACCGACGGCGGCACCCTGCGCCTGACCTTTTCGGAACCCGAGGGCGCGCTACGCGGCGGCTTGGTGGTGCTCCACGAAGCCGACGGCGTCACGGACGGGGTCCGGCTGCTGCTCGCCAGCCTCGCCACGGAGGGCTGGCTGACCGTCACCCCGCACCTGGAGAACGACCGCCTCACGCAGCAGGACCTGCTCGACGCGACCGACCTCACCCTCGCCTGGCTGGTCGAGCGGGGCGTCCAGGCCGACCTGCTCGGCGTGATGGGCTTCGACCTCGGCGGCAGCGCGGCCCTCGTCGTCGCGTCGCACCGCAAGCTCGGTGCCGCGGTCAGCGTCGGCGGGCAGCAGGCCGTCGAACTCCCCGCGCTGGTCGAGATCGCCGGGCGGCTCACCAGCCCGTGGCTCGGCATGTACGGCGACGCCGGCGACGAGGCGGGCGGCGCCGACGTCGAGCGCCTGCGCGACGCCGCCGCGTCGGCGAAGGTCGCCACGAACGTCGTCCACTACCCCGGGGCGAACCACCGCTTCGACGCCGATCCGGACGCGGCCGCGGAGGCCTGGCAGCGCACGCTCAACTGGTTCGACGCGCACCTGCGGTAAGTGTGCGCGGGCACCACTGTTCGCCGGGGTTCCATGTCGGTTCCGACCACGGTGACTTCCGGATCCGAGGGATTAGGCTCGGGGCGTGACGCACACCGCCGACGCCCCCGAAGTGCTCTGGCGCCCCGAGCCGGGCCACGTTGCCGACACCAAGATCGAAGCCTTCCGCCGGTGGCTGCGCGCCGAGCGCGGCGTCGAGGTGGACGACTACCGCGCGCTGTGGGAGTTCTCGGTCGAGCGCGGCCCGGACTTCTGGGCGGCGGTCGCGGACTTCCTCAGCGTCCGCTGGCACGACCAGCCGGGTGAGGTGCTTTCGGGCGGGATGCCGGACGCCGTCTGGTTCGAGGGCGGCACGCTGAACTACGCCGAGCACGCGCTCACCCCCGGCGTCGCGGGCGCCGCGAAGGCCGACGACGAGACGGCGGTGATCTTCCACCGCGAAGACGGCTTCGCGAGCCACCTGACGTACGGCGAGCTTCGCGCGCAGGTCGCCGCGGCCCGGGCCGCGTTCCTGGAACTGGGCGTCGGCAAGGGCGACCGGGTGGTGGCCTTGGCGCCGAACTGCCCGCAGACGCTGGTCGCGTTCCTCGCCGCGGCGAGCATCGGGGCCGTCTGGTCGTCGTGCTCGCCGGACTTCGGCGTCCGCGCGGTCGCGGACCGGTTCGTGCAGATCGAGCCGAAGGTGCTGTTCGCGGTCAACGCCTACGCGTACAACGGCCGCCAGTTCGACATCCGGACGACGATCGCCGAGCTCCAGGCGCAGCTGCCGTCGCTGGCCGCGACCGTGCTCGTCGAGTACGTCGGCGAAGGCCGGATGGACGGCGCCCTCGACTGGGCCGAGCTGCTCGCGCGGCACGCGGGCGCGCCGCTGCTGTTCGAGCCGGTCGAATTCGCGCACCCGCTGTGGGTGCTGTACTCGTCGGGGACGACCGGCCTGCCGAAGGGCATCGTGCACGGGCACGGCGGCATCACGCTGGAGCACCTCAAGGCGCTCGCGCTGCAGACCGACCTCGGGCCCGGCGACCGGTTCTTCTGGTTCAGCACCACCGGCTGGATGATGTGGAACTTCCTCATCTCCGGCCTGCTGGTCGGCACCACGATCGTGCTCTACGACGGCAGCCCGGGGTACCCGGACCTGAACGCGCTCTGGCACCTGGCCGAGCAGCACCGCGTCACCTACTTCGGCACGTCGGCCCCGTTCATCCAGAGCTGCCTCAAGGCCGGCCTGAAGCCCGCCGAACGCTACGACCTGACCGGCCTGCGCGCGCTGGGCTCCACGGGTGCGCCGCTGAGCGTCGAAGGCTTCCGGTGGATCGTCGACGAGGTCGGGAAGAACGTCCAGATCTGCTCGGTCTCCGGTGGCACCGACCTGTGCGCGGCGTTCGTCGCGTCGGCGCCCGACGTCCCGGTGTGGCTCGGTGAGCTGTCCTGCCCGGCGCTCGGTGCCGCGGTGAACGCCTTCGACGAGGCGGGCAACGCGGTCGTCGAGCAGGTCGGCGAGCTGGTCATCACCCAGCCGATGCCGTCGATGCCGGTGTTCTTCTGGAACGACCCCGACGGCTCGCGGCTGCGGGAGGCCTACTTCGAGATGTACCCCGGCCTGTGGCGCCACGGGGACTGGATCCGCATCACGAACCGCGGCTCGGCGGTGATCTACGGCCGCAGCGATTCGACGCTCAACCGCGGCGGCGTCCGGATGGGTACGGCGGAGTTCTACCGGGTCGTCGAGGGCTACGACGAGATCGCGGACTCGCTGGTCGTGGACACCTCGGCGGCCGGGAACGAGGATGGTCAGCTGATCTGTTTCGTGGTGCTCGCCGGCGGCGTCGCGCTCGAAGACGTCGAGCCGCGGCTGCGCAAGGAGCTTCGTAGCGCGCTGTCACCGCGCCATGTACCCGATCGGTTTGTCGTGGTTTCCGAGATTCCTCGTACCTTGAACGGTAAGAAGTGTGAGGTACCGGTGAAGAAGATCCTCGCCGGTGTGGCTCCCGACCGGGCCGTCAGCCGTGACGCGCTGGCCAACCCGGCGGCGCTGACGCCGTTCGTGGAGCTCGCCGGGGGGTAGATGGGGGAAGCATGATCATCCACGTCGGGTTGTACGGGTGGTGACGGGGACACGCGCGCAGATCACCTGGAAGGCGGCCGGAGCCACCACCGTCGGGGTGATCACCTGGGTGACCCGGCTGGCGGGGCTGATGACCCTGGGCTCGATCCTGATCCCGGCCGGGCGGCGCAGCCTGCGCGGGCACCTGGCCGAGTGGCTGGAGCTGCCGCAGGAGGCGACGGTCGCCGCGGCGACCGTCGCGCTGGTCATGGGCGTGCTGCTGGTGATGCTGGCCGCGGGGCTCCGGCGGCGCAAGCGCCGGGCCTGGCAGCTGGCGGTCGGCGCGACGGTGCTGCTCACGATGTCGCACCTCGGGCTGAAGCACGTCTTCGGCGCCGGCCTGGTGTCGGTGGTGCTGCTGGTGGGCCTGATCGCGAACCGGCGCTACTTCGTGGCGAAGCCGGACCCGGTGGTCGGGCGCTGGCGGGCGGTGCGCGTGTTCGTCCAGCTGGCGCTGGCCGGGTTCGTGATCAACGTCATCCTGCTGTCCGTGGCGCCGCGCGCGGCCCTGGAGCCGATGGGCTTCGGCGACCGGCTCGCGGAGTCGGCGCTCGCGCTGGTCGCCGCCAGCGGGCCCGCGGTGTTCCACCAGATGTGGCTGGAGGACTTCACCACCGCCGTCGGCCTGCTGTTCGGCCTCGCCGCGCTCCTGGTTTCGGCGTACTTCCTGTTGCGCTCGGCCGAGCCGGCACCGCGGCTGAGCGACGAGGAAGTCGCGCGGCTGCGCCGGCTGCTGGACGAGCACGGCGAGCGGGACTCGCTCGGGTACTTCGCGCTGCGACGGGACAAGTTCGCGGTGTTCTCGAGGACGGGCAAGGCCGCGGTCACCTACCGCGTGATCGCCGGGGTCGCGCTCTGCTCGGCCGACCCGCTGGGCGACCACGAGGCCTGGCCGGGCGCGATCGAGGAGTACCTGGAGGTCTGCCGCCGCGGCGGCTGGGTCCCGGCGGCGATGGGCGTCTCCGAACTCGGCGCGACGGTCTGGGCCCGGTTCGGCCTGGAGGTCCTGGAGATCGGCGACGAAGCCGTCGTCGACGCGGCCGGCTTCACCTTGGACGGCCGCACCATGCGCGGCGTCCGCCAGGCGGCGGCCCGCACCAAGCGCGCGGGCTACAAGGTGCTGGTGCGCCGGGCCGAGGACCTGCGTCCGGGCGAGCTGGAGGAGCTGGAGGTCCTGGCGGCCACCTGGCGGGGCACGGACACCGAGCGCGGCTTCTCGATGGCGCTGGGCCGCATGGGCGACCCCCGTTCGGTGCTGGTGACAGCAGAGCAGGGCGGCCGGGTCCGCGGCGTGCTCCAGTTCGTGCCGTGGGGCCCGACGGGGCTCTCACTGGACGTCATGCGCCGCGACCGCAGCGCCGACAACGGCGTCAACGAGCTGATGATCTCGGAGCTCCTGCTGGCGGCGGGCCGCCACGGCGTCTCACAGGTCTCCCTGAACTTCGCGGCGTTCCGCGCGCTGATGGAGCAGGGGCAGCGCATCGGCGCGGGCCCGGTCGCCAAAACGGCGGCGAAGGTGCTGCACTTCTTCTCGCGCTGGATCCAGATCGAGACGCTGTACCGGTTCAACGCGAAGTTCCAGCCGCGCTGGGTGCCTCGCTACCTGGTGTATCCGGGGGTGCGCGAACTCCCGCGCGTGGGCATCGCGACGTTCGAGGCCGAGGGCCTGGGCGGCCGTTCCCCGCGCCTGCTCAGACTCCTGCGGCGGGCGTAAGGGGGGTGCTGTTCTGGGGTGATCGAGGGGTGTGTAACCTATCTGAGCAGTGGTCATTGAGCCCAGGAGGCTTCGCCTAGTCTGGTCTATGGCGCCGCACTGCTAATGCGGTTGGGGGTAACCCCCCCTCCCGGGTTCAAATCCCGGAGCCTCCGCTGGTGCTCGGTTCGCCGGGTGCTAGGTTACAACTGAACACGCGCCCGTAGCTCAGCTGGATAGAGCATCTGACTACGGATCAGAAGGTCAGGGGTTCGAATCCCTTCGGGCGCACGTCTGGTTGAGACAGCAAAAGCAACAGGCCCAGTTCCTCCTCCGGGAGAAGCTGGGCCTGTTGTCATTTCCGGTGCAGCGCCTTGATGGGCAGCGATCCCTGCCCGCACGGGACTGCCGGTCAGCAGGTCGTCACCGGTAGTGTCCGGTCACCAGTGTTGGAAAGGCCTGCTCGCGGGCCGCGCGGGCCCGCCTCCGGCCGGAAAGCCGGTGCCCCGTGGAAGAACACGCCGAACCGCAGCCGGAAGCCGCGCCGAAGCGCCGCGTCGTCCGGGCTGCCGATGAGCCGGTGCACCGGCTGCTGGGCTGGCAGCGGCTCGCCGGGAACCAGGCCGTGGTCGCGATGCTCGGGAAGAGCGAGCCGGCGGTGCCCGTGCAACGGCTGATGGTGCGGATGCCCAACCCCTACGGCGAGGGCATGCACAACATGGTGGGCGACGCCGAGGTCGACGAGATCGAAGAATCGCTGACCGCCAAGGGAGCCGCCGGTGCGGGCGGCAAACACGCCTGGGATGGCTCGTGGACCTTCCCGCCGACCCCCACCACCGAAGCCTCGGTCTTCTACGGCCACGGCAACCGGGCGAAGCTGGGCGGAGTCACCCCGGTCGACTTCGTCGCCGACGTCTCCGATGACCAGCGGCAGCTGAAGAAGGACACGGCGTTCAAGTTCGTGGCCTGCGGCGGCGGGAGAGCACAGGCCGCCGCAGGTACCGCCTACGGCCACGAGGTGGCCGAATTCCTGCGAGCCTCGCAGACCATCGTCCCCGGCGAGGACTGGAGTGGAGCGCTGAAAGCGACCGAGGGGCTGGTCTACTACACGAACACCTACAAGACTGTCGTGCCGGAGATCCCGCCGGCCATCGACAAGCTGCTGATCGCGCGGACCGCCACCGCCGAGTCGAACGTGCGCAAGCGTGTGACCGCCTTGGTCAGGGATCAGCTCGCCGCGGTGGCCACGGCTCAGCGGGCCCGCGACTTCGCCGAGTTCAGGGATGCGGTGGCCACCTGGTACGAGAGCGACGCCGCCTTGGCGGGCCGGGCGGCGAGCGTGCGCAAGATCGTCATCCCGGTCGCCGGGCTGTCCAACACGTGGCTGGGCGCCAAGCTGAACAGCGCCATGGACACCATGTTCGGCGGCGACGTCGGCTGGCTCAGCCTGCAGGAGGCCTTCCTGCAAACGCTCTCGTCCGGCAACTGCCTCTTCGACGTCTACCAGTTGTTCGCCGGCATCGAAGCCGACATGAAGCTGGTGGCCAAGGCGATCTGGGCCGAGTTCCGGAACGAACTCCAGCGTCAAGCCGCCGTTCCCGCGCGCGACACCGGCCCGGCGGGCAGGATCGGCACGCACGACCCCTCCACCGCAGCGAGCCCCGACGAGCGGTTCGCGAAGTGGCAGGACTTCGGCGACGTGCTGTGGACCCAGTGGAAAGCGAACCGGCTGCAGGGCGGCAACCCGACCTGACCGCTCTTCCGTGTGCGAAGCGTGACCATTCGGACGCGTCCGGCGCCGTCACCGAGCATTGGTCTTGACCATTGGCCACGCTCCGTGGTGACACTTCCGTAATTGGTCTGGACCACGTAACGTTTGCGCAAACGGCGCAAAACACCGCCCTGGTCCCCGCCGGTGGTGTTGGTGTCCGCCGTTCCTGCACCTGGCTCAAGGGAGAGCGATGTCCAGAAAGAGATGGCACCTCCTCGGTCTCTTCACCGCGGTCGGCGCGCTGGCGATCGGCCTCGTCACCGTGCCGGCGAGCGCCGCCGGTGGCGTGTCCGCGACCTTCAGCAAGGGCTCCGATTGGGGCACCGGGTACGAGGGCAAGTACACGATCAACAACGGCTCGGGCTCGACGCTCGCGACCTGGACGGTCGAGTTCGACCTGCCGTCCGGCGCGAAGATCGGTTCGCTGTGGGACGGCAGCTACACCGCGTCCGGCCAGCACGTCACCGTCAAGAACACCTGGAACGGCAACGTCGGCAACGGCGCGAGCGCCAGCTTCGGCTTCAACGTCAGCTACTCCGGCACCTACGCGGCCCCGGCGAACTGCAAGCTGAACGGCGGCTCCTGTGACGCCGGCGGCGGCACCCCGACCACCACGCCGACGACTCCGACGCAGCCGACCACCACCCCGACGACGCCGACGACGCCCACCACCCCGACGACGACTCCGCCGCCCCCGCCGGGCGGGCTGAAGAACGTCGGCTACTTCGTGCAGTGGGGCGTCTACGGGCGCAACTACCACGTCAAGAACATCGAGACCTCGGGCTCGGCGAGCAAGCTGACCCACATCAACTACGCGTTCGGCAACGTGACGAACGGCCAGTGCACGGCGAACGACGACCCGTACGCCGACTACCAGAAGACCTACGACGCCGCGGGCAGCGTCGACGGCGTCGCCGACACCTGGGACCAGCCCGTGGCCGGCAACTTCAACCAGCTGCGCAAGCTGAAGAAGCTGCACCCGGGCCTCAAGGTGATCTGGTCGTTCGGCGGCTGGACCTACTCGGGCGGCTTCGGGCAGGCGGCGCAGAACGCGGCCGCGTTCGCGCAGTCCTGCTACAACCTGCTCAAGGACCCGCGCTGGGCGGACATCTGGGACGGCATCGACATCGACTGGGAGTACCCCAACGCGTGCGGCCTTTCCTGTGACACCAGCGGTGCCGCGGCCTACAAGAACCTGATGGGCGCGCTGCGCTCGAAGTTCGGCTCCTCGTTCCTGATCACCTCGGCGATCACCGCGGACGGCAGCAACGGCGGCAAGCTCGACGTCGCCGACTACGGCGGCGCGTCGCAGTACGTCGACTGGTACAACGTGATGACCTACGACTACTTCGGAGCCTGGGCGGCGCAGGGCCCGACCGCTCCGCACTCGCCGTTGACCAACTTCGCCGGCATCCCGACGCCGGGCTTCTACTCCGACGCCGCGATCCAGAAGCTGAAGAGCAAGGGCGTCCCGTCGAGCAAGCTGTTGCTGGGCATCGGCTTCTACGGCCGCGGCTGGACCGGCGTCACGCAGTCGACCCCGGGTGGCACGGCGACCGGTCCGGCGCCGGGCACCTACGAGCAGGGCATCGAGGACTACAAGGTCCTCAAGAACACCTGCCCGTCGACCGGCACCTTCGCCGGCACCGCGTACGCCAAGTGCGGCAGCAACTGGTGGAGCTACGACACCCCGGCGACCATCGGCGGGAAGATGTCCTACGCCAAGCAGCAGGGTCTCGGCGGCGCCTTCTTCTGGGAGCTGACCGGTGACACCACGGGCGGCGAACTCATCTCCGCGATGAAGAACGGCCTGTCGTGACGCGCCGGTGGTGGCCCGCACTCGGGCTGGCGGCCGCGGCCGCCACGATCGGCGCGATGTTCGTGATCGCGCCCGCGAACGCCGCGGGCGGCGTGTCCGCGACCTTCAGCAAGGGCTCCGACTGGGGCACCGGGTACGAGGGCAAGTATACGATCGCCAACGGCTCGGGCTCGACGCTCGCGACCTGGACCGTCGAGTTCGACCTGCCGTCCGGCGCGAAGATCTCGTCGCTGTGGGACGGCAGCTACACCGCGTCCGGCCAGCACGTCACGGTGAAGAACACGTGGAACGGCAACGTCGCCAACGGCGGTAGCGCCAGCTTCGGGTTCAACGTGGCGTACTCGGGTTCGTACGCCGCGCCGTCGAACTGCAAGCTCAACGGTGGGTCGTGTGCCGCCGGGGGCACACCCCCCACGACCACGACGCCTCCTACGACGACGACCCCGCCGACCACCACGCCGCCGCCGGCGGGCGGCCGGGGCGCGCCCTACCTGTACATGGGCTGGGGCAGCCCGCCCAACCCGCAGACGGTGATGAACGCGACCGGGATCAAGTGGTTCACCATGGCGTTCATCAACGCCTCCGGTGGCTGCACCCCGGCGTGGGACAGCAGCCGGCCGCTCTCCGGCAGTGCCGACGCGAACGCGATCGCGCAGATCAAGGCGGCGGGCGGCCAGGTCATCCCGTCGTTCGGCGGCTGGAGCGGGAACAAGCTGGGCCCGAACTGCTCGACGCCGTCCGCGCTGGCCGGCGCCTACCAGCAGGTGATCAACGCCTACGGGCTGAAGGCGATCGACATCGACATCGAGAACTCCGACGAGTTCGAGAACGAGGCCGTGCAGGACCGCATCCTGGGCGCGCTGAAGATCGTCAAGCAGAACAACCCGGGTATCCAGACGATCCTGACGTTCGGCACGTCGACGACCGGCCCGAACTACTACGGCAACCGGCTCATCGACCAGTCGAAGGCCCTGGGCGCGAACGTGGACGTGTTCACGATCATGCCGTTCGACTTCGGTGGCGGCGCGAACATGTACAACAGCACGGTGAGCGCGGCGAACGGCTTGCGCGACAAGCTGAAGTCGACGTTCGGCTGGTCCGACGCCACGGCGTACGCCCACCTGGGTATTTCGGGCATGAACGGCCTGTCCGACCAGCAGGAGCTCACGGACTTGCCGACGTGGACCCAGATCACGAACTGGGCCAAGTCGAACAAGATCGCCCGCCTGGCGTTCTGGTCGGTCAACCGCGACCGCGGCTGCCCGGGCGGCGGTGTCCAGTCGGCGTGCAGCGGCATCGCCCAGAACGACTGGGACTTCACGAAGGTGACAGCGGGCTTCTGACGCTGTCGTGAAACGGCCTCCTTGCCGTCCATCCATGCCCCCACCACCGCCCTCAACGGAGGCGCTTCGCGCCGCGGTGTTGGATTCGTGGGCCGGCAAGGAGGCCTTCGCACGTTAAAGCAGCTTCACCGCTTCACCGATCGCCTGGTCCAAAATAGACAGACCCAGCGCGATCTCCTCTTCGGACGCCGTCAGCGGCGGAGCGATCCGGAACACCCCGCCCATGCCCGGCAGCTGCACGATGTTCATGTGCAGCCCCAGCTCGAGGCAGCGCTGCGTGACGCGCGCCCCCAGCTCGTCCGAGCTCCGCTTGGTTTCGCGGTCCACCACCAGCTCCAGCCCGGCCAGCAGGCCGCGGCCGCGGATGTCGCCGACCACCTCGTGGCCGGCCGCGAGCTCCTCCAGGCCCCGGCGCAGCACCGCGCCCAGCGAGAGCGCCCGCGCGTCGAGGCGGTCGCGGGTCAGCACGTCCAGCACCGTGTTGCCGACCGCCGCCGGGAGCGGGTCCGACACGTGGGTCGTGAAGAACAAGAACCCGCGGTCGTGCGCCTCCTGCTCGATGGCGGCGCTGGTCAGCACGGCGGCCAGCGGCAGGCCGGCGCCGAGCGTCTTCGACAGCGTCAGGATGTCGGGGACGATGCCGTCGCGTTCGAACGCGTACCAGTTCCCTGTGCGGCACAACCCCGTTTGGGCTTCGTCGAGGATCAGCAACATCCCGCGCTCACGGCACTTCTCGGCCAGCGCGGCGAAGTAGCCGGGCGGGGGCTCGATGATGCCGCCGGAACTGAGGATCGGCTCGACCAGGCACGCGGCCAGGCTGCCGACCGACTGCGCGTCGATCATCTCGAACCCGAAGTCCAGCTGACGACGCCAATCGAGCGAACCGGAGGCGTCGGTGAAGTCGGGCCGGTACGCGTTGGGCGCCGGGATGGCGAAGTTGCCGGGCGTGGCCGGGCCGTAGCCGCGGCGGCCCGCGCTGTAGGTCGCGCTCGCCGCCGCCTGCGTCATCCCGTGCCAGGACCGGGCGAACGAGACGATCTCGTGCTTGCCGGTGACGAGCTTGGCCATCCGGACGGCGGCCTCGTTCGATTCCGCACCCGTGGTCAGCAGCAGCGCCTTCTCCAGCGGCGCCGGCAGCGTCTCGGCGAGCCGCCGCGCGAGGTCGGCGACCGGGCGGCTCAGCATGCCGCTGAACAGGTGGTCGAGCTTCCCCACCTGCCGCCGGACGGTCTCGACGATCTCGGGGTGGGAGTGCCCGAGGATCGCGCTCATCTGGCCGGACGTGAAGTCGAGGATCCGGCGGCCGTCTTCGGTGAAGAGGAAGCTGCCTTCGGCGCGGTCGATGATCTCGGGGGTGAAGGTGCCGCCGTAACGCACGAGGTGCCGGTCGACGTCGGCCCAGAAGGATTCAGCCATGGCGTGGACGGTAGGTCCGCCACGAGTGACACGTCCATCTCACAATTCCGGCTTTCTTGTTCGGTTTTGCCGAACAACAATGGCGGGATGCTGAACCCGTGGCGCCTGCGGCTGCTGAGCCGCCTCGACACCCTGGGCACGGTCCGCGCGGTGGCGCAGGACGCCAACCTGAGCGCGTCCAGCGTGTCGCAGCAGCTGGCCGTGCTCGAAGCCGAAACCCGCACCCAGCTGCTGGAACGCACCGGCCGCCGGGTCCGGCTCACGCCGGCCGGGCTGATGCTGGCCCGGCGGGCGCGGGTGATCCTCGACCACATGGACACGGTCGAGGCGGAGCTGCGCAGCCTCGGCGAGGAGCCGGCCGGCCTGGTCCGGCTCGGGGCGTTCCAGAGCGCGATCCACACCCTGGCCGTCCCGGCGGTGACCCGGCTGGCGCACCCGCACCTCGAGGTCCAGCTGCTGGAGCTGGAACCGCACGAAAGCATCCCGGCCCTGCGCGGCGGCGACGCCGACGTCATCATCACCACGACCGACTTCGTCGAGCTCCCGCTGGGCCCCGACCTCGACATCGTCCCGCTGGCGACCGACCCGATCGTGCTGGTGACGCCGCCGGAGGCACCTCGCGGCCCGGCGGTCCTGTCGGCCTACGCGGACGCGCCGTGGGCGCTGGACGCGCCGCAGTCGTACATGGCGAACCTGACGCTGCGCCTGTGCCGCGAATCGGGCTTCGAGCCACGGGTGGTGTGCCGCTTCAGCAACTACCTGATGACGCTGCAGCACGTCGAGGCCGGCTTGTCGATCGCGCTGCTGCCCGGGCTGGCGGTGGATCGCCGCTACCGCGTGGCGACCCGCGAGCTGGCGACCCCGGTGACCCGCACGATCGCGGCGGTGGTCCGCCGGGGGACGCCGTTGCGCGCGGGCGTGAACGTCGTCCTCGACGCGCTGCGGCAGCCGCCGGAGCTGCCGGAGCTGCCGGAGTGGGTCGGGCTTCGGTCTTCTTCTCCTTGACCGGCCGTTCCGGCTCGCGCTCCACGCCGGGTTCGGTGACCACCTGCCGGCCGCCCGGACCGCCGCAAGAAGTTCAGTGCTGGTGCTCCCGCTCGTCCTGCACGGTCTCCGCGCGGGCCAGCCACAGCTCGGCCTCGTGGGCGGCACCCCGCGCCCGTAGCATGCGCGCCAGGCTCAGCATGCCCTGGACGTCGCCGGTCTCGGCGGCCCGGCGGAACCACTGCTCGGCCGTCGCCAGGTCCTCGCGGTGCTCGGCGAGGTGGCCGAGGTTGGTGAGCGCCGGGATGCTGCCGTGCTCGGCGGCCTTGCGGTACCAGGCGGCGGCTTCCCCCTCGTCGCCGCGGTTGCGGGCCAGCACGCCGAGGTTGGTCATCGCCGCCGGGTCGCCGCGCTCGGCGGCTTCGAGGTACCAGGTCTCGGCCTCCTCGAGGTCGCCGCGGCGGTGCAGCAGCAGCCCGAGCCGGGTGACCGCCTCGACGTGGCCGCCGCGCGCGCCCTGGCGGTACCACGATTCGGCGTCGCTCGGCCGGCCGAGCCGTTCGGCCTGCCTGCCGAGCTGGCAGGTGGCCGCGAGGTCGCCGGCCTGCACGGCGGAGCGCCACCAGCGGGCCGCCTCGGCGGCCTGACCGCGGTCGCGCAGCACGACGCCCAGGTCGATCATCGCGCCGGTGAAGCCCGCTTCCGCGGCCTGGCGCAGCCACGACTCGGCCTCGTCGCCCTTGCCGTCTTCGCGCAGCAGCCGCCCGAGCGCGGCCATCGACGGCAGGTCGCCGGTCCGCGCCGCCTCGCCGTACCAGTGCCGGGCGTCGTCGCGCTTGCCGCGCCGCTCGCAGGACTTGGCGAGGTGCTGCATCCCGTGCGGCTCGCCGGCCAGTGCGGCCTCGTGGTACCAGCGCTCGGCCTCCTCCTGCGCGCCGCGCTCGGCGAGGAGGTGGGCCAGCGCGGTCATCGAGACGCGGTCGCCGCCCATGGCGGCCTTGCGGTACCACGACTCGGCCTCGGGCAGCTCTCCGCGCTCGCGCATCGCCGCGCCCATCCGGGCCATGGCGACGACGTTGCCGCCTTCCGCGGCTTTGCGCTGGAAGAACTCGTCGAACTTCTTGAGCCGGCCGGGCATCGGCTGCTCCCTCCGGATGGGTCCTGCTCCGGTAGTCGCAGATGATCGGCTCCGTGTGACAGCTTCGCCGTGGGTGGGCGACGTCACATTCGCGCCAGGTCGTCGTGTCGGCGCGGTTGTCCCACGTCGGCAGAGGTGACACTACGCCGCGCGACCGCGCAGGTGAGAGGAGAAAATCGTGGCGGCCCGAGGCTTTCGGCTGAGCGTGACGCAGCGAACCCTGCTGGTAGTCACGATCTTGGCCCTCGCGCTCTTCGGGTACTGGGCGACGAGAGGCGCGGGCGCGGCGCCACCGACGTCGGGTGCGCCGGTGCCGGTCAGTGCGGCCGACGCGCAGAAGCAGCTCGACGAGCTGGCCATCGGCGCGCGGACGTCCATGGACGGCTATTCGCGCGAGAAGTTCCCCCACTGGGACAGCCAGGGGTCCGGCTGCGACACCCGCGAAGTCGTCCTCAAGCGCGACGGCAAGGACGTCAAGACCGACAAGGACTGCAGGCCGACGTCCGGGACGTGGACCAGCGTCTACGACGAGGAGACCTGGACGAAGGCCACCGACGTCGACATCGACCACATGGTCCCGCTCGGGCAGGCGTGGGCGAGCGGCGCGAAGTCGTGGACGACCGAGAAGCGCGAGCAGTTCGCCAACGACCTCACCCGGCCGCAGCTGTTCGCCGTCACCGACAACCTCAACCAGCAGAAGAGCGACAAGGCGCCCGACGAGTGGAAGCCGCCGCTGGTGGCGTTCTGGTGCACCTACGCGACCGACTGGATCGTCGTGAAGCACTACTACGGGCTCACCATCACGCAAGGCGAGAAAACCGCCTTGACCGACATGTTGCGCCGCTGCTGAGCTGGCCGGCGTGACGACTTTCGCGCTGATCCACGGAGGCGGCGGCAGCGGCTGGGACTTCCACCTGCTGATCCCGGAGCTCGCGGCTCGCGGGCACGACGCGGTCGCCCCCGACCTGCCGATCACCGACTCCTCGGCCGGCCTGGCGGAGTTCACCGAAACGGTACTGGCCGCGCTCGGCGACCGTACGGACGTCGCCGTCGTCGGCCATTCGTACGGCGGGTTCACCGCGCCGCTGGTCGCGGCGAAGGTCCGCGCGCGGCTGCTGGTCTACCTGGCCGGGATGATCCCGGCGCCCGGCGAACCGCCGGGGCAGTGGTGGGGCAACACCGGCTTCGAGGCGCCGAAGGGCCTGACCGAGACCGAGCAGTTCTTCAACGGCGTCCCGGCGGACCTCGCCGAGCAGTGCCAGGCGCATGGGCGCGAGCAGGCCAGCAAGGAGTGGGACGAGCCGTGGCCGCTGCCGGCCCACCCGGACGTCCCGACCCGGGTGCTTCTGGCCCGCGACGACCGGTTCTTCGTCCCGGACTTCCAGCGGCGGGTCGCGCGCGAGCGGCTGGGCATCGAGCCGGACGAGCTCGACGGCCCGCACTGCGTGCCGCTCAGCCACCCCGGCGCCCTGGCCGACCGTCTGGTGAGCTACCTCTGATTGATCCGTTGGGCGGTTAAAGGTCTAGACCTATTGACTGTGTGGTCCAGGCCACTTACGGTTTTGACCAGCGGCGAACCCGCTCGCGTCACCTCCATCCGGTCCCCACCACGGAGGTTCCCGTCATGCGTTTCGCGCACGTCCTCGCCCTGACGGCCATCGCCGCCGGCAGCTTCCTCGCCGCCCCCGCCGCTTCTGCGGCGACCCTGCCCGCCTGCCGGCACTTCTACACCGGCTCGATCCCCGATCGCCCGGTCACCGGCGGGCACGGACCCGGCACGCTCGTCGGCGCCGTGGACGTGGGCAACCGCCTGCCCGCGCCCGGCTCGGTCAGCGGGGGACTGGGCACCGACGGCAAGGTCGCCTTCACCTTCGCCCGGGTCGCCGGCGCGAAGGCCTACCGGGCTTTCCGCAACGGTCAAGCGCTGCAGTGGATCAGCGACTGGGGCCAGCCGACGCTCACCGTCACCGACGCCAGTCCGTGCCAGAACGCGAACTACCAGCTCTACGCCATGACGGCGGAAGACAACTCGCCGGGCTCGCTCGGGCAGGTTTCGACCGCCTACCGCCTCGACGGCGCGAACCGGCTCGCGGCCTACCGCATCCCGGCCGGCACCACGCTGAACTACCGCGTCACGGCGTACAACGACGTCGCCCAGACCGCGCTCGGCTACCAGGCCGGCCCGGGTTTCTGCGCCGTCGACGCCCGGAACATCCCGTGGGGCACCCGGTTCTCCGTGCCCGGCTACGGCGAGTGCTACGCGGCCGATATCGGCAGCTGGATCTCCGGCGACATCGTCGACGTCTGGCTGCCCGGCTCCCAGGCCGACGCCTGGGGGATCCAACGGCTGACCCTCACCGTGCGGTAGGCGTCCTGGCGGCCGAAAGGCCGTGAAAGCCTCCTTGCCGACGTCCCCAACGCCCCGGCAAGGAGGCTTTCACGGGGGTCCGGGTGGCGGAGCCCCCGGCGCGGGGCGGAGCCCCGGATGGCACGGGCTTTCACGGGGGTCCGGGTGGCGCAGCCCCGGATGGCACGGGCTTTCGCGGGGGTTACCAGCGGTCGAGGTGCAGGACCTCGTCGAGGGGCTGCCGCGCCGCCGGCTTGAACGTGTCGCCCGTGTAGAACGCCGTCGGGATCAGGGCCGCCTGGTGGACGTTCTTCGGCAGGCCCAGCACCTCCGCCGCCTCCTGCTCGTACTTCAGGTGCAGCGTCGTCCACGCCGTGCCCAGCGTGACCGAGCGGGCCGCCAGCATGAAGCTCCACACCGCCGGGAGCAGCGACGCCCACAGCCCCGCCTGGTTGCCCGGCGGCAGCTCCGAGGACGCCGTCTCCAGGCAAGGCACCACCAGCACCGGGACGTCACCCATCCGGTCGGCCAGGTACGCGACGCTGTCGCCGACCCGCTGCTGGACCTGAGCCCGCTCCGGGTCGTCCGCGAACAGCTTGCCCGCGGCGTTCGGAGAGGCCAGGTACTCCTCGCACGCCCGGCGGTAGATCTCGCCGAGCGCGGCCCGCTGGTCCACATCGGTCACGACCAGCCACTGCCACCGCTGCGTGTTCGAGCCGCTCGGCGCCTGGAGCGCGACCTGAATGCAGTGCTTGACCAGGTCGAGTGGCACCGGGCGCTCGAGGTCGAGGCGCTTGCGGACGGTCCTGGTCGTGGTCAGGAGCTCTTCGGGCGTCATCATCGGCCCATCATGCCGGGCCTACCAGCGATCGTGCACCAGCGGCCGGATGAGCTCGTCGTAGGTTTCGCGGACGGCGGCGGTCGCCTCGGCGGAGAGCGGCGGCAGCGCGGCCGCGGCGGTGTTCGCCTCCGCCTGCCCGGCGTTGCGGGCGCCCGGGATCACCGTGCTGACGCCCGGCTGGTCGATGATCCAGCGCAGCGCGAACTGGGCGAGCGTCCGGCCGGACGGCACCAGCCCGCGCAGCCGTTCGACGGCTTCCAGCCCGACCTCGTACGGCACGCCGGAGAACGTCTCGCCGACGTCGAACGCGTCGCCGTGGCGGTTGTAGTTGCGATGGTCGTTCTCGGCGAACGTCGTGCTCGCGGTGTAGCGCCCGGACAGCAGGCCGGAGGCCAGCGGCACCCGCGCGATGATCCCGGCGCCCGCTTCCGCCGCCGCGGGCAGCACGCGCTCGAGCGGCTTCAACCGCAGGCAGTTGAGGATGATCTGCACCGAGGCGACGTTCGGGCGCGCCAACGCCGTCAGCGCCTCTTCGCAGGTCTCGACGCTCACGCCGTAGGCCTTGATGCGGCCTTCGTCCACCATCGCGTCGAGGGCGTCGTACACCGCGTCGGAGGAGTACACCGGCGTCGGCGGGCAGTGCAGCTGGACCAGGTCGAGCGTGTCCACGCCGAGGTTGCGGCGCGACCGGTCGTTCCACTCGCGGAAGTTCGCGGCGACGTAGTTCTCCGGCACCTGCTCGACCCGGCGGCCCATCTTGGTGGCCACGAAGACGTCCCCGCGCTCGGCGAGGAACCGGCCGACCAGCCGCTCGCTGCGGCCGTCGCCGTAGACGTCGGCGGTGTCGAAGAAGGTGACACCGTTGTCGGCCGCCGCGTGCAGCACGCCCAGCGCGTCGTTCTCGTCGACCTCGCCCCAGTCCGCCCCGAGCTGCCAGCAGCCGAGCCCGACAACGGACACCTCGCGGCCCAGGCGGGCGATCTTCCGGTTCTCCATGTTGCGATCCAAGCACACGACCGGCGCCTATGATCGGCCGTCATGGCCATGACGGGTGATCCGGAGCGGCGGGGTCCGGAGGGGCTCGGGACCCGGATGCGGCACGTCCTCGAGATCCTCGACGGCGACGTCGCGCGCTTCCTCGCCGACATCGGCCTCGACGACTACCGGCCGCGCTACTCGCCGGTGGTGCGGGCGCTGCTCGCGCGCGGCCCGCTGGCCATCCGCGACCTCGCCGAAGAAATGCGCGTGACGCACTCGGCGGCCAGCCAGACCGTCGCGCAGATGCACCGGGCCGGGTTCGTGAGCCTCGAGCCGGGCGTCGACGCCCGGCAGCGGATCGTGTCGCTCACCGCCCGGACGCGCGAGCTGCTGCCGCTGATCGAGGCGGAGTGGACGGCGACGACCGAAGCGACGGCGGCACTGGAAGCCGAGTTGCCGTACTCGCTGCGCGCCCTGCTGGACGACATCGTCGAAGCCCTGGAGCGCAAGCCGTTCCGGCAGCGGATCGGCGAGACCACCGCCGCGCAAGAGCTGCGCTGATCAAACGTGCTGATCAGGCGTCCGGCAGCGGGAAGACCGCCCAGACGTACTTGCCGCCGGGGCAGCGTTCGAAGCCCCAGTCCAGCGACAGCGCCTGCACCAGGACGAGCCCGCGGCTGCGCGCCTCGGCGGGGGACGGCGCCCGCAGCTCGGGCAGCATCCGGCCGGTGTCGTGCACCCGCAGCGTCAGCCGGCCGGCGGCGTACTCGAGCTCGAGCCGCTGAGGCCGTTCGCCGTGCTCGAAGGCGTTGGTGACCAGCTCCGACGTGGCCAGCAGGATGTCCTCGAGCTGCCGTTCGCCCACGCCGAGCCGGAGCAGCGCCGCCCGGACCTCGTGCCGGGCCAGCGCCGGCGCCGTGACGTCGGCGGGGAGGAGCACCCTCAGGGGGGCGGCGGCCGTGGCTGTACGCTGCGGCGTCCTCGACGTCGTCATCCGGTCCCCCTCCCAGTGAGTTCGGTACCGCCCGCCAAGTACCCAAGCGGCCGATCGGCTAATCAGGTGCCGTCGGCCAGCTCGGATTCGTCCAAGCCGGACCGCAGTTTCTTCAGCGTCGCGGCCAGCAGCCGCGACACCTGCATCTGGGACACCCCGACACGGCGGGCGATGTCCGACTGGCTCATCCCCGAGCCGAACCGCAGCGCGACGATCTTGCGCTCCCGCTCCGGCAGGCTCTCCAGCATCGGGCGCAGCGCCTCGCGCAGCTCCGCCTGGCCGAGCTCGGCGTCCGGCGCCCCGAAGCGGGTGTGCGCAGCGTTCTCCAGCAGGTGGTCCAGCGAGGCGCCGTAGCGGCCTTGACCGGCGCGGAGGCCCTCGTAGACGTCTTCGATGGGCACCCCGAGCCGCGCGGCGATCTCACTCGGCTTCGGGGCACGCGAGAGCTGCACGGTGAGCTCTTCGCGCGCGGCCGAGATGTTCGCGTTCAGCTCCTTGAGCCGCCGCGGCACCCGCACCGACCAGCTGTTGTCCCGGAAGTGGTGCCGCAGCTCGCCGGAGATGGTGGGCACGGCGAACGCCAGGAAGTCCGTCCCCTGCGCGGGGTCGAACCGGTCGACGGCGTGGATGAGCCCGACCGTGGCGATCTGGACCAGGTCCTCCATCGCCTCGTCGCGGTTGCGGAACTTCCGGGCCAGGTTCCGCGCCAGCTCCAGGTGCGTGCGCACGAGGGTGTCGCGGATGCGTTCGCGCTCCGGCGAGTCCGCCGGCAGGGCAGCGAGACGGGTGAACAGCGCGCCGACGTCGAGGTCGTTCCCGCTGCTCCCGGCGGGATCGCTCACGAGTCCGCCGCCTGGCTCTCCCGGACGAGGTCCACCCGGGACAGGTAGCGGCCGTTCTCCGGGGTGATCGTGCGCTCGGCCGTCGTCGCGAGGGCGGTCAGCAGCTGCCACGACAGGCCGGCGTCGTCCTCGTGGTCGGCGCTGTCGGCCAGCACCGACACGGAGACCTCGATGCGCGGCCCGTTCCAGGAGAAGACACAGGTCAGCCTGCCGTCCGAGCTCGCGGGGAGCAGCAGCGAGCAGGCTTCGTCCACCGCCATCCGGAGGTCCTCGACGGCGTCGAGGTCGAAGTCCTGGCGCATCGCGATGTCGGCCACGATGGTCCGCAGCGTGGGCACGACGTGCGGGATCGCGGCCGTTCGCACCTCGATCACCTGCGCACCTTCCGGGACGAGCGGGGCGTTGTCCTCCACGTTTGTTCCTTTCTCCGCACTCGCGCTGCCGGGGATCGGCGGTGTCTGCCACGCCCGGTCAGCGAGATGCCCGTGGTGTGAGCAAACCAAACCCGGGTTTGATCCGCTCCACCGGCGGGCATGTAGCGGTCGACATGCTGATCCTGGGAAAGGCGGGGACGACATGGCTGACGTGAGCCGGCTGCCCAACGTGGTTGCTGAAGAGTGGGAATGGCAGCTGCGCGGCTCGTGCCGGGGTGCGGACAGCAGCCTTTTCTTCCACACCGACAACGAGCGGGGTTCGGCGCGAGAGCGGCGCGAAGCGCGGGCGAAGGCCATCTGCCAGGCCTGCCCGGTGCTGGCCCAGTGCCGCAAACACGCGATGACCGTACAGGAGCCGTACGGCATCTGGGGCGGCCTCGGGGAGATCGAGCGGCGCCAGCTGTTCCTGCGCCAGCGCAGGGCGGCGCGGAAGACCATGAGTGCGCACTGAGCAGAGCGCTGAGCAGGCAGGATTTGATCGTCGGTGAGCAGTACAGGCGAAAGGGTGGCGGCCGTGGCGGGCGCGGTCGCTTCCTGGGTTAGGGTTGGCCCCGGAGTTGCCTTGACCGTGCCCGGCGCAAGCTTTGGGAAGGCACGGTGACACGGTTGCCGCTTGAGACAACAGGCGCGTACCCGGCGCAGGAGCAGCGCCTGACGAGGAGAAACTGCATGCCCGCAGCCGACCAGAACGCCACCCCGCCCGGGTTCGGCATCACGCTGGACACCGACGCGACGGAACCCCGGGTGGTGGTCACCGGCGAGCTCGACCTGCTGACCAGTCCGCAGCTGCAGGAGGCCCTCGCCGGGCTGATCGCGGACAAGCGCGCGCAGCGGGTCGTGGCCGATCTGACCGGGGTGACCTTCTTCGATTCCTCCGCGCTGAACGTGGTGCTCCGCGCACAACGCCAGGCCGGCGAGCAGGATGTCGAACTCGCGGTCGTCCCCAGCCCCGCGGTGAGCCGCGTGATCGAGCTCACCGGCGTGGCCGAACACCTGAGCGTGTCGGAAGACCCCCAAGCCTGACCGCCCGCTACGGTTCCGCGGACTGATTTCGGTTCGCGGAACCTGGGGGCGGCACGATGATGGGGCGGACGCATGCCCTGACCGGCTGGTGCGCGGGCTTGGCCCTGGCGCCCGCGGTGGGGGCGGGTTCGGTGCACCAGGCGGTCGTCTTCGCGGCGACCACGGCGGGCTTCGCCCTGCTGCCGGACCTCGACCACCCCGGAGCGAGCGCGTCCCGCCTCCTCGGCTGGCTGACGGGCGCGTTGTCCTGGCTGCTGCGCCGCGTCTCGGCGGGCTTCTACGCGCTGACGAAGGGCCCGCGGGACGAGAACGTCTCCGGCAAACACCGCCACCTGTCCCACACCGTCCTGTTCGCGGCTGGCCTGGGCCTGCTGACCTCGTGGGGCACCACCGAAGGCGGCCCCTGGGCCGTGGTGGGCGTGGTCGTCTTCGGGCTGATGCTGGCCGAAGGCGCCCTGGGCGACTGGCTCCTCCCGGTGAGCGGCGCCGCGGTGGCGTGGTGGTTCTTCACGGCTCCCCCCGATCGGGCGGGTGAACTGGCGTCCATTTCGGGCTGGCTCGGGATCGCCGTCGCGGCCGGGTGCCTGACCCACTGCCTGGGTGACGCGCTGACCGAAGCCGGGTGCCCGTTCCTGTTCCCCATCCCGATCGCCGGCGAGACGTGGTACGAGATCCGGCCGCCGCGGGTGCTGCGCTTCCGGACCGGCAAGAAGGTCGAGAAGCGGCTGATCTTCCCGGTGTTCGCGCTGCTCGGGGTGCTGCTGGTCCCGGGGGTGTGGGAGCACACGGTGAGCACCTTCGAGCGGCTGTTCATCCCGCCGTCGAGCCAGCAGGCGACCACGCCTTGATCCGTTCGGCGGCCACCGCGTAGTCCCCGGGTAGGCGGTGTGTCCGTTTTGGACGATGAGAATCCATGACGTGGGCTGCTTCGCCGGCCTGCGTCATGCGGTCGAATTCGGCCACCGGCGCCGACGGGCGGAGTTGCGGCCTTCGAGGCCGCCCGCCGTCCCAAGAGCAGCCCCCGCCCTATCCCGGGGGGCGTCCCCTGGTCCAGTTTATCGCCCCTGGCCTGCAAAAACGGGTCCCCGGCAAATCTGTGGACAACGCAAGCCGATGTGGACTACTCCGCGATTTGCGGCGATTCCGCCTTGACAACTCGCTCGCCGCCCTCAGGGTTCGAGGACCTTGCGAGCTTGGCCGCCGCCGAAGTGTCCGGGTAATCGCGGTACGAAGTGATCTCACCCTCCACGACGGTGATGAGCCCCACTGACGACGGGAACTCGATCCCCGGGCCGGAGACCACCAGCTCCACCACGAAGCCCGACTCCGCCAGGGTGGTGGTGACCTGCGCTTTCGTCAGCCCCGCTGCTCGCGCCCGGACACCTCCGGCCGTCAACGTCGCCACGACTGCCTCGCGGCCTTCGATCCGCTCCCCCAGGAACGGGACTTCGTACACCGCGTCGGCGGCGAAGAGCGAAGCGAACGGGGCGACGTCCAAGGTGGACAACCCCGAACGGACCAAGGCGGCGATTTCGGGCACGGTGCGCGGCATCGGAATTCTCCTGGAAGACTGGACGTTGAATCGGAACGGTGGACCCGCTTAGGACGATACGGAGTTCCCGCTCCGGTTGTCAACGAGGAGACGTGATGGAGAAGATGCGCGCCGACGCGCGGCGCAACCGGGCCAAGGTGCTGGCCGCCGCCGAAGAGGCCTTCGCGCTCGATGGCCTCGCCGTGCCGCTCGATGACATCGCGCGGCTCGCCGGTGTCGGGGCCGGCACCGTCTACCGGCACTTCCCCAGCAAGGAAGCCCTGTTCCAGGCCGTCGTCCTCGAACGGATCCAGCAGTTCGCCGAGGAAGCCCGCGCGCTCGCCACCGCCGAAGACCCCGGTGCGGTCTTCGTCGACTACTTCGTCCGGGTCATCAAGCAGGCGTCGCTCAACCGCGCCATCTGCGACGCCCTCGCCGAGTCCGGGGAGCACGCCCTCAAGGCCGGCGCCGGCGACGAGTTCCGCGCCGCGCTGGCCGAGCTGCTCGCCCGGGCGCAGGCCGCCGGCGCCGTCCGCCCCGACATCGACGGCGACGACCTGCGGGCGCTCATCGTCGGCTGCCTCGCCGTCGAGCGGTACGCGCCCGGGAGCGCGCACCTGGTTCGCGTGGTCATCGACGGTCTGCGGGCGTCAGATCGCGCAGCTTCCGCAGCGGCGACCACACCATGATCGCCGCCGAAGCCAGCACGCCGGCCGCCGCGATGTGCAGCGTTGCCCGCATGCCGACCGTGCCGGCCAGCGTGCCGCCGAGCAGGCTGCCGAGCGGCACGATGCCGAACACCAACGTCTGGGAGATGGCGTTGACCCGGCCCAGCAGCTCCGGCGGCGTGACGGCTTGCTGGAAGCTCACGCCGAAAACGCTCAGCACGATCACGCTGTAGCTGCTGAAGAACCCGGCGACGACGTAGCAG
This sequence comes from Amycolatopsis mediterranei, assembly GCF_026017845.1. NCBI lineage: Bacteria > Bacillati > Actinomycetota > Actinomycetes > Pseudonocardiales > Pseudonocardiaceae > Amycolatopsis > Amycolatopsis mediterranei. Next base: position 286,916 of record NZ_CP100416.1, read on the forward strand.
GCGAGCGCCCAGCCGCGTCCGGTGAACGGGTAGAACTGGTACGCCAGGCCGAAGAGCACCGCCGCACCCCACAGGGCCCGCGCCTGGCCGATCCGGTCCCCGAGCCACCGCGCGGTCAGCCCGGCGGTGAGGGCGCCGGTCAGCGACGCCGTGCCGAGCACGCCGATCACCCAGGGCGAGAGCCCGACCTCCCGGGCGAGGAAGACGATCACGATCGCCAGGTGGGCCGACTGGAAGAAGCTCGACACGGCGCCGTGCGCGCTGATCGCCAGCAGGACGCGGTCGTCACGGACCAGTCGCAGCCCTTCGCCGATTTCGCGCAGCAACCGCCGTTCCCGCGGCTCGGGCCGCCTGTCCGGCGTCTCGATCCGGCGCAGCCAGAGGGCCGACCACAGGTAGCTGACAGCGTCCGCCGCCAGCGCCGCCGCGGTGCCCAGCGCCTGGACGATCACCCCGGCGAGGCCGGGGCCCGCGACCGCCGCCAGCGACCGGTTCGTCTGCAGCCGGGTGTTGGCTTCCGGCAGCTGCTCGAGCCGCACCAGCTGCGGGACGTAGGTCTGGTGGGCGACGTCGAAGAAGACGCCGAGCAGGCCGACGCCGAGGACCACGGCGAGCAGCTGGGCCATGCCGAGCACGCCGAACAGGGCGGCGACCGGGACCGAGGCGATCAGCACGGCCCGCCCGGCGTCGGCGGCGATGAGCACCGGCCGGTGGCGGATCCGGTCGCACCACACGCCGACCTGCAGGCCGAGCACCAGGTACGGCAGCGTCGCCGCGGTCCGCAGCAAGGAGACCTCGAAGACCGGCGCGTCGAGCACGGTGACCGCGAGCAACGGCACCGCCAGGACGTCGATCCGGCTGCCGAGCTGGCTCGCGAGGTCGGCGAGCCAGAGGCGCCGGAAGTCCCGGTTCCGCAATACCCCCATGGATCCAAGCTGGCACGTGCGCGCACTCCACGCAAGAAAGTTGAGCCGACCCGGCTCCAGGTGCACATCGGGTAACACGACGTAAGATCAAGGCGAGTTAGTCCTCGTACCTGCGCTGCACGTGGCGAGGGGGTGCCCGGATGACCAGCCGACCTACCTGGGGCTCCGCCGCGGTCACCGGCCTCGCGGGCTTCGCCACCGGATTGCTGGTGGCGGCCACGCTCGTCGCCGGGCGGCCCGCTCCGCGCACCGCCGAGACCACCGATCCGCCGCCGACGAGGACCGTTTCCGCGGTGCCCGTCACGGTCACCGAGTCCGCGCCGGCCGCCACCGTCACCTCGGTCGAGACGCCGCCGGCGACGACCACCACCAGCGTCGTCGAGGTCACCCTGCCGCCGGCGACCTCGGTCACCTCCGTCACGCCGACCTCGACTTCGTCCCCCTTGCCGCTGACCTCGATCTGGCGCGACTGACGGTGCAACCCGGCGGCGGCCGGCGCCGTCTGGTCGGCATGCGTTACGTACTGGGGTTCGCGATGCTCGCCGCCGTGACGGCCGGTTGTACCGGACCGGAGGTCGCCTGCACGGCGATCGGCGTCCCGGTCGGCATCAGCCTGTCGATCCCGTCGCCGGACGGCATCTCGAAAGCGACGCTCGAAGCGTGCTGGCGCGACCGGTGCGGCACGCACGAGGTCGGCCTCTACCCCGAGACGTCGGCGGGCGCGACGACCTGCACGGGCACCGGCCCGGACAGCTCGTGCGGCACTTCGATGGTCCCGACCGGCGGTCTTCACGGCTTCGCGACGATCCCGGATCTGCCCGCCGAACCGGTGAAGGTCACCGTCCGGTTCGACGACGGAAAACCGCACACCGTCGAGGTGAAGCCGTCCTTCACCGAGCCGAACGGCCCCGCCTGCGGAAAGGCCGGCCCGCAGGCGCAGCTCGTGGCCGGTGCCGGCCACGAGCTGCGGGTGCGTTAGCCGACGTCGCGGCGCTTCCAGCCGGCCAGACCGGCGACCAGGGCGACGATGGCCACCGCCAGGAGCCAGACGAGCGGCGTCTCGGTGAACGCCTGACCGGGGATCTTCGGCGGGTGCTGGAACGGCGAGACGTCCAGCACCGCCTGCGGCAGGTCGAGGATCGGGCCGAACAGGCTCAGCAGCAGCGCCAGCGCACCGACGGCCCACGCCGCGGCCGAAAAGCCCGGCAGCACCCCGAAGATCGCCACCGCGAGCGCGACCACCACCCAGGTCGCGGGCAACTGGACCAGCATCCCGGCGAGGGTGTCCGCGAGCGAGCCGCCGACGTCACCGGTGCGCAGCCCGTTGGCCAGGCCCATGAACACCCCGCCCGACAGCAGCAGCACCGCCGTGCCGAAGAAGGCGAACACCAGGTGGCTGCCCGCCCAGCGCAGCCGGCCCACGCTGGTGGCCAGCACCGGCTCGAGCCGGATCGCGGTCTCTTCGCCGCGCATCCGCAGCACCGCCTGGACGCCGTACAGCGACGCGACCATGGCGAACATCCCGGCCATCGCGGCGAGGAACGCCTGCGTCAGCGCGTGGCTGCCGCCCAGCCGCGCCATGATCTGCTGCGCCTGCGGGCTCGAGCCGACCAGGCCGCCGATGCCGCTGGCGATCGACCCGAACACCGCGCCGACCACGGCCGTGCCGATCGTCCAGCCGAGCAGCGGGCCGCGGTGCAGCCGCCAGGCGAGCGCGAACGGCGATCGCAGGCTCGCCGCGGCGCGAGCCGGCCCCGGGCGCGGCGGCAGGAAGCCGACGCCGACGTCGCGGCGGGGCAGCAGCCAGTACCCGATCCCGCCGGCGACCAGCGCGAAGACCACCGGCAGCAGAAGCACCCACCAGCGTTCCCCGGCGAACGCCCGGACCTGCTGCACCCAGCCGATCGGCGAGAGCCAGGACAGCCAACGAGCGTCCACAGTGGAGTCTCCGGCGCCGCGCAGCAGGAACGCGGCGCCGACCACGGCGGTCCCGATGCCGTTGGCGGTCCGGGAGTACTCGGCCAGCTGGACGGCGACCGCCGCCACCGCGGTGAACACCAGTCCTGCCAAGGCTTCGGAAGCGCCGAAGGCCAGCGAACCGGCCGCGGGCAGGCCGGCGCCGATCATCGTGACCGCCTGGATCAGCCCGGTCAGCACGCTCGCGCCGCCGGCCACCAGCAGCGCCGCCGTCAGCGCCGCGTACCGGCCGACCACCGCGGACGCGAGCAGTTCCGCGCGCCCGGTGTCCTCCTCGGCGCGGGTGTGCCGGGTGACCGTGAAGACGACCATCAGTCCGGTGAGCAGCGCGAGGAAGCCGCACATGCGCCAGGCGATGAACCCGCCGGCCGTGGTGAGGTCGAACGGCGGCCCGTAGAGCAGGGCGTAGGAGGGGTTGGCGTTCGCGCCCGCCTGCAGGGCGAGCCGGTCGGCGACGGTCGGGTAGAACTGCGTGAACGTCTTGACCGTGCTCGCCGGGACGACGCTGAGCAGCACGATCCAGATCGGCAGGATGACCCGGTCGCGGCGCAGCGCGAGCCGGATGAGGTGCCAGGTGCCGGCCAGTTCGTGGGCGGGCGCGACGACGGCGGGACGGTCGAGCGTCGCGGTCATTTCGCGCTCGCTGCGGTGGTGTAGTGGCGCAGGAACAGCTCCTCCAGTGTCGGCGGCTGGCTGACCAGGCTGCGGACGCCGACCTCGGTCAGCTGCCGCAGGGCTTCGTCGAGGGAGCGCGTCTCGACGTCGAAGCGGACGCGGTTGCCCTCGATCTTGAGGTCGTGGATGTTGCTCAGCCGGGTGAGCCCGTTCGGCGGGCCGGCGAGCTCGGCGGTGATCGACGTCCGGGTCAGGTGCCGCAGCTCGGCGAGCGTGCCGGACTCGACCGTGCGGCCGTTCCGGATGATGCTGACCTTGTCGCACAGCGCCTCGACCTCGGCGAGGATGTGGCTGGAGAGCAGCACGGTCCGGCCCTGCTCGCGCTCCTCCTGGATGGCGTACTGGAACGTCGCTTCCATCAGCGGGTCGAGGCCGGACGTCGGCTCGTCGAGGATCAGCAGGTCGACGCGGGAGGCGAGCGCCGCGACGATGGCGACCTTCTGCCGGTTGCCCTTCGAGTACGTCCGTCCCTTCTTCTTCGGGTCGAGGTCGAAGCGCTCGACGAGCTCGGCTCGGCGCTTCTCGTCCAGGCCGCCGCGCAGGCGCCCGAGCAGGTCGATCACCTCGCCGCCGGAGAGGTTGGGCCAGAGGTTGACGTCGCCGGGCACGTAGGCCAGGCGGCGGTGCAGGCTCGCGGCGTCCTTCCAGGGGTTGCCGCCGAGCAGCCGGACGTCCCCCGCGTCCGCGTGGAGCAGGCCGAGCAGGACCCGGACGGTGGTCGACTTCCCGGCGCCGTTCGGGCCCAGGAAGCCGTGCACCTCCCCGGCGGGTACCTGCAGGTTGAGGCCGTCGAGGGCCTTGGTCCGGCCGAACGACTTGTGCAGGCCGGTGACCGAAATGGCGTTGTCCATGGTTCGGAAGCTACACTCGCTTCACGAAGTTGTGAAGTTAAGAAAATGTCTGGATCGAGTGATCGCGGGGGAGGGGTACGGGAGAATGGACCGATGACGACGCCTGACACGAAGCGAGATGAAGACGCCGTCCGCCGGTACGTCGAGAGCCTCGGGCTCGTGCTTTCGCAGATCGGCATGCAGCGCATGCCCGCGCGGGTGTTCGCCGCGCTGATGACCACCGACGAAGGCCGGCTGACCGCCGCCGACCTGGCCGCGCAGCTGCAGGTCAGCCCGGCCGCCGTTTCCGGCGCGGTGCGCTACCTCGAGCAGATCGGCCTGGTCGCCAAGGAGCGCGAGCCCGGCGAGCGCCGCGACCACTACCGCCTTTACGACGACCTCTGGTACGCCACGTTCATGAAGCGCGACCGCATGATCACCATGTGGCGCGACGCGGCGGAGAACGGCATCGACGCCCTGGGTGAGGACACCCCCTCGGGCAGGCGGCTCGCCGAGATGCGGGATTTCCTGTCGTTCATGCTCGAGGAGCTCAACCGCATGTACGAGCGCTGGCACAAGCTCCACGAAGAGAAGAACGCCTAGAGGCCGGCGAGCAGGACGTCCGCGAGCCGCTCGGCCTGGTCGGCAGGCTCGGTCTCTTCGAAGGTGGCCAGGAAGGCCTGCTGGAAGCACGCGCCGAGGAGCAGGGCCGCGGCTGCCTCGACGTCGGTGTCCGCCTTGAGCCGGCCCAGTGCCTGCTCGGCGCGCAGGTAGCCCGCGACCGCCCGCACGGGCAGGTGCGGACCGTGCCCGCGCAACCGCTCCCGGTGTGAGCGCAGCAGTTCCCGTGACGAGAACATCGAGACGGCGATCGGGAAGCTGTCGACGTAGAACGCCAGGCCGAGCCGGGCCACCCGGACGAGGTTGTCCCGCAGCGGCGCCTGCCCGGGGTCCGCGGTCAGCTCGGCCAAGGTGGCGCCCAGGGCGGGCAGTTCTTCGGCCAGCACGCTGCGGAACAGGTCGGTCTTGTCGCGGAAGTGCTTGTAGAGCAGCGCCTCCGAGTACCCCGCGGTCTGCGCGATGACCTTGGTCGTCGCGTGGGCGTAGCCCTGCTCGCGCATGACCTTCGCGGCCGCGGCGACGATCTCTTCGCGGCTTCCCATGGCGGCTCCCTGAGTGCGTTCTCAGCCTGGTTAGTGAACACTCACCCTACCTGGTGAGTGTTCACTAACCGAGGAGGAGACCCATGAAGATCACCGTGCTGGGGGCGACCGGCGGCGTCGGCGGGGAGGTCGTCAAGCAGGCGCTGGACCGCGGCTGGGACGTCACGGCCGTGGTCCGCGACCCCGCCAAGCTGAAGCTGCCGGCCCGGGTCGTGGTCGCCGGGTTTCCGGACCACGAGAAGCTGGCGGCCGCCGTCGAGGGCCGCGACGCGGTGATCTCGGCGGTCGGCTCCCGCGACCGCGGGCCGACCACGGTCTGCGTGGACGGCGCCCGCGCGGCGATCGAAGCCGGGGCGAAGCGCCTGCTGGTCGTCAGCGCCAGCGGCATGCACACCGAGGGAGACGGCTTCTTCACGCGCTCGCTCGTGAAGCCGCTGCTCAACCGCGTGCTGAAACACGGCTGGGCGGACATGCTCGCGATGGAGGCGGTCGTCGAAGCGACCGATCTCGACTGGACGATCGTCCGGCCGCCGATGCTGCTGAACGGGCCGCGCACGGGCAAGGTCGCGAGCCGGCTCGACGGGAACGTCCGCACGTTCACCATCCGGCGCGCCGACGTCGCCGCGTACCTGCTCGACGCCGTGGCGGACCCCACGCTGATCAGGCGGAAGGTTTCGATCGCCCACGGCTAGCGTCGAGCCATGGTGCTCCTCGCTCAGGCTTTGTACGTCAAGCGCAAGACCCCACGGCTGCCGGGCGCGGCCGGTCCCACAGAGGGACTCGTCCCGGGGCACGGCGAGCCCTTCCGGCTGGCCGTGCTCGGGGAATCCACGGTGGACGGGGTCGGCGCGGCGGACCACGAGGAAGCGCTCACCGGCTGCCTCGCCCGCGAGCTGGCCCGCGACGGCCGGGCGGTGCGCTGGCAGGCGGTCGGCCGGACCGGCGCCAACGCCCGGGTGGTCCGCGCCGAGCTCGTTCCCGAGGTCCGCCCGGCCGACCTGGTCGTGATCGCCCTCGGCGTCAACGACACCATCGAGCTCCGGACGGCCGCGGGCTACCGCCGTGACCTCCTGCGCCTGGTGCTCGAGCTGCGCCGGCGGCTCGGCCCGGTCGACGTCCTGCTGGCCGGGGTGCCGCCGATGGCCCGCTTCCCGGCCCTGCCGCGCCCGCTGCGCGACGTCCTTTCGGCCCGCTCGACCGCTCTCGACCACGCGACCGCAACGCTCGAGAGGATCCCCGGCGTCCGGCACGTCCGGATGGATCCCGCCCTGCTCGACCCGGCCGCCTTCGCGAGCGACCGGTTCCACCCCGGGGCCGCCGGCTACGCCCGCTGGGCCGGAACGCTGGCACACGCGGTGATCAGTTAGCCGCTCTGCGTCGATTCTCAAAATAATTTGCCGGTTCGGGTATCTGGCGGTGCCCCCACTGCGTCCTGTGGAGCAGCCAAGCACGAAGGAACACGACAGGGGGTGTCGCGTTCGAGTGAACGCGGTGACCGGGAGCCGAGGGGGCTTCCGGACACCGTCGGCCGGGTGCCCTTCGGGGGAGGGGACATCCGGCGGGGCCCGTTGGGGAGCGGGTCCTTGAGGGAGGGGAGTACCGGTCGGCGCGGGTTCACCGCGTCGGCCGGTACCTCCCGCGATTGCCATTGACCGGTAGTGCACGACCGACAAAGTAAGTGACCTTGATGTATCCGAGATCCACCTGCACGCTCCTTCCCCCCGAAGGACCCGCGATACTGCCATTGCCGACTGGAAGACTCTTCCGAAGAGGGGCAGATACGGTGACCGACGTGCAAACCACAGAGGTAGATCCGCCGTGGGAGGGCCTGACCGGCGCCGAGCTGCACGCTGCGTGCATGCAGGCCGCCAGGGACGGTGACCGCCGGGCGATGGCCCGCCTCGTCGAAGAGCTGACCCCGCTCGTCTGGCACGTCGCCCGGGCCAACGGGCTCGACCGCGCGGTCGCCGAAGACGTCGTCCAGACCGTCTGGCTGGCGTTGTTCAGCCAGCTCGGCAAGCTCCGCGACCCCAAGGCCCTCGCCGCCTGGCTGATCACCACCACCCGCCGCGAGGCCACCCACCCGTTCGGCCGCCGCATGCAGCCGGTGCCGTTGAGCGACGAGGTCGCCGAAACGATGCCGAGCACCCAACCGGCACCCGAAGACGAAGCCGTCCGCGCCGACCGCGACCGCCGGGTCTGGCGCGCCTTCGTCCGGCTGCCCCACCGCTGTCAGGAACTGCTCCGGCTGACCGTGCTCGCGGGTCGTGCGGAGTACCAGCTCGTCGCCGAGGCCCTGCGCATGCCGCGCGGCAGTGTCGGCCCGACCAGGGGTCGCTGCCTCGACCAGATGCGCGATCTCCTCGCCAGTGAAGGGGGAAGCCGATGAACGACCTCGGGGCGCCGGGGGGCCAAGCCTCCTTCGGTGACGACGTACTGCTGGCCGACATCGGCCGTTTTCTCGACGAACTGGACCCGCCACCGGGTGACTTGGTGCAGCGGGTCCAATTCGCGCTCGCACTCGAAGACCTCGATGTCGAGGTCGCCCGCTGGGAGCGGCTGGACGATCTGGCCGGGGTCCGCGGTGGCGGCACCGGCACGATCACGTTCACGGTCAGCGACCTGACGGTGATGATCAACCTGACCAAGATGGGCAAGCTGCACCGCATCGACGGCTGGCTGGTCCCGGCCGGCCAGTACGGCGTCGAGGTCCGCGTGGCCGAGCACGGCACGTCGTCCACGACGGCCGACGAAGGCGGCCGGTTCGTGCTGGACAACGTGCCGCGCGGGACGACGCAGATCCTCGTGCACCTCGGGGACGTGTCGTGCCGCCGGACCGTCGTGACGCCGACGGTCGTGCTCTAACCGAGGAAGTCGGCCAGGGGGACGGGCGTGAGCCCGTCCTTCTTGGCCCGCTCCACGAACGCCGTGTAGTCCTCTTTGAAGGTCTTCCGGAAGTGCATCAGCACGATGTCACCGGACTTGAGCTTGTCGCCGGACTGGAACTGGACGACCCCGTCGTTGACCGCGGCCGTCCACAGCACCGAGGCGCGCATCCCGCAGGCGGCCGCCGCGCGCAGCGTGTTCTGGTCGTAGTTGCCGAACGGCGGCCGGAACAGCGACGGGCGCACGCCGAGGTCGCGCTGGAAGTCGTCGGCGTCGTCGCAGATCTCCTTGCGCTGGAACTCGTACGGCTTGCCCTTGAGGTTCGGGTGGCTGACCGTGTGGTCGCCGAGCGTGGCGCCGGTGGCGTCGAGGATCTGCTTGAAGTAGGCCTCGTGGCCCTTCACGTACTTCTGGTTCAGGAACAGCACCGGGTGGGTCCCGTTCTGCTGCATCAGCTTCAGCGCGTCGGGGTCCTGCACCGCGCCGTCGTCCATGGTGAGGAAGACGTACGGCTTGTCGGTGGTGATCCGGCGGATCAGCGGGACCTGGCCGTTTTCGATCGGCGGCACCTTCTGCTGGACCGTGCCGAACGGGTAGGGACCGGACGTCTTCACGTCGGGGTTCAAGCCCTGCGGCGCCGGGTTCGGCTGGCTCGTGGCGGACTCCCGCTGATCCGGCTCGTGGCCCGAACACCCGGTCAAGGCCAGTGCTGCCGCGGCGACCACGGCTGTCAAGCGCTTCCTCACGCCTTCCCCCCTTCGTGTACTACCCGAAAGAGTGACGCGGGAGGGTGGGGGAACGTTGCGCCGGAGGATCTCCTGTGGCCGGAGCCACCCGGCTCAGCGCCCGGTTTCGGCCGCCTTGACCAGCTTGGCCGAGAACAGCCGGATCACGATCCGGAGCGTGGCGGCCAGCGCCGGCCCGGTGCCCTTGACCGGCTCGGTGAACGAACCGGTCCACCGCAGGTGCGTGCCGCCGCCGTCGGTCGGCGTGAACAGCACTTCGGCGCGGTAGTCCTTGATCGGCTTGCCGCCCGCGAAGGCGTACACGTGCTTGCGGCCGGGCTCGTACTCGAGGGTCTCCTCGCGGATCAGCACCGGCCACATCCCGACCTCGCGGACGGCGCCCACGCCGTCGGGTTCGGTGGTGCCGCGCCGGGCCCAGCGGGCCTGGACGATGAGTGGTTTTCCCCACTCCGCCCAGCGCGGGCCGTCCGCTTCGAGCGCGAACAGCGCCTCCGGCGGGGCGGTGCTCGTGCGGTTGACCTCGTACGAGTACTTGCGACCCACCGGAACCTCCCACTTTGTTGACAGACTGATAATCAATCGTCTCCGGGGGCGTAGGTCAAGATGAGGGGGTGAGCACGCCGCGCCCCGACCTCGCCGCGCCGCACTGGCTCGTCCAGCTCCTGCGCAGCACGCCGGTGCCGGTGCCGTGGAACATGGTCGCCCGGGCCGTGGTCGCGCTGGCCGTGCCGCTCGCGATCGCGTACGCGGCGGGGGACATCGCCGTCGGCGCGCTCATCTCGACCGGGGCCCTGCCCGCCGTGCTGTCCGAATCGGCCGGGCCCTACCGCTACCGCGCCCGGCGGCTCGGCGGCGCGACGCTCGCCGCGACCGCGGGCTACCTCGCCGGGCTGCTCACCGGCGGTACCCCGGCGCTGTCGATGCCCACGGTGATCCTGGTCGCGGCGGTGTCCGCGGTGATCAGCGCGGCCGGGAGCAACGCCTCGGTTGCCGGGCTGCAGATGCTCGTGTTCTGTGTGATCGCCACCGGGCAGCACGCGACCGGCGTCCGCGTCGAGGTCCTCTTCGGCTGCTTCTGCCTCGGCGCCGCCTGGAGCCTCCTGGTCGCGCTCGTCACCTGGACGGTCCGGGCGACCAGCCCCGAACGCACCGCCGTCGCGCACGTCTACGTCGAGCTGGCCGCGATGCTGTCGGCGACCGACGAAGCCGTCTCCCGGGTCGCCCGCCACCGGCTGACCACGGCGATGAACACCGCCTACGACCAGTTGCTCACCGCGCGCTCGTGGCTGTCCGGCCGCGACGCCGCCTACCGGCACCTGCTCAACCTGCTTTCGGCGACGACACCCGCCGTCGAGGCGTCGGTGGCGATGGTCAACGCGGGCCGCCGCCCGGCCGCGGAGGTGATCGACCACTTCGTCGCGCTTTCGGCCGCGGTGCTGGCCGGCCAGCCGCTGCCGGCCCCGCCGCCGGTGCCACCCGGCGACCCCGACCCGGTGCTCGCCGCGCTCTACGCGGGGCTCGTGCGGATCGGCAAGGGCGACGACCGCAAGCGACGGCTGCCGACGCCGTGGCACCGCCGGCTGCGGGAGTGGGCGGCCTCGCTGGCGTCCGGCCCGCTGACCTGGATCGCCGCGCTGCGGCTGACGCTGTGCGTCGCGATCGCCGAGGTCGTCGGCCTGCTCGTGCCGCTGGAACGGTCGTACTGGATCACCCTGACCGTCGGCATCGTGCTCAAGCCCGACTTCGGATCCGTCTTCGGCCGCGCGGTGCTGCGGGGCATCGGCACGGTCATCGGCGTCGGGATCGGCGCCGCGGTGCTCGGTCTCGGCGCGAACGGCTGGGTTCTGGTGGTGCTCAGCGCGATCTTCGCCGGCGGCATCGCGGTGGGGAAGGTGCGCAACTACGGCATCCAGAGCGCCTTCGTGACGCCGTTGATCATCCTGCAGATGGGCCTGGCCCACACCGGGAACTGGAGCGTGGTGCTGGCACGGCTGGTCGACACCGTGCTGGGCTGCGTGATCGTGCTCGTCTTCGGCTACCTGCTGTGGCCCGGCAGCCGGCGCCCGCGGGTGGGCGGGCGCCTGGCCGACGGCCTGGACGCGGTCGCGAAGTACGTCTCCCACGCGCTGGTCGAAGCGTCGTCCGGGGAGGCACGGCTGGCGCGGTCCCGGGCGCGGCGCGGGGCCTACCGGGCCCTGGCCGACCTGCGGACGGCGTTCCAGCAGGCCGTCGTCGAGCCGTCCGCGCACGGCCGCCAGGCGGTGGCGTGGTGGCCGGTGATCGCCGCGCAGGAGCGGGTCGCGGACGCCGTCACCGAAGTCGGCGTGACGATCGGGCGGGGTGTGCCGCCGCCGGCCCCGGCCGACGTCGAGCTGCTGACGGCCGCGCTGGGGGAACTCGCGTCGGCCGTCCGGGAGCAGCGCGCGCCGCGGTCGATGCCGCTGCCGGACGCTCCGCAGCTGTCCGGCGTGGTCGACCAGCTGGAGTCGGCGTTCGACGCCGTCCGCGGCCCCGACCTGGCCGAACGCGCACCCCTGGGGCTCGTCCGGCGGTTCCTGCCCTACCACCGGCGCACGTAACGTCCGTGCGGTTCAATGCACCCATGGGAATCGACTTCGAAGCGTTGAAGGGCAAGGCCGAAGAGGCCCTGCGGGAGCACAACGACAAGATCGAGGAGGGCCTCGACAAGGCCGCCGACTTCGCGAAGTCGAAGTTCGCCGGCCACGACGGCCAAATCGACAGCGGTGTCGAGAAGGCGAAGGACTTCCTCAACAAGTTCGACGACACCCCGGACGCCCCGCGGTAGCTACTGGACTTCGCCGGTCGCGATCCCGTCCGCCAGGCCGGTGATCCGGCCGCCGCGTTCGCCCAGTGCGATCAGTCCTTGCCGCGCGTCCGGCGCGGCCAGGCTGATCCGGACCCCGGCCCGTTCGACGTCCAGGCTGGCGGCCAGTGCTTGCGCGCCTTCGTATCCCGCGTTGATCGTGGCGGCGAGCCCGCCGGTCGAGGCCAGCGAACCGCGGGCGGCGCCGAGCCGGCCGAGCGCTTCGTCGACGATCGGCAGCAGGGCGTCCCGGTTGCCTTCGGTCATCGCGCGGACGAGCTGCGGGTTCGAGCCGGCCACGCGCGTGCCATCGCGGTAGGACCCGGCGGCCAGCGACATCGCCAGCGGGCCGCCCTCGGCGCCGATCGTGGCCAGGATCGCCGCCAGCAGGTGCGGCAGGTGCGAAATCCGGGCGACGGCCTCGTCGTGCGACTCCGCGGGCAGCGGGACCACGTGCGCCCCGATGTCCAGCACGAGCTTCGCCACCTCCGCCCAGGCGTCGAGGTCGGTGTCCTCCTCGACGGCGACCACCCACGCGGCGCCCTGGAACAGCGTGGCGTCCCCGGCCAGCCAGCCGGAGTTCGACGTTCCCGCCATCGGGTGCCCGCCGACGTACCGCGTGTACGGCACGCGACGGCGGACCGCGTCCAGCACCGGCGCTTTCACGCTGGTCACGTCGGTGAGCAGGCAGTGCGAAGCGTGCTGGTTGACCAGGCGCAGCAGGTCTTCGACGGCCGGGAGCGGCACGGCGAGCACGACCATCGCGTCTTCGGCCGCGGCCCGGTGCAGGGCCGCTTCGACGTCGGTCGTGACGTCGTAGCCCGCTCTGCTCGCCGCGTCGGCGTCCACTTCGGAAACCGCGGCACCCCACGCCGTGCGGCCGTGGGCGGCCGCCGCGCGCAGCAGTGACCCGCCGATCAGCCCGAGCCCGATCACGCATACGTCTCGCACGGGGTTCATCCTGCCAGTGCCGGACGCTTATCGGGCTACAGCGCGGCGGCGAGCCTCGTTCCCTGGTCGATCGCGCGCTTCGCGTCGAGTTCCGCGGCGACGTCGGCCCCGCCGATCAGGTGCACCGGCAGCCCGGCCGCGCGCAGGTCGTCGGCGAGGTCCCGCACGGGCTCCTGACCGGCGCAGACGACGACCGTGTCGACGTCCAGCAGCCGCGGCTCGCCGTCGACGGTGATGTGCAGGCCGTCGTCGTCGATCCGCTCGTAGGTCACGCCGGTGAGCTGTTCGACCTTCTTCGCCTTGAGCGCGGCCCGGTGCACCCAGCCGGACGTCTTGCCGAGCCCGGCGCCGATGCCGGACTTCTTGCGCTGCAACAGGAAGACCTGCCGCGGCGACGGCTCGGGCCGCGGCGTGCCGAGCCCGCCCGCCGCCTGTTCCGGGTCGGTGACACCCCATTCGGCCAGCCACGCGTCGAGGTCGAGCGCGGGCGAACTCGTGTGCGTGAGGAACTCGCTGACGTCGACGCCGATGCCGCCGGCCCCGATCACCGCGACCCGCTCGCCGACCGGCTTGCCGTGCTTGACGACGTCGACGTAGGACAGCACCTTCGGGTGGTCGATCCCGGGCAGCGACGGGACGCGCGGCGCGACCCCGGTGGCCAGCACGACTTCGTCGAAGCCGGTGAGTTCGGCCGCGGCCACGCGCTTTCCGAGGTGCAGCTTCACCCCGGTCACTTCGAGCCGCCGCCGGTAGTAGCGGATGGTCTCGGCGAACTCCTCCTTGCCGGGGATCTTCCGCGCGATGCCGAACTGGCCGCCGATTTCGGCGTCGGCCTCGAACAGTTCGACGCTGTGCCCGCGTTCGGCCAGCGCGGTCGCCGCCGCCAGCCCGGCCGGCCCGGCTCCCACGACGGCGACGTGCTTCGTCCGCCGGGCCGGCGCGAGCGTCAACGTCGTTTCGTGGCCGGCCCGCGGATTCACCATGCAGGACACGAGCTTGCGCTTGAAGGCGTGGTCGAGGCAGGCCTGGTTGCAGGCGATGCAGGTGTTGATCTCGTCGTCGCGGCCGGTCTCGGCCTTCCGGATCCATTCGGGATCGGCGAGGAACGGCCGCGCCATCGACACGAGATCGGCGTCGCCGCTGCTCAAGGCTTCCTCGGCGACCTGCGGCATGTTGATCCGGTTCGACGTGACGACCGGGATGGTCACGTGCGGCTTGAGTTTCCCGGTCACCCAGGTGAAGGCGGCGCGCGGCACCGACGTCACGATCGTCGGCACGCGGGCTTCGTGCCAGCCGATGCCGGTGTTGATGATCGTCGCGCCGGCGGCCTCGACCTCCTGGGCGAGCGCGACGACGTCTTCCCAGCGCTGGCCGCCCGGGACGAGGTCGAGCATCGAGAGCCGGTAGATGATGATGAAGTCGTCGCCGGCCTTTTCCCTGGTGCGCTTGACGATCTCGACGGCGAACCGGCGGCGCTTCTCCGGCGTGCCGCCCCAGGCGTCGGTGCGCTTGTTGGTGCGCTCGGCCAGGAACTGGTTGATCAGGTAGCCCTCGGAGCCCATGATCTCGATGCCGTCGTAGCCCGCTTCGCGCGCGAGAGCGGCGCAGTCGGCGAAGGCGCGGATCTGCTGACGCACGCCGTAACCGGTGAGCGCGCGCGGCCGGAACGGGTTGATCGGCGCCTTGATGCTCGACGCCGACACGCTCAGCGGGTGGTAGGCGTACCGGCCGGCGTGCAGGATCTGCAGCGCGATCTTGCCGCCGGCTTCGTGCACCGGCGTGGTGAGCTGCCGGTGCCGCTTGGCCTCCGCGGACGTCGTCAGCTTGGACGCGAGCGGCAGCAGCCAGCCGGTGCGGTTCGGGGCGAAGCCGCCGGTGACGATGAGCCCGACGCCGCCGCGGGCGCGTTCGGCGTAGTACTCGGCCAGGGCGGGGAAGTGCGCAGCCTTGTCCTCGAGCCCGGTGTGCATCGAGCCCATCAGCACGCGGTTGCGCAGCGTCGTGAAGCCGAGGTCGAGCGGGCTGAGCAGGTGCGGGTACGGGCTCACGCTGTCGCCTCGCCGGCGCTCAGCGACCGCATTCGCGGCGGCTCTGTGTTGAATGATTCACTCGCAAGCTCGTTCATCGGGCGTCCTTGGGGTGGTGAAGGGCGGTGAGGACTTCGTCGAACCACTCGACCTGGCCCTCTTCGACGCGGATGCCGCCGCGCAGGACCAGGTACTGGTGCAGGTGCCGGCCGGTCAGGGCCGCCGGCGCGGGGAAGTCGCGCTTCTCGATCTGGCGGTAGACGTCGAGGCGTTCGGCGTGCTTCGCGCGGTGCCGGACGATCTCTTCGGCCACCTTCGCCGGATCGCCGAAGGTGGCGCCGCGGATCTTCACGGCCAGCTCGACCGGCCCGGCGCTTGGATCGGGCTCGGCCAGCCACCGGACGAGTTCGGCGCGGCCGCGGTCGCTGACCGTGTAGACCTTCTTGTCCGGCCGCCCCGACTGCGCGACGACGTCGACGGCCACCCAGCCGGCCTCTTCCATCCGCTTCAGCACGCGGTAGATCTGCTGGTGGGTGGCGCTCCAGAAGAGGCCGATCGACTTCTCGAAGCGGCGCGTGAGCTCGTAGCCCGAACCGGCGCGCTCGGACAGCGAGACGAGGATCGCGTGCTCCAGTGCCATCCTCGGAGGGTGCTATGCAACTAGTTGCAGTGCAACGAGGCGCGCATCACTTCACCCCTGCGGGTCAGGCAAATCGGGTCGACTTCGTCCGGGAAACGACCAGGATGGGAGGAGTGCACCCGGTACTCGAACTGATCTCCGAACGGATGGCGGCGGGCAGCGTCCCGGGAGAGCGCACCGACGGCCGGCGCCTCGCGCTCGCCATCGAGGGCGGCAGCAGCCGCGGCACGTACTCCAGCGGCATGGTCCTGGCGCTGGACGAACTCGGCGTGACACCGGCGTTCGACGCCGTCTACGGCTCGTCGGCCGGCGCGCTGAACGGTGCCTGGCTGCTCTGCGGCCGGTCCGCGACCGGGGTCCGGACGTGGTGGAACCCGGTGGTCATGCGCCGGATCATCAACCCGCTGCACACCCTGCGCGGCCGCGCGGTGATCGACCTCGAATACCTGGTGCACCAGGTCTACTCGGTGCTGGAGCCGATGGACTTCCCGGCGATCCTGGCCAACCCGGTCACCTTCCACCCGCTGGCCACCGACGCCGACACGGGGGAGTCGACCGACCTGCACCCCTTCCTCGACGACGTCGACGCGGTGAAGGTCGCGCTCGCCGCGTCGTCGTGCATGCCGGTGCTGGCCGGGCCACCTATTCCGATGGCCGGCCGCCGGTTCGTCGACGCCGGCGTGGCCGAGCCGATCCCGTACCGCACCGCGCTCGCCCAGGGCGCGACCGACGTCCTGGTGCTGCGCACCCGCCGCGCCGACGAGCTGCCGGTGCGGCCGCCGCGGATGCACGACGTCGTCGTGCCGCGGTTCCTGCGGCGCCAGGCCCCCGGCGCGATCCCGGCGTGGCAGGACACCTACCGGCGGGACGTCGAGGACGAAGAAACGTTGACGACGGACCCGCGCATCCTGAGCGTCCGCCCGCCGGCCGGCGCGCCGGACGTGGCGGTGCTGGAGCGCGACCCGGAGGTGCTGCGCCGGGCCGTCGACCTGGGCAAGAGCGCGGTCCTCGACGTGCTGGACGGACTGCGCGAAGCGTCTTAGGGCTTGCGCGCGACGCCGCCGATGACCCGCGACTCGGACGGCGAACCGGCGAACACGGTGTGCTCGTCGGGGTGCCACGCCGGGGCGTAGACGAGCCCCGGCTCCAGCAGCGGCCAGCCGCCGAAGAAGCGTTCGAACTCGGCCATCGTCCGCAGGAAGCCCGGGTTCGTCGTGGTCTCGTAGTACTCGAGCAGGTCGAGCAGCGCCTGCCGCTCGTCGTCGTTCACCGGGTTCTCGTTGGTCATCTGCGACAGCACCAGCAGCGAGCCGGGGGCCAGCCGCTCGCGGTAGAAGGCGAGCAGCCGGTCCGGGTCCTGCTCGTCCTTGACGAAGTGCATGACCGCGTTGACCACCAGGGCGATCGGCTCGCGCACGTCGATGATGTCCGACGCCTTCACCCGTTCCCAGAGGTCGTCCTCCTGCAGGAAGTCCGCGGCGATCGCGTGGTGGCGCTCCGGGTCGGCGGTGTCGGCGAGCAGCAGCGTCGAGTGGGCCAGCGCGATGGGCTCGTTGTCGATGTAGAGCACCCGCGTGTCCAGCCGCGGACTAGTGTCATCCGCGACTTCGTGCACGTTGCCCGCAGTCGGCAGGCCGGAGCCGACGTCGACGAACTGCCGGATGCCTTCGTGGACGCACTGCCGGACCGCGCGGCCGAGGAACTGCCGGCTGGTCAGGCAGTACTCGCCGATCAGCGGCAGCCGGGCGCGGACCTTCTCGGCGAAGTCGCGATCGATCGCGTAGTGGGTGTTCCCGCCGATGAAGTAGTCGTAGATCCGCGCGGCGGACGGCCGGTCGAGGCTGCTTGCGACGGCCTTGAGCGCGTCATCGTGGTTGATCATGACCACCCCTTCGCGGCCCATGCTGCCACGGGAACGATCACGCCGGCGACAACGCCTCCCGATAGGCGTTGACGGACTCGGTCAACCGGTCCAGTTCGGCGCGCATCCGGGCGAGCCCGGCTTCGTCCAGGCCCATCGCCGCGCCGATCACGTCGGGGACGCCCCGCGCCTTCTCGTGCAGCGCCTTCCCGCTTTCGGTCAGGCTGACGCGCACCGAGCGCTCGTCGTCGGCCTGCCGGTTGCGGACCACCAGGCCCGCGGTCTGCAGCCGCTTGAGCAACGGCGAAAGCGTGCCCGAATCGAGGTTCAGCTCGGCGCCGAGCTCCTTCACCAGCCGGTGGTCCCGGTCCCAGAGCGCCAGCATGACCAGGTACTGGGGATAGGTCAGATCGAGGTCTTCCAGGACGACCCGGTACAGCGACGTCACCGCGCGCGACGCCGAGTACAGCCCGAAGCAGAGCTGGTCGTCCAGCCGCAGCGATGCCATGGCGTCCTCCTCTTTCCCTTGGCTGTCCATGGTGCGCGCGTTCCGGCTGGGCGGCAACTTAAGTGCCCTGCATCTCATTGACTTCAAATTAGTTGTGCACAACTGAGTTGCGAGCTACGTTCTAGGCATCAGCTTCCACCCACGAGGAGGACGACATGACCGCCAACCCGCACAACCTGGCTCTCGAACCGGCCGCGCAGGCGTTCGCGGAGGCCACCGACCAGCCGCCGTACCTGTTCCAGCTGGCGCCGGAGGAGGGGCGCAAGGCCGTCGACGGCGTCCAGGACGGCGAAGTCGCCATGGCCCCCGCCGAGATCGAGGTGCTGAGCGTCCCGGGCGGCCCGAACGGCGACGTCGAGACGCGGATCGTGCGCCCCGCCGGGGTCGAGGGCCCGCTGCCGGTGATCGTCTACATCCACGGCGCCGGCTGGGTGTTCGGCGACTTCCACACCCACGAGCGGCTGGTGCGCGAACTGGCGGCCGGCGTCGGTGCGGCCGTCGTGTTCCCCGAGTACAGCCGTTCGCCCGAGGCGCGTTACCCGATCGCCATCGAGGAGAACTACGCCGTGGCGAAGTGGGTCGCCCAGCACGGCGCGGAAAAGGGCCTCGACACCGCCCGCATCGCGATCGCCGGCGACTCCGTCGGCGGGAACATGACCGCGGCGCTGACCATCTTGGCCAAGCAGCGCGGTGACGTCACCTTCAAGCAGCAGGTGCTCTTCTACCCGGTCACCGACGCGAACTTCGACACCGAGTCGTACGGGCAGTTCGCCGAGGGCTATTTCCTCGGGCGCGAAGGCATGAAGTGGTTCTGGGACCAGTACACGACGGATCCCGCCCAGCGCGCGGAAATCACGGCGTCGCCGCTGCGCGCGTCGCTCGACGAGCTCGCCGGGCTGCCGCCGGCCCTGGTGATCACCGGCGAAGCCGACGTCCTTCGCGACGAAGGTGAGGCGTACGCGGCGAAGCTGCGTCAGGCGGGCGTGCCCGTCACCGCCGTCCGGTACCAGGGGATCATCCACGACTTCGTGATGGTGAACGCGCTTCGCGAGACGCACGCCGCCGAGGCCGCGATCACCCAGGCCGTCACCGTGCTGGCCCGCGCTCTGGCCGAATAGTTGAGAAAACGCTGAGCCCACCGCACGTTGCGGTCCTATGGCGGAGGTCACAAGGCCGCAACGTGCCGGGGGGCTCAAACGTGATATATACGCGAGTCCCGCGATCCGGGCGCGCATTTCTGCCCGCCCGGAAGGACCGTTGCCATGCACCTCAGCAACATCCGGCTCGACTCGCCGATCACGATGAGCGTCGTGATCGCCGTGACGCTGCTGGCCATCATCGCCATCCCGTTGTTCTGGGAGCGGTGGAAACGCAAGCTGCTGTGGCGCACCGTCACCATTCTTTGCGCGGTCGTCTCCATCGTCGTCACCACCGGCCTGGCCGGCAACCTGATCGGCGGGTTCTTCCCGACACTCGGTTCGCTGCTCGGCACCGGCGCCTACGCGGCCAACACCATCGACGCCGAGACGAGCGCGAACGGCGAGAACCTCGAGGTCGTCCGGGAGGTGGGTGCGGCGCACGCCAAGGAGGGCAAGGGAACCGTCGCCCACATGAAGGTGACCGGCCGGCGCACCAAGCTCACCCGCGACGTGACGGTGTACCTCCCGCCGCAGCACTTCGAACCGGCCTACCGGAATCTCCGGTTCCCGGTGATCGAGTGGATCCCGAACTACCCGTCCGGGCCCGAGGTCGTCACCGACGGGTACAAGCTCCCGGAACACCTCGACGCGGCGATCGCCAAGCGCGTGCTGCCCCCGGTCGTGGTGATCATGCCGGACCCCACGGGCGTCCCGAAGATCGGTCACGACACCGAGTGCGTCGACGAGGTCGACGGCACCGCGAACGACACGTACCTGACGGCGGACCTGCGGGAGTGGGCGCTGCAGAAGCTGGGCGTGTCGGCGGACCGGAAGGCCTGGACCTTCGCCGGCTGGTCGTCCGGCGGCTACTGCGCGATGAACCTGGTGACCCGCCACCCGCAGTGGTACGGCCAGGCGGTCAGCGTCAGCGGCTACGACCGTGCCCAGATGGACGCCGAGACGGAGAACTTGTACAAGGGCCGTCAGGACGTCGACGACGCCAACAACGTCGGCATCACGGTCCGCCTCCACCCGTCCCCGGTGGACATTCTGGCCATCTGGGGCGAGAACGAGAAGTTCGAGAGCGCGGCGGCCGAGCTGATCCGCGCCGGCGTCCGGCCACCGGTCCGGTTTTCGTCGTGGCGGGTGCCGGACGCGGGCCACAACATGAACACCTTCAAGTCCCAGATCCCCGAGATTCTCACCTGGATCGGCGCCCACACGACCCCGCCCGCCACGGCGGGCCGTCAGGTCGAGACCACCGGCGGGGTGCAGCCGTGGCCGCTGCCCCGCTCAGGCGCGGCGGGCGGGCTGACGGACGCCGACCAGTGAGTCGGCTCAGCCGCCGAGCAGCGTCGAGACGATCTCCGTGACCCGCCTCGACCCGGTCGCGTAGTCGACCTTGGCCGGGTGCTCGGTCAGCACGACGACGATGTAGTGGCCGACCACGCCCGTGGTGTGCAGCATCCGCGTCGGCCGGCAGCACGACCAGCCCTGCTTCACCGCCCACTGCTGCCCGGCGGCGGCGTCCGGGATGCCGAAGTACTGCCGGAACCCGTCGGCCCCCCGCTCGGTCGCGTCGTGCAGCGCGTTCAGGATCGCGATCGACTTGTGGTCGAGCAGGTACCGGTAGATCCGCACGATGTCCGAGGCCGTGATGCGCGTGTCGCCCCAGCGACCGGGCTCCTCCGGCGGCCGGGTGCCGGTGAGCCCCAGCTTCGTGGTCCAGTGCGTGACGATGGACGGCCCGCCGTAGGCCGTCCAGAACCGGCTCGCGAGGTCGTCGTCGCTGCGGGACAGCATCCGCTGGACGTCCGCGACGGGACCGCCCTGCTCGAGTGCGGAAAGCGCAATCAGCAGCTTCACGAGCGACGCGGAGGTGTACGCGCGGTCCGCGCGCACCGAGGTGACCACCGCGCCGCGTTCCCGATCGAAGACGACGGCGCTGACTTCGCCGTCACCCACGATGTTGTCGAGCGCGGCGGCGTTCACGTTGGCCGGCTGCCCCTTGGCCGCGGGCGCCGACGTGGCGGACGACGCGGACGGCTCGGTCTTGGCCGCCGGAGCCGGCGTCGAAGTCGGTGTTGGCGTCGGTGTAGCCGACGTCGGTGTGACGAATTCGGCGGCCGCGATGGGCTGGGGTACCGCGGCGGAGCTGTGCCGCGCCGTCACCACCACCGCGCCGACCGCCCCCAGGCACAGCCCCACCAGGAAGATTCCGCTCAGCTTGCGCATGCTCCGGATTGCCGGGAAGGCCGTGCGCTGTTCGCCGGAACGGGCCCGTTTGTGGGATAGCTCTCGAACCGGGCCCGATCCGCGAACACACCGGGGCGCTGCGGGCAAGCAGGATCGTTTCGCTCACCGTGTTCGCGGGGTACCTGAGGGCGGTGACGGTCGTCACCACCCGCTGGGAAGGACTGGAGTCATGGTTCACGCGAAAGGCGCACGCATCCGGGTCCGAGGCCTGCAGCCGGCGCAGGTGCTGGCCGGACTGGCCGGGATCGCGTTCCTCGTCGTCGGCATCATCGGATTCTCAAGGACCGGCTTCGGCAACTTCGCCGGGCACCACGACGCCGGGTTCTGGCGGTTCTCCGCCAACCCGCTGATGAGCCTGGTCCGCGTCGTGACCGGCGTCGTCGGCCTGCTGTTCGCGTTCGGCTCGGGCCGCGCGCGGGCGTTCGGCTGGCTGCTGTTCATCGGCTACGGCCTGCTGTTCGTGTGGGGCCTGATGATCGACGGCCTCATCTCGACCAACCCGTTCGCCAACGCCGGCAACCCGCTCGACATCGGGCGCGCCGACACGTGGCTGCACCTCGGGATCGCCGCGCTCGGCCTGCTGATCGCGGTGCTGCCGGCCCGCCGCACCATCCTGCTGCCCGAAGACGAGACGGTCGACGAGCCGGTGGTCGCCGAGCAGCGCACCGAGGTGATCGACCGGACCGGCCGCACGGATCGGACCGACCGCGTCGGCCCGGTCGACCGCACTGACCGGATTGAAGCCGACCGGGTCCACACCGACCGGGTCAACTCCGACCAGGTCACCGAAGAACCGCGTCGCCGGTCGTTCCTGCGTCGTGACCACAAGGGGCGAGGCCCGGAGGTCACTCGTGAAGAGCGTCCGCCGGGCCTCGCCCACTAGGAGGTTCGGGGTGGTTCAGTAGGTGGTGCCGGTACCACCCGAGTCGTTGCTGCTCCCAGTGTTGCTGTCAGCCGCCGGAGCCTTGCTGGCGGTGGCACTGGGAGTGGTGCCGACCTTGCAGCCGTTGGGCTCGATGACGAACCAGGTGCCGTTGACGCCCATGCCGTTCGCGTCGCCCGGCTTCAGGTCCTTCGAGAAGTTGTAGACGGGCCAGCCACCGATGGTGACCTGCTCGGTGCCGTCCTGGCGCTTGATGCTGCCCAGCAGCTTCGAGTCGATGCCCTGCAGCTCGACCTTGCCGTTCGAGAGCACCGGCGGCCAGGTCTTGGCGCAGTCACCGTTGCAGGCGGAGGCCTTCTTCTTGGTGTCCTTCGTGAACAGGTAGAGCGTCATCCCGTTCTGGTCGACGATCGCGTCGCCGAGGCCGTCGATCTTGCTGGCGCTGAGCTTGACGCCGCCGGATTCGGAGCCGGTCGCCGCGGCCTGGCCGGCCTTCCCGCCCTTGGCGTTCGCCGCGTACCAGGCGCCACCGACGCCCTGGCCGGTCGCGTCGCCGGGCTTGGTGTCCTTGGCGTAGCGGTAGAGCGCCCACCCGCCGACGGTGATCTGCTCGGTCCCGTCGGAGCGCGTCACCTTCCCGACGTTGTTCTTGTCGACACCCTGTACTTGGACGTCCCCGGTGGCCAGCATCGGCGGCCAGGCCTTGGCGCAGTCACCGTCACAGTTGGACTTCGGCGGCTTCGCGGTGTCCTTGTCGAACCGGTAGAGGGTCATGCCGTTCTGGTCGGTGAGCACCTGGCCGACGCTGGCGACGTCCGCGACGACGAGTTTCGACTCGTTCGACGCGGGAGCAGCGTTGCCGACCTGGCCGTTGGCGGCCTGGCCGCCCCCGTTCCCACCTGCCGCCGCAGGAGCGACAACCGGCTGAGCAGTCTCTGCACCCGAGCAAGCGGTGAGCACTGCCAGCCCGGCTGCCGCCGCGGCGACGGAGACGGCGATGCGCGTGCGAAGCATGGAAGTTCTCCTTGTGTCCGTTGGGTTTTCCCGCCGCTCGGTGCGGCTGCTTGATACCCACTACACGGACACCCGCCCAGGGCGGTTCAAAGAATTTTCCCGCTAGTCCGAACCGCCCGGCTGCGGCCCGTCGCCGAGGGCACGGTCGACCAGGGCGCCCGCCGCACCGGTGTAGCCGGCGGGGTCCAGCAGCTCGTCCAGCGCGGCCGCGGTCAGCACGCCGGTGATGGCGGGCAGCTCGTCCAGCACGTCCCGGAGCGGCCGGTCTTCACGCACCGCCCGCCGGGAGGCCTCGCCGAGCAGCTCCTTGGCCTTCGCCTTGCCGAGCAGCGGCGCGAGCACGGCGGAGAGCCGTTCGGAGACGATCAGCCCGTGCGTCGACGCCAGGTTCGCCCGCATCCGCCCGGGCGCCGCGGTGAGCCCGCGCGCCAGCTCGGCGGCGGTGTGCGCGGCACCGCCGGTCAGCCGCAGGCACTCGCGGATCAGCTGCCACTCGGCGTGCCAGACCCCGGCCGACCGTTCGTCCTCGGCGAGCATCGACTGCGTGACCCCCGCGGCCAGCACGGGCACCTGCAGCGCGGCCGACCGGATCAGCGTCGCGAGCACCGGGTTCCGCTTGTGCGGCATCGCCGAGGAGCCGCCCCGCCCATCGGCAGCCGGTTCGGCGACCTCGCCCAGCTCGGTCCGGCTGAGCGTCTCGACGTCGACGGCCAGCTTCCCCAGCGCCCCGGCGGTGAACGCGAGCGCACCGGCGAGGTCGGCGACCGGCGTCCGCAGCGAGTGCCACGGAAGCACCGGAGCGGCCAGCCCGGTCTCCTCGGCGAACGCGGCGGTCAGCCGGTTCACGTAGCCGCCGACGTCCGCATCGCGAGCAGCCTCCGGCGCGCCGGGGACCGAGGCGGGTGTGCTCGCGCCGGGGACTGCGGTGGGCGTGCTCGCGCGGGGGATCGCGGTGGGTGTGCTCGTGTCGGGGATCGCGGTGGGCATGCTCGCGCCGGGGACCGGGACCGTGGCTGGTGTGCTGCCCCCGCCCCCGCCCCCGCCCCCGCCCCCGCCCCCGCTCGGCTCGTCGGCGAGGCGCGCGTACTCGACGTACGCCGCCAGCGTTCCGGCCGCTCCGCCCAGGGAGACCGGCAGGCCGCCGTCGAGCACGCGGCGGATGCGGACAGCCGCGTCCAGCACCAGCTGCCGCCAGCCCGCGGCCTTGAGCCCGAACGTCGTCGGCACCGCGTGGGCCGTCAGCGTCCGCCCGGCCATGGTCGTGTCCCGGTGCGCGCGGGCCAGCCCGGCCAGCGCCTCGGCCGTGGCGTCGAGGTCGGCGGCGAGCGGCCGCAGCGTCCGGTCGGCGACCAGCATCATCGCGGTGTCGAAGATGTCCTGGCTGGTCGAGCCGCGGTGCACGTACTCCGCCGCAGCGGGCGCGAGCTCGCCGACCGCCGCCGTCAGCGCCTTCACCAGGCCGACGACCGGGTTCGCGGTCGCCCGCGACCCCCGCGCCAGCTCGGCGACGTCGATCCGCGCCTGGCCCGCGGCCTCCGTGATCGCGTCGGCGGCCTCCGGCGGTACCGTCCCGAGCCGCGCCTGCGCCCTCGCGAGTGCCGCCTCGGCGTCGAGCATCGCGCGCACCCAGGCCTCGTCTCCGGTCGACGCTTCGGCCGGCGTACCGGCCCGCACCGGGGACAGGAGTCCGGAATCGGGGTCGACGGTCATGGCGTCAGCATCGCACGCGGCCGACCTCGGCGACGGCATCACGATCGGGTCTGGCACGCTCATCGGCCATGACCAGCGCCCCGTCCGCCGAGGACACCGCCGGCTCCGAAGCCCGGGCCATCGCCGCCGAGCGGCTGACCTTTTTCTCGGACGCCGTCGTCGCCATCGCGATCACGCTGCTCGCGCTCGAGCTGCCGCTGCCGGAGGGCGCCACCAGCGCCGAACTGCTGCGGTCACTCGGTCATCTCCGGTCCGAATACGTCTCCTTCCTGATCAGCTTCATCGTCATCGGCGGCCACTGGCGCGCCCACCACCGCCTGTTCAACTACGTCACCACGCTCGGCGGCGGGCTCGCCCGCCTCACCTTCGGCTGGCTCCTGATGCAGGTGATCATGCCCTTCGCCACGAAGGTGATCTCCGAAGAGGGAGGGTTCGAATTCCGCTTCGTCTTCTACGCCGTCGTGCAGGTCGTCGCGCTGACGCTGTTCCTCCTCATGGCCTGGCAGATCAAGCGGAACCATCTCTATCGCGCGGACACCCCGCCGGAGCTCTTCGGCAAGGTCTACCGCGGGATCGGCGCGATGATCGCCGCGTTCGCCGTCTCGATCCCGGTCGCCTTCTTCACGCACTGGGCCTACGCGTGCTGGATCGTCGTTCCGCTGGTGGTCAGCCTCCTTTCCCGCTTCCGCCGCCGGACGGCGGCCGCCTGAGCCGTCATTCGCCGGTCGCGCCGTCGATCCGCTCGCGGATCAGGTCGGCCTGGCCGATGTGGCGCGCGTACTCGCCGATCATGCGCAGCATCAGCCAGCGCAGGGTGAACGGTTCGCCGGTGCTGCGGCGAATGCCGGTCTGCTCCAGTGAGCTCGCCGCGACGATCTCCCGGGAGCGCGCGCATTCGGCGTGCCACAACGAGAACGCCTCGTCGACATCACCACCCAGGTCCGTGAAGTCCTGCTCCGGGTCGTCGTCGGAGTAGTAGAGGTTCGGGACGTCCTCGCCCGTGAACTGGATCCGGAACCACCAGCGTTCGCAGCCCGTGAGGTGCCGCAGCAGTCCGTGCAGGGTCAATGTGGACGGTGGTACCGAGCGTTCGGCCAGCTGCGCCGGGTCCAGACCGGCGCACTTCAGCTCGAACGTGCGCCGGTAGTAGTCGAGGCTCTCGGTCAGGGCCCGGCGCTCGTCCGCGACCGGCGCCGGGTCGGTTCTGGGGGCCGTCAGGCGGGGCGGGGCCGCCACCGGGATCATGTGTTCGGTCATGTGCGGAGCGTGCCACAGGGGTCCGACAATTTCGGTTCGCCGCCGTGGTCGGTGATCGGGCAACCGCCGCGAAACCCCAGTTCAGCACGGTTTGGCGAACCCGGTAACGAATTTCGGGGTGCGCCGATCTGATCTTCGTCACCCCTGCTGCGCACGCCAGTTTCACCGGTCGGAGCGGCACCCCTCGGTTCGGAACCAGGAGATCACAACATGCAGCGAACCGGACGAAGAGCCGCTGTGCTGGCCGCGCTGGCGGCCGCGGCGCTGGGCGCGTCGCCCGCCGTCGCGTCGGCAGCCCCGCCCGCGAGCACGATCGAGGTCAGCGCGACCACCGTGCGCGCGGGCACCACGTTCACAGTCACCGAACAGCTGACCAACCCGACGGACTTCACGATCACGGGCGCGAAAGCGGCGCTCTACGTGAAGGAGAAGCCGATCGCCGACGTGGTGGACCTGGTCTCCTGCACCGGGACGATCGCGCCGTGCGCGCCGTACCTCAGCAGCTTCCGCGGCGGCGTCGGCGACCTGGGCGCGGGCGAGAGCCGGACGGTGACGTTCACTCTGCGCGTCAAGGATGACGTCGCACCCGGCCAGTTCACGCTCCAGCACCAGTTCGCCGGCGACAACTACGCGTTCGCCGTCGAAGACGGCCCGGCCGTCACGATCGCCCCGCCGGACGAGGCCGACGTCAAGGTCGTGCTGACGGCGACCCCGCGCGCCGGCTTCGTCGCCCAGGTCGACTACGTGATCAAGGTGTCGAACACCGGCCCGGCCACCGCGACCGGCGTCCGCGTGACGGCCGGCGCAGGCTCCGGCCGCACGGTCGTCTCGATGGCGGGCTGCACCCGCTCAGGCGCAACGCTGACCTGCGCGATCGGCACCCTGGCCCCGGGCGCCTCGGCCACGGCGAAGTTCACGTCGGAAGGCGGCTTCTTCGCATGGGGAGCGTTCACGGCGACGGCTCAGCGAGCGGCGAGCACGCCGGCCGACCCGGAGGCGGCCAACGACAAGTCGTCCAAGAAGTGCACCGCGTACACGGGCCTGTTCGTCCAGTGTTGACGGCGTGCGCGCGGGGTCGGGGCCCCGCGCGTCCACGTTCGTCCACAGAGGATCAGAGCGCGAACGCGGCCGAGCGCGCCCGGCGGCGAACGGCGTCGGCGGTCTCTTCGGCGGCCTGCTCGGTGGTGTCCATGACGTGCCGTTCCAGCGCACCGAGCCCGACGAACGCGGCGTGCATCCCCTTCAGCGGCTCGACGTCGACGAGTTCCTTCGCCTCGCGGGCCGTCCCCCGAGCGAGAGTGGCTTCGAGGCTGGGTCGCAGCACGACGTAGTAGAGGTCCAGACCGTCGCGCTTCGCAGCCTCCCGGAACGGCTGCAGCGCCCAGGGGCCGACGACACCATCCAGCACCACGTCGAAGTCCCCGCGCGCGTACCCGCAGGCGGCCTCGGCGATCACCCCGAGCACGACCTCGTTCTGCCGGGCGGCCTCAGGCAGGTAAGGCGGCACGAACCCGGTCCGGATCCAGACGTAGAAGCTGTCGGTATGCAGGTGCACGGTAGGCCGCACGCCATCGGCAGCCACCATCCGCGCAACGGTCGACTTCCCGGCACCGGGCGGCCCGGTGAGGATCAGCAGGGAACCAGGCATGAAGGCATGATGGCCAGCCGACCGGTGAAGAACCAGTCTTGACCTTCCCGAGAGCCTCAGCCGGACCCGGCGTGCGAGGGGCGCACCGGGGCCTGGCTAAACTGAGGGCACGGGCCGTTAGCTCAATTGGTAGAGCTGCGGACTTTTAATCCGTAGGTTCTGGGTTCGAGCCCCAGGCGGCCCACTACGATCATGCGTCTGACCTGTGGAAACGCTAGCTCTTGTGGTCTTCCGCAGGTCAGGTGGACCTGTGGGGCGCGTTGTATGGCTGAGGTCCCGGGTTGCGGTGATCGGGTTGGCCTGCGCGTGCATGTCGGCACCCGGGTGTTCGATCTGCTGGTGGCGGCCGTTTTGTTGCTGCTGCAGGGAATCGACGCTGATTCGGGGGTGCGGTCGGTGCCTTCTTGCCGTGGCCCCACGGCGCTGAGCCGTAGTCGAGGGAGACTGTGTTTCCCCAGCTCAAGGCCCGGTTACCGAACGGAATCGATGGCACCTCGCTACGTCGCCGGTAGCGATGAACACAAGCTGACCGTGACATAAGCCGAGGCTGAAGGCCACCGGTGGTTGTCACGCGTGAAACAGGTTGATCTGCTGCCAGATGGTGTCGTGTGGTGCGTTGTGGTCGTTGAGGTTGCCAAGGACCTCGACTGCTGTGATCACGGCTGATGCCCGATTACGTTGGTCGGGATGCCGCTGCCAGTACGATTGCGCGATCTTCAGCACGGCTGGGCGGCGGCGCGGGCGCCGAGGGGCTGCCGCTGCCTTCGAGGTACACACGGTGGCGTGGCCGGCGTCGTTCCACATCCCGAAGGTCTGGGACTGGCTGACGAATCCGTTCGACTGAGATGCTTCGCCGGTGACACGGGAGAAACGTCGATGAGTTCCCGCGCGGAGATGGGGATCGTCCTGCTGGCGATCTGCGCTCTCTTGGTGACGACGGTGTTCGTCGGGGCCCGGTGGCGGGAGAAGACCGGCGGTCTCGGCCAAGTTCCGCCGCCGGCCCCGAAGTACGCGCGCCGGATTGCCGCGCTACGGGACGAGGACTACGACCTCGTGCTGCGGGGCGGGGCCATCGTCAACGGCGTCAGCGCGACGTGGCCGTTCGCCGTCCTGCTGGTCAGCCGAGACCAGATCGAGCTGCGTGTCCGGGTCCTTGTGCCGATCCGGATCGCGCGCGCCGAGGTGACCGGTGTACGTCGGGTGCGTGGCCTGTACAGCCGCGGCTTCAAGTTCCGGACCGAGTCGGGCCGGTTGGACAAGGTGAGCTTCTGGCCCGTGGGCAAAGCCGCGAAACAGCTGGCCGAGCTCGGCTGGCAATAATACGGCTGATCATTTCCGGTGGCGGGGGGGGGGGGGGGGGGGGGGCCCCCCCGCCCCGGGGCGAAGACCCGGAATAGTTCAGTACTGAAAACAGTACTGTGGGTCAATTCAGAGTACAGTACGGCAGGCCT